>DASWAR010000107.1:0-17968 GCA_036391015.1 Terriglobales bacterium
GTAGAGCGTCATATACCCGCCGTAGCTCCAGCCCCACCAGCCGACGCGGTTGGGATCGAGGGCGGGGAACTGCTTCAGCACCTGGTCCAGGGCCGCCAACTGGTCCTCCAACTCCACCTTGCCGAGGTGATGGAGGATGGGGGTGGCAAAGGCGCGCCCGCGACTTCCCATGCCGCGGTTGTCCACCTGGAGAATGGCAAAACCGCGACGCGCCATGATGTTGTGAAAGAGAAAATTCGGGCCGCTCCAGGAGTTCCGCACCACCTGGCCTCCCGGGCCGCCGTAGGGATTCAGGATCACCGGGACGCTGGCGGCGCCCATGGTATCGGCGCCGGGGGGCAGAAGCAGGTATCCGTACAAGGTGGTCTGCCCGTCGGCGGCCGTGAGCTCGATCGCGCGCGGGGCAATCAGGTTGTAGGCGGAAACGGGGCGGGACTCCCAAATCGAACTGCAGGCGCCGCCTACTTTGCAAAATGAAAAATGCGTCGGGATGAGCAGAGCGGAATGACGGTCAACGAAATACTGTCCGTCGGACGCAAAGTCGGCGCTGTGCACGCCGGGTTCGGTGGTAATCGGCTGCATTGTGCCGCCGTCGAGTTTGACGGCGAAGACCTGTTCCTGGCGCGCGTCGCCCGCATTGGCCTCGAAATAAACCGTGCCGCTGGATTCGTTCACCGCGGCCACGCTGCTGACTTCGAACTCTCCCTTGGTGAGCTGCCGCTCGAGCCTGGCGTCGGCCGCCAGGGGATTGTTCTTATCGAAGCTGTAGAGGTACAGGTGCATGTGACCGTCGCGCCAACTCGGCCACAGGAAGCGGTCGCCCGACTTCAGCCACGTAATGTGGAAGCGCTCGTCGTCAAGGTAGCCGTTGGGCTCGGATTCGGTGAGCACCAGGCGCGAACGGCCGCTGGCGGCATCGGCGAAGTACAAGTCCATGCGCGTGTGCAGGCGGTTCACCACCACCGCGTAGAGCGTGCCGCTGCCCACCCACCCGAAGCGCGGGATGTACACGTCGTTGTTGCTGACGTCTCCGAAATTGATCCATTTCACCTTGCCGCCATCAGCGGAAGTGACACCGAGGCGCACTTCGGGATTGGGATCTCCCGCTTTCGGATATTTCAGGTCGGTGACCTTGGGGTGCGTCGGCATCCAGTCAACCAGGGGATAGGTGGGTACCGGTTTCTCGTTCATCTGGAGAAAGGCGATACGCTTGTTGTCGGGCGACCAGAAGTAGTTGCTGCGGACACCGAGTTCCTCCTGGTACACCCAGTCGACCTCGCCGTTGAGGAGGTTCTCATCGCCATCACGGGTGACCTGGCGCTCGCCACCCTCGCCGACCGGGCGCGACCAGAGGTCGTGCTTGCGCACGTACGCCAGGCGTTTTCCGTCGGGCGAGAACTTGGGATCGCTGGTGGGTTCCGCCGCCGTCGTGAGCTGCACCGCGGTGCCGCTGTCGAGGGAGTAGTACCAGAGCTGGCCGCGGCTGTCGAAAAGCAGGTGCCTGGAGTCGGGGGCCCACTGGTAAGCGGCGACGGAATAGCGCTGCGCGCGCTCGCGCTGTTCGGCGGTCATGCGGCTGGACGGCGGAAACAGCGACTGCAGCTTGCTTTCCGCAACCAGCACCGCCTTGGCGCCGGTGGCGACGTCAATGTACCAAAGTTGCCCATGTTCGTTGGAATCGTCGCGCTGGATGAACGAGAGCTTGGAGCTATCCGGGCTCCACTTGATCGCATCCGGCCCGCGGCCGGTGATGCCGTTCTCGGCGAAGATGGATTCGATAGTGAGCTTCGGCGGCATTGCGGGCGTGGTGGCCGGCTGTTGCGCAGCCAGCGGCAAACAGAGCAGGAGGATGGCAGATAAACGCGCGATCATGTCTTTCCCTCGAAGCAACGAAAACGGGAAAGTTTACAACATCAGGGGCTGGTCGCGGGTCGCTGTTCGACGGCAAGATGCGATGACTCCGCGTCCTCGGCAGCCAAGCCCCCGCAACCCTTAGCGTGCTACAATTTTCAACCGATTGGATTGTTTGGGGATGAGTCCAGACCTACAGAACCTGAAGGAGTTGCAGGAGGCCGACCGCGAGATTTCGCGCCTCTCGCAAGAGATCGCCGCCCTGCCGCGCCGGGTGGCGGTGATCGAGGCCAAGCTCGCCGATTCCAAGGCGCGCAAGGAAAGGGCAGTAGCGGCTATCAAGGCGGGCGAGGCCTCCAGGCGCAAATTCGAATCGCAAATCCAGGACCTGCAGCAAAAAGTTTCCAAGTACCGCGACCAGATGCTGGGCGTCAAGACCAACCAGGAGTACAAAGCGCTGACTACCGAGATGGAATTCGCGCAGCAGCACATCCGCGAAGCAGAGGACAAGATACTGGAAGGCATGCTGGCGACCGAGTCGCAGGAAAAGGACCTGAAGACCGCGGAGGCCGAATTGAAGGCGGAGGCCGTGGAAATCGAAAAGGAAAAAGCGGAGGCCCGCTCGCGGACGGAAGTGGACGAAAAGGAGCTGGCGACGTGGAACAGCAAGCGCAACACGTTGCGCGCGACGATCACGCCGGATGTGCTGCGGCATTACGACCGAGTGCTGAAGCTGCGCGGCAGCGCCATGGCCGAGGCGGTGGACCACCATTGTTCCGTCTGCCAGGTGATGTTGCGGCCGCAGCTTTACAACGACGTCCGCACCAACGAGCAGTTCATCATCTGTGACTCCTGCCACCGCATCCTGTGGTACGACCCGGCGCGCGATGTACCGGCTGCCGGGCAGGAAACGGCTGTCCCGGCGGAAGCAAGTCCGTCGGGCGAGTAAGACGTTCAAGCCCGGAGGCGCGGCGCAGAAGCCCTGAAAGCCTTGTCCGCACCAATTCTGCACGTAAATTGGCGAGCTGCGGCACGCATCCGCCGCGGTCATGTCTGGGTGTACCGCTCCGACCTGGTCGGGAGCGACCTGGTTCCGCCCGGGTCGCTGGTCCGGGTGCAGGAAGAAGCCGGCAAATTTCTCGGCGCCGCGCTCTACAGTAGCAGCTCGCAAATCGCCCTCCGAATGCTCACCGGTGAGCGTCTGGAGCCCGCCGGGCTGGTAGAATTTCTCCGCGAACGTCTGCTCGGCGCCATCGCCTACCGCCGGCGAATCGTGCGCGACGCCGACGCTTACCGGGTTGTCTTCAGTGAGGGCGACGGCCTGCCCGGCCTGATCGTGGACCGCTACAACGACATTGTTTCGTTCCAGGTGCTTACCCAGGCGATGGACCGCGACGAAATCCGGGAAGCGCTCCTCGAGACACTGCTCGACCAGTTCCACCCCGCCGCCGTGGTGGAGCGGGTTGAACCGCGCATCCGCGAATTGGAGCAGTTGCCGCCGCGCGAGGAAGGCCTGCGTTACGGCGAGAAAACCGACACGCAGTTCACCCTGAATGGCGTGCGTTTTCATTTCCACGCGCTCGCGGGACAGAAAACCGGCGCATTTCTCGATCAGCGGGAGAACTACGCGGCGGCCGCAACCTATGCCCACGGCGAGGCGCTCGACGTCTTCTGTTACCAGGGCGGTTTCGCGTTGCACCTGGCGAGGTTGTGCTCGCAGGTGACCGCCGTGGACAGTTCGCGTCCGGCATTGGAGATCGCGGAACAGAACGAAAAACTGAACTCCGCGGCGCACGGCGGGCGCGAGATCGAATGGATGGAAGCCGGCGCCTTCGACCTGCTCAAGGACTACGCGACGGCCGGCCGGCACTACGACACCATCGTGCTGGACCCACCAGCCTTCGCGAAATCGCGCAAGGCGCTAGCGACCGCGATGCGCGGCTACAAGGAGCTGAACCTGAGGGCGCTGAAAATGCTGCGGCCGGGCGGTGTCCTGGTCACATGCTCGTGCTCGTTCCACGTGGGAGAAGAAGATTTCCTGGAGATGCTGCAAGCGGCGGCCTGCGACGCGCGCAAGTCGCCGAAGGTGATCGAGAAGCGCGGCCAGGCCAAGGACCATCCCGTGCTGCTGGCCGTCCCCGAAACGGCCTATCTCAAGTGCGTCATCCTGACCGTGTGACCGTCAACGATTAGAGCGGTTGCAGAGTTGGTGTAGCGGTAGAGATCCCTCGACTCGGGTTTCCCGCGCTGGTAAAAGCGCGCGGGAGCCCTCCCTCGCTCGGGATGACATCGGCCACGTACAGAGAGTGGACGGCTCTAGTCCGAGGAATGGCTGCGCTTGCCCGGTTTTCCGGCCTCGCGGCGCCACGCTTCAGTCACGATGCGCTGTTCGTGCGCCAACGATGACGAAACGCTCAGCTCTCCGCTGACCACGAAGCGCTCATGGTTCTCTTCCAACTCATCGGGGATATAACGATAGTTGACCATCACGCCAAAAGAGTCGCTCAGGCCGTAGGGACGCATGTTGGCGAACGGATCGATGGATTCCAGCCTGGCGCCGTTGGAAAAATGGAACTGCGCCACCGCATCGTAGGGCTTTTCGCCGGCCCGTAATTGTGTCAGGTAGGCAAGCGTGAGCCGCTTCAGAGGCGGAGACAGCGCTTTCTGGTGCTCGGCCGGGTCCTTCAGCAGGTGGAACAATCCGTCCACCGGATCGTCGAGACCCGATTCGCGAGTCAAGTCGCCGGCGAAGTCGCGCAGCAGACGCGACAGCCGCTCGCGCGTGAATCCGTGGTTGTCCTGGAGTGCGTGCAGCGCGCGCGCCAGGTGCGGCACGGGTGAGAGCGTGCTGTAGTTGCCGATCTTCGGCAGCTCCGCCCCAAGCTCGTCCACCACCTGCTTGATCAGGAAATTACCAAACGGAATTCCGCGCAGGCCGTCGAGACAGTTGTTGATCGAGTAGAAGATTGCGGTGTCGGCCTGCTCGGGGGGAAGCACCGGAGCGGTGATGTCGAGCAGCGGTTCGAGATGGCGGGCCAATCCCTTGGTGAGGGCCACTTCGACGAAGATCACCGGTTCGCCGGCGAGCGCAGGTTGAAAAAACGCAAAGCAACGCCGGTCGGCTTCCAGGCGGCGGCGCAGGTCCGGCCAGCCGTTGATTTCGTGGACCGATTCGTATTCGATGAGCTTCTCCAGCGTCAGCGCCGAGGTGTGCCAGCCAATCCGTTCCAGGCGCAAGAACCCCCGGTTGAACCAGGAGCGGAACAGGTGTTTCAGGTCCGTGTCCACCACGCTGAGCTGGGGATGCGAGTGGAGATTGGTCAGCAGGTCGCGGCGCATGCTAACCAGGGAATCGGTTCCGGCGGGCGCGGTGTTGATGCGCCGGAATAATTCCTGCCGCGGGGGTTCGGCGGCAGACTCCAGCGCAGACGCCGTGGCCGAGCCCGGATTATGCCGGTAGGCCTCGATGGCGCGCTGGATGGCATCGCGGTCGGGGCCGAAATCCAGCGCCAGCATTTGGAAAAAAGCGAGCTGCTGCGCGCTGTCCATCGCCCTGTATTGTTCAAGGATGCTCTGCGCCAGCACGGTTTGTGACGCCTCACCGCGCTGCGACAGCAACTGCGTGCACAGCACCCGCATGTCGGTGCCGCGCGCGCCGCGCAAGTTGCGCAAGAGGGTAGCCAGGAATTGCGGCATGTTTTCTGGACCGCCGTGCAGCCTGCGGTCCCCCAGAGTATAAGCGGTCGGCGGCGTTGCGGATCAGCCACTTGCCGCCGCGCTTCTCCCCAATTGGCGGTGAGACGGCCAGCAAGGTCCATGGAGCCGCCTGCCGTCATCTTGATCTTGCTGTCTCCTGTAAGAAGTCGGCCTCAAGAGCGCGAAGACCCCAGGGGCGGCCCCATTGGAAAGCGGCACACCCGAGGGGCATCGGCTCACTTGGCGGGTGGTCCGGCCTTGAGGAGAATGCGGAACTCAGCCCTCGCATCCCCCAAAACCCGCGAAAGCGCGCGGAGGGGATACTGCTCGAACGCACCTTTGCTCGGGAGTTCAGACGATGCGCTCGTGTTCGTAGCCTGATTCCTCGAGGGCGCGAATCAGTTGATCGCAGTGCTCATGGCCGCGTGTTTCCATGGTCAGGTCGATCACCGTGTGGCTGAGCTTGGCGCCATGAAAGGCGCGGTGGTAGCTGGTCTCAACGATGTTGACGCGGTTGCGAGCGATCACCTCGGTCAAGCGGTGCAGTGCGCCGGGATGATCGGGCAGGGGAATTCTAAGCCGGACCAGCCGCCCGTCTTTGACCAGGCCGCGCTCGATAATGCGGGAGAGCAGGGTGACGTCCATGTTGCCGCCGGAGACGATGGCGGCTACGCGTTTGCCGGCCAGTGACAGCTTGCCATGCATCAGCGCCGCCACTGCGACAGCGCCCGCGCCTTCTGCCAATGTCTTTTCACGTTCCAGCAGCAGCAGCACGGCGGCAGCGATCTCTTCCTCGTCCACCAGCACCAGATCGTCGACCAGGCGCGCGACAATCGGCATGGTCTTCTCGCCTGCCGATCGAACCGCAATGCCGTCTGCGATGGTCGATTTACCGGGCAAATTGACAGGCTTGCCTTGCTTCACCGCCTCCAGCATCGAGGGCAGCAGGGCGGTCTGAACACCGATCACTTGAATCGAAGGATTGGTTTCTTTGAGCGCCACGGCCATGCCCGCAATCAGCCCTCCGCCACCTACCGGAACGACGACCGCGTCGAGGTTCGGCAGTTGATCCAAAAGCTCCAGAGCCAGCGTTCCCTGGCCGGCCATCACTCGTTCGTCGTCAAAAGGATGAATAAAGATAGCTCCAGCCTGGCGGCAACGCTCGAGAGCCGCAGCGAACGTGTCGTCGAAATTTGTGCCTTCCAGCACCACTTCGGCGCCCCAGGCACGCGTGGCTGACACCTTGATCAGCGGCGTGGTTAGCGGCATCCAGATCTCTGCCTTGAGGCCGAGCCGTGCAGCATGGTAGGCGACCGCCTGGGCATGATTGCCGGCCGAAGCTGTCACCAGAGCTTGTCCGCGCTCGGCAGCGGTGAGCGCAAGCAGACGGTTCAGCGCGCCGCGTTCCTTATAGGAGCCGGTGCGTTGCAGATTTTCAAGCTTCAGAAAAACGGTGCCGCCTGTCATCTCCGACAGGGCGCGCGACACCGTACAGGGCGAGGGCGGGATCGCCTCACGAATCCGGGCCGCCGCCAGGCGTATCTCGTGCAGCGTGACACCGCAGGTCTGTTGCAGGGTTGGAATCACAGGATTCGGCGCACCCTCTTTTGTGTTTGGTTGAAGCATGTGCTTGTAGCCTCCCTAATACGTCAATCTCACCGGCATTCTTGCTTTGAGGGAACAAATGAAAAGGCCGCCACCGGTTGCGGGATGACGGCCTTTCTAGCAGAGCTGAATGTTCAGCGTCGTCACCCGCTCAGTAGCGGGCTAATAATTCGCACGACGATGGCGACGGTGCACTCGAGCAAGCACGAGGAGGCCGTGCCATAGCCGGCGGCAACGTGATTACGATCGCTTTGGGTCGAGGCGCACATCGCAGAATCTGCTGACTTGTAGCACTGTTGGTGGTGCGAAATCCAATGAGTAATGTCGATGCGGCGCAGCGGAAAAAGTAATCCGCGTGCTACTGGGACGAGGAGATGCAAGGAAAGCCGGAATTGATGGTCGGGACGAGCAGATTTGACCTGCCGACCCCCCGCACCCGCGGTTTACCTGGGCCACCCGCCTTGCTACTATCGGGTCAGCGAATGAGGTCCCCGTATGTCCCGATCGCTCGCATTCCTCCTGTCCGTGGTCCTGCTGGTGAACCCCGTACTCCTCGCCGCGAAGCAGAAAGCCACCCAGGACTTCAATAGGTTTCTTGCGGCCTTCAAGACCGCCGTCGAGCACAAGGACACGGACGCGCTCGCGAGCTTGATGGCGCCAAGCTTCGATTTCTTCCGTGCCACTAACGTGCCGCCGGGCGCCGTGTTCAGCGCCCTGGACTCAAATCATGGCCAGCAATGGCTGAACCTGCAGCAGGCGGTGCAGGGCACCCCCGTGCGCTATGCCGAAAACGGCCCCTACAAGAATTCGCGCGTGCTGCGGTGCACACCGCTTGCAGCGACCGACAACTGCCTGGTCATTTTCAAGAAGGATTCCCAGCACCGCTGCCGCTGGCGCGCGATGGTCATGCCCACTTGGGGATGGAGCGGCGGGTCGCCCCCTTAACCGTTCCCGGCGCCGCAAGCGCATTTCTGAAAGGTGAATTCTGGACGCGAAGGAAAGATGGTCGGGACGGGCAGATTTGAACTGCCGACCCCTCGCACCCCAAGCGAGTGCGCTACCAGGCTGCGCCACGTCCCGACGGAAGAGCTAGTACCGAGTCCGAGTACCGAGTACGTAGTGGGGTATCACTATTCTAACAAACGGCAGACGTGATCGGGTGATCTGGGCATCTGGTGATCGGGTGATCCAGCGATCTGCATGCGCGCGAGGCGGTTCAGATCATGCGATCACGCACTCATCCGATCATTCTTCGATTCCCAGCTTCTGCCGGCCTTCCGGACTGATTCGATCCGGAGTCCACGGCGGATCCCACACCACGTTGACCTTCGCGTTGTTCACTCCGGGCGTACTGAGCAGCGTAGTGCGCACGTCGCGGCTGATTTCGGTATGCGACGGGCAGCCCTGCGCGGTGAGCGTCATCTCCACCGTCACGTCGCCTTCGTTTTCCACCTGGACGTTATAGATCAGGCCCAGATCAACGATGTTCAGCGGAATCTCCGGGTCGTAGCAGTTCCGGAGCCGCTCCATGATGTTGTCCACAGTCGGCATGGGGATATTGTACCGAAGAAAACGTACCCCGTAAGTCACCTGCCTCGCCGCGCTTGCAGCGCACATAATTGAGGACGAACCCGGAAGCGAGGAGCCGCGGCCGTGAACTCGGCCCCAGTCAGGACATTCGTTTCTTTCGTCGTGCCCGGAGGCGCGCTGTTGATGGCCGCGCTGGTGCTGGCGCACGTCCCGGCGGCGCACGCGACCGCGCAATACGTGGTCAACTTTTTGTTATGGACCGCCATGTTCGGGGCGCTCGCCATGGCTTGGCGGTTCAACTCCAGCCGCGTGGTCTTCGCCGCGGTGGTGCTTGCCCTCGCTGACCGCGCGCTGGTCATGCTGGGACACGCGTCGGCGCCGGCGGCCAACGCGGGATTTGCGCTGCTGGCGCTGCTGGTCCCCCTCAACCTCGTCTTCTTTTCGGTGATTGGCGAGTGCGGGCTCACCCTGGCGTCGGTGGGATCGGGCGTGGGCATTGTTTCGGTTCAGGCGGTGGCCGTTATCGTACTGGCGCGCCCGGAGAATCTGGAATTCGCGCGCTGGGCAGAACACGCGTATTTGCCGGGCGGACTGTTCGCCTGGACGCCATTCCCTCAACTAGCGCTGCTGGCGATGGCGGGCGCCGCAGCCTGGCTCGGCATGCGCATGGCCCTGCTGCGCAAGCCGGTGGACAGCGCCTTCTTCTGGAGCGTATGCGCCGCCTTTGCCGGACTGCACGCAGCGTCACCGGGGCGGGCGTCGTCGCTGTACTTCGCCACCGGCGTGCTGATATTTGCCGCCGCGCTGGTCGAAACCTCGTACCTGCTGGCCTTCCACGACGAACTTACGGGATTGCCCGGGCGGCGTGCGTTGAACCAGGCGCTCGTCGCCTTGCATGACACCTACTCCATCGCCATGGTGGACGTGGACCACTTCAAGCGCTTCAACGACACCTACGGCCACGACATCGGCGACCAGGTTTTGCGCATGGTTGCCGGGCGGCTGGCGCAAGTGGGGGGAGGCGGGCGCGCCTTTCGCTATGGCGGCGAAGAGTTCGCCATCGTGTTTCCCGCCCGCAACGCGGCTGACTGTGTGCTGCACCTGGAGGAGTTGCGCACCGCCATTCAACGGTCCAGTTTCATGGTGCGCGGCCCGGATCGCAGCGACCGCCGGCGCGATGAGCGGCGCTACACCAAGCCGGGGCGGCGTCCGGTGGGCAGTGCGCGCGCCAGGACGGCGGTGACGGTGAGCATGGGAGTGGCCGAGTCGAGCGGGCGGTTACGCACACCGGAGCTGGTCATCGAGGCGGCCGACCAGGCGCTCTACCGGGCAAAAGATAACGGGAGAAACCGGGTGGAGGCGGCGGGTAAAGCGAAGCACGCAGCGCAGCCCACCGCGGTTGGTACAAGGTAGTTGGTAGCTGGTGGCTCCTAGGTAGTACTTGCCATCACGCTTTCGTGCTCAGTTCCTGCACCTGTTCCGAAGTCATGCCGTAGAGCGGCGGCGTTTTCACGCCCAACATTCCCAGGTACACATAAATCTCGCCGCGATGGTGGATTTCATGTTCCACCACCAGTCGCAGCACCTTCCACGTGCTGATGGGTGAACCCTCAGGCGTGACCGATTTCTTCTGCAGGTCGTCGGGGGTGAGGCGGGCAAAGATTTCGACGGACTCGGTGTGCAGGCGTTCGACGAAGGCCAGCACGTTGTCGTAGCCGTCGGCCAGTTCGCGCCCGCATCCGTGATAGCGGCTGGGCTTGCCCTGCACGATTTCCGCCCACAGATACCGCTCGATCGTCGCCAGGTGCCGCAGCAGGTCGCCGAGCGTGAACTTGCCGGGAGCGTAGGTCCAATCCAGCTTGTCTGCCGGAATCACGTGCGCCACCCGCATGGTGCGCTCGTGGATGCTCTTCAAGTAGGGCAGGAACGACTCGATGTGGGTGATTTCCATGGGCGTGATTCTAAATTGCAGCGTGAGCGCGCCGCATGAATTCTGTCCGCTCAAGAATCAGTTTGCGCCGCTCCTCGCCAAGACTTTGTGCGGTAGCAGATACGTGAATCCCGCAAACACTTCCCAGCGTGTGGAAGTAGTGGTGAGTCCACGATTGAAACCGCCATCGAGCACGAGGTTTTTCCGCAGGTTGTAATTCAGCGCCCACAAGTTGCCGACGGCATGGCTGCGGAGAAAAGGCTGAGTGAAATGCCAGATTTCTCCGGAGATCCCAAATTTCTTCACCAGTGGATGCGAAACCGAGAGCGTCTGCCCGAACTGGGCGCGGTGAATCGCGCTGTCGGTGACTTCGTTGAACAGATAATTGGTGTCGTAGTGAAAGCCTTTTACGTCCGCGCTGGCGAGCAGGATCATCGAGTTCCTGGCGCTGCCGATATCGAGGTCGGGTGTATCTCCACTGTGCACCCGGCGGAAGTAACTCAACGCAATGGTCGGCCGCGCGCCTTCTCCCTGATAGACAACTCCTTGCACTCCCAGCGCCACGTCGCCCGTCCCGTTGGCAGTTAGGTTACCGGCGCGGGAATGGGCAAACGGTCCTGCCACGGCCAGCAATTCGATCCGGCGCGTGAAAGAAAACTTCACCACCTCATTCAGACTTGACTGGGAAGAGAATTCGGGAGAGTGCCATGCACCCAAGAACCCGGATTCAAATTGAAAGTAGCCAACCGGAGTGAGGGTTGCGGGGGTGGAGACGGTTGGTCTGCCCGGATTGGCTACGGGTTCGTCCGGCTGGCCCTGCTGCCCCGGGGCGGAAATTGCGACGCCCGCCAGCAATAACAGGAGTGCCGCCGACCAGGGCCGAATCATCGCATTTTCGCCGCGCGCTTCATTTCGCTTTCAGAAGAAGCACGGGCACATTGATATTGTGCTGAACCCGGGTGGCGGTGACGCCGCGAAACAGATCGGCAAGAAAACGGTGTCCGTGGGTGCTCATGGCCACCAGGTCGCAACCCTTCTGCCTGACCCATTTGATGATCTCGTTGGCCGGGTCGCCATAGGCCAGTTCGGCCTCCGCCGGAATGCCCGCCGCGAGAAACTCCGCGCGCACTTTTTCCAGATAGGCAGTGTCTTCGGCGATTTCGGGACTGACCGCGTCCGGGCCATAGGTTCTGGCCGCCCATCCATCGGCCACATGAAGCAGCACCAGGCGGCTCTGCGCGAGCTTGGCGAGCTGTTTGACGTGTTCGATAATCGCGCGATCGCTCGGCGTGCCGTCCAAGGTCACGAGAATTTTTTCGTACATCGGCTTATCCGTTTCTGTCGTAAGGGCGTCACCCGCCGGTGATGACCAGCCAGGCAGCCTTGAGCGAGTCCGGCAGGCCATAAATGTCCATCGCGGTGATCAGAATGGCGCTGCTCCAGCCGGCAATCAAGAGAAACCAACCGTTCTTCCAAGTCCCCATTCGCTTGCGGGAACTGGTGAAATGCAAAAGCGGAAACATGGCGAAGGGAAGCTGCAGCGCAAGCACCACCTGGCTGAGGGTCAGCAGGTCGGTAACGCTGCTGTCGCCCCGGAGGCCGATTATAAAGACTGCCGGCAGGATGGCCAGCGTGCGGGTGATGAGCCGCCGCACCCAGGGCTGGATGCGCCAATGCATGAAGCCTTCCATCACAACCTGGCCGGCGAGGGTGCCGGTGATGGTGCTGCTCTGGCCGCTCGCCAACAGCGCCACCGCAAACAGCGTGCTGGCAGCGGTGGTGCCCAGCAGCGGCGCCAGCGTCAGATAAGCAACCCGAATCCAATCGCTGTCGGCGCTGAACTTGACCACCTGGCCCCCGGCTACGGTCACGCTTTCCTTGCCGAAGAACACCGTCGCCGCCAGCACCAGAATCGCCGCATTGACGAAGAAGGCGATGGACAGGGCGACGACGGAATCGATGGTGTTGAACTGGATGGCGCGACGAACCGAGGGTTGGTCCTTCTGCAACTGGCGGCTCTGCACCAGGGCCGAGTGCAGGTACAGGTTGTGGGGCATCACGGTGGCGCCGATCATGCCGATAGCGACGTATAACATCCCGGCATGACGAAAGCTTGGCGAAACCAGTGCCCGTCCCATCTCCAGAAAGCCGGGGTGGGTCTGCGGGAGAACGAAAATCTCGATGAAGTAGCACACGCCGATGGTCGCGATCAGCAGCAGGACTACGGCCTCGATGGTGCGCATGCCAAAGCTTTGCAGGGCCAACAGCAGCAGCACGTCCAGGCCGGTGATAATGACCGCCCACAGCAGCGGGATATGGAACAGCAAATTTAACGCTACCGCACTCCCCAGCACTTCCGCCAAGTCACAGGCGCCAATGGCCACTTCGCTCATCAGCCAGTTGGGCCAGCGGGTCCAGTTGGGGTACCAGTCGCGGCAGCATTGGGCGAGATCCTTGCCGGTGACCACGCCCAAGCGGGCGGCAATGACCTGCATGAAGATGGCCATCAGGCTGGCCAAGCCGACCACCCACAAAAGCGCGTACTTGAACTGCGCGCCGCCTTGCAGGTCCGTTCCCCAGTTGCCGGGGTCCATGTAGCCGACGCTGACCAGGATCGCCGGCCCGACGAAAGCCCGCCACTGCTCCCAGAAGCCGGCCTGATGGTGCGGCACCTCGACGGTGCTGTGCATCCCCTCGAGCGAGACATGGCCGATTTCAGAACCGTTGGCCAACCTATTCTCCCTTATCCAGACTTAGCGCCTGAAACTGAAGCGTGGTTAATGCGAGGTTCGTGCCGGGCGATCCGGAGCCACCCAGACCTTGTCCGCCGCGGGGCTGCCCAGCGGGACCTCGCCGCGCTCCGTGGCCAGCGTCAGAGTCTGGTCGTAATGGCGTCCCACGACGCGAATGTGGGCATCGGGGCGCACGCCGCGCTGGTCGAGAAATTCCAGCAGGCGCGGATCGCGCTCGTACACGCTGCGCACCACGTAGCTCTTGCCCGTTTCCGCCTGCGCCAACTGGACCAGCCCGCGCCGCTTGCGGCTGGCCGCACTCTCCGGCGTCATCAGGTTGCCATGCGGGCAAATGCCGCCGCGGCCGAGCTTTTTCACCAGGCGCGCTTCGAAGTCCGCGGAAACAGCATGCTCCAGGCGCTCGGCCTCCTCGTGGACCTTGGTCCACTCCATTCCGAAAATCTCGTGCAGCATGCGCTCGATCAAGTGGTGGCGCACGGTGAGCCGGCGCGCAATCTCCCGGCCCGCCCCGGTGAGCTGCACACGGCCGTCCGCCTGCACCTTCACCAGGCCATCGCGCTTGAGGCGGCGCATGGCCATGGTCACCGCCGGCGCGGAAACTGAAAGCCAGTGCGCCAGCGTGGCCGAGATCACTGCCCGGCTCTCGCTCTCCGCCTCCAGGATCGCCTTGAGGTAGTCCTCTTTCGAGACGGTAATCATTACACCGGGATTATACTCTAAAACTTAACTACAGTTAATATAGAAAAGTGGAATCAGGTAATTGGGGAAAGTGAAAGGTGAAGCACTTTACGCGACGACCCAACCGCACACTCTCGCTTTCCCGGTGTCCCGGTGGTGAGTTTCGCCGCCGCCCGTAGTCGGCCTGCAACGTGACGCTTGAAACCTGAAACACGAAACCTGTACTCTGGGCGGCACATGAAGGTTCTGGTGATTGGCAGCGGCGGGCGCGAGCACGCGCTCGTCTGGAAACTGCGGCAGTCGAATCGCGTCCGGCAGGTGTACTGCATTCCGGGCAACGGCGGCATCTGCGCCGAGGCGGAATGCGTCGCCGCCGACGTGCGCAATCTGGATTCGGTGCTGGAAGCCGCCCATCGTATCCAGCCTGATCTCACCGTGGTCGGTCCTGAGGGGCCGCTGTCGCTGGGCGTGGTGGACGAATTCCAGCGGCGCGGACTGCGCATATTCGGCCCCACGGCGGCGGCCGCGCGCCTGGAATCCAGCAAGAGCTTCGCTAAGGAATTCATGTACCGGCATCGCATTCCAACCGCGCCCTATGCCATCTGCGATTCCATGGACGAGGTGCGCGAGAACATCGAGCAGTTCCGCGCGCCGGTGGTGGTGAAAGCCGACGGGCTGGCGGCGGGCAAGGGCGTGGTCATCGCCAAGAGCCGCGACGAGGCGATGGCCGCCGCCGCCGACATGCTGTCGGGCAAGATGGTGGGCGAAGCCGGCGGGCGCGTGGTGCTGGAGGAATTTCTCGAAGGCGACGAACTCTCGTTCCTGGTCTTGAGCGACGGCGAGCGCGTCACGCCGCTGGTGGCGGCCCAGGACCACAAGCGCGTCGGCGACAGCGACACCGGGCCGAACACCGGCGGCATGGGGGCGTATTCCACTCCCACGCTGGTGGACGACGCGATGCGCGACTGGCTGGTCAACCACATCGCGCGTCCGGTGGTGGCGGGCATGCGCGAGGAAGGCGCCGAGTTTCGCGGCATCCTGTATTGCGGGTTGATCATGACCGCACGCGGTCCGATGGTGCTGGAATTCAACGCGCGCTTTGGCGACCCGGAGACGCAGCCCATGGTCATGCGGCTTGAAAGCGACCTGTTGGGGCCGTTCATCGCCTCCATCGAAGGGCGGGTGAGCGACGGCGATTTCAGGTGGTCGCAGGACTCCTCGGTCACCGTCGTGCTGGCGTCGGGCGGATACCCGGGCGCTTACGAAACCGGCAAGCAGATTTTTGGACTGGAAGAAGCGGCGGCGTTGGAGAACGTGGTGGTGTTTCACGCCGGTACGACGCGGCGCGAGGGCGCGTACTTCACGGCGGGCGGGCGGGTGCTCGGGGTCACCGCGCGCGGCCCCGATCTGCGGACAGCGATCGATCGCGCCTACGCGGCATGCGCCAAGATCCGCTTTGACGGCATGCATTACCGCAAGGACATCGGCGCGCGCGCGCTGAGGAAGTAATCGCTTACCGCAAAGGACGCAAAGGCACGCAAAGGCAATTGTCAAACCACCTTGGCGGACTCTGCGTACTTTGCGGTTGATTTTTTCAAGAGGATGGAATGGCAAAGACACCAGTGGTCGCCATCGTCATGGGCAGCGACACCGACCTGGAGATCATGTGCGAGGCCGGAAAGGCGCTAGAGGAATTCGGCATCGCTTACGAGATGGACGTCACCTCCGCTCACCGCTCGCCGGCGCGCACCAGCGAATTCGCACGCAACGCCGCGGGGCGCGGCATCCGGGTGATCATTGCGGGCGCGGGCGGTGCGGCTCACCTGGCGGGCGTGATTGCCGCCGAAACCACGCTGCCCGTCATCGGCGTACCCATTCCTTCCACTGCGCTGGGCGGCCTGGATTCGCTGCTGGCGACGGTGCAAATGCCGGCAGGAATCCCGGTGGCGACCGTAGCGGTCGGCAAACCGGGCGCCACCAACGCTGGGATCCTGGCGGCGCAGATGCTGGCGCTCGGCGATCCCGGAATTGCGCGCCAATTGAAAAGCCACAAAGAAAAGCTGGTGCGCGGCGTGGAAGAGAAATCAAGAAAACTCAAGGGCGGCAAATAAGCAGGAAAAGCTTGGCCACGAATTTACACGGATGAACGCAGATCATTCTTTGTTTTATCCGTGTTGATCGGCGGGAAGCCGCAGCTAAGTTTCTTGTTTTGCCGTCATCATCTCTGGAATCGTCACGAACTCATATCCCTCGCCCATGTACCTCTGGATGATGAGTTCCGCCGCGCGCACGGAAGTGGATCGGTCCACGCCCATGCGATGGTGCCCGCCATCGTGCAGCAGGATCACGTCGCCGCCGAGCACCTGCCGGTGGACCAGCCTGGCAATCTTTTCCGGCGAGTGCGGTTTCCAGTCCTGGGCGGTGACGCTCCACATGATGGGTTCCAATCCCATGTCGCGCGCGGTTCGCAGCACGATGGGAGTGCGTCCGCCGAAGGGCGGGCGGAATAGACTGGCGCGTACCACTCCGGCATTGTCGAGCGCGCGCTCGCAGTCCTGCAGTTCCCGGCGCACCACGCTGCCAGAGTGGAAAATCAGGTTCGGGTGCGTGTGCGTGTGGTTGCCGATGGCGTGGCCGGCAGCGGCGACGGCGCGCGCGATCTCGGGCCGCTGTTCGACGAAGCTGCCGGTCATGAAAAACGTGGCGTGAACATTATGGCGCGCCAGCACGTCAAGCAGGTGAAGGGTGTGGGGATCGTTGGGGCCGTCGTCGAAGGTCAGGGACAGCCGGCGGGACGGGCGACGCTCTCCGATGAAGGTGCGGCCGTATAGCTGCGACCGCGGGGCCATGCTGTTGTAGCCGGCAGTGACGGCCGCCACCGCGCCGGCCAGGATGGGAAAGATCATGTAGACGGGATTGTAAATCAGTTCGGCAGTTTGTCAGTGGGTCAGTATGTCAGTTCGCGGCCGCTCGGGGTCCGTAACATATCCTGTTGGAACTGACAAACTGAATTACTGACATACTGAAGAACGTTTACTGAATCCGCAATTGCGTCCCGCAACGTTGCGCGTTATGCTGCGCGCAGTTCCCAGTACGACGGCGACCCGGCAACATGGCCAATCTTTTCGAGCTACCCCGATATATAGCAATCGAAGGTCCCATACGCGTGGGCAAAAGCACGCTGGCGGAAGTGCTGGCGGAGCGGCTTCACGCACAGCGCATCTCCGAACCGGAAGACAACCCGTTCCTGCGCGCTTTTTACGACGGCGAGCGCGGCGCGGCTTTTCAGGCGCAAATGGCGTTCCTGGTGCGGCGCTACGAGCAGCTCAAGACGCTGGACGTGGGGCCGAAGTCGCGGCGCATCGTGGTGGCCGACTACATTTTCGAAAAAGACAAGCTCTTCGCCTGCCTCAACCTGACCGATGCCGAGTTGGAGATCTACAACCGCTTCTACAGCGAATTCCGCGCCCTGGTGCCCACGCCCGACCTGGTCATCTATCTCCAGGCCACGCCCGAGGTGCTGAAAAAGCGCCTGCGCAAGAAGGGCGCGGCGGCGGAATCGTCGATCAGCGACGACTATCTGGAAGAAGTCGCGCGCGCCTACGAGCATTTCTTCTTTCACTACACGGGCAGCGACCTGCTGATCGTGAACACCTCCGACATTGACTTCGTGGACCGCAACGAAGACCTGCAGGAACTGTTGCGCAAGGTCAGCGAGCCGGTGCGCGGCACGCAGTACTTCCTGCCGCTGGGCGGGCAGGCGGCCAGCGCGTAATCAGGCGCAAGGCTCAAGGCAAAAGGCGCAAGGCGAGAGGTTGAAGGCCTTCAGTCGCGCGCGATCCTGGGCAGCGCATCGCGCTAAAATCCTGACTGCATGCCGAGATCGAGATCCATCCGCGAGGTGCTGGAGGCGCTGGAGTGGGTG
>DASWAR010000108.1:0-15455 GCA_036391015.1 Terriglobales bacterium
GGCTGGGGGCCGCTGGTGGTGTCGCGAGATGCCGTACACCTTCAGCCGCCATCCCAGATGCTCCCACAGTTCCAAAAAGAGTACGGGAAGCGGGCGGAACGGTTCGGTCAGGTGAACCGGCTTGCGCTTTGGGGTTTCGGAGGCCGTGGCGTTAGTGTCCTATATTGGCGGGCATCGGTACATTCAGTAAATCTGGTACGCCGGCGCCAGGGAGCGGACGTCCGGCTTGCGCCCGGTAAGCAGCAGCGCCCCGATGCGCTTGAAGTCGCGCAGTTCTTCCGCGTTGCGGAACCACCTGCCGCTGTACTCGTCGGGCGTGGGAGTGTCGTCGGGAATGCGCATCGCCTGCACGTCCTCGAAGGCATGCGCCTTCAAAAGCTGCACGTACTCCGCCTCGGAACGCACGTGCACCGGCACTTTCAGCTCGTCCACCCAGCGCAGCGAATAGGGATTGTCCCGGTAGAGGTTGATCAGCAGGAAGAAGCGTCCGTGGGGCGCCAGCACGCGGAACAGCTCTGCCAGCGTGCGCTCCTGGTCGGGGTAGTAATAGAACGCCTCGACGGAAAGCGCCTTGTCGAAGAAGTTCTCCTCCCACGGGATCTGCTGCGCCGAGCCCCATACGAACATGATGTTTTCGAAATCCCGGGACGCGGCGCGCGCCTGCCGGATCATCTCGTCGGAAAGGTCCACGCCGACCACCTGACCGAACCCTTGTGGCCCCTCGCCCACCAGGCGCGCCAACAGGCGTGTCGCCCAGCCGGTGCCGCAGCTCAGGTCGAGCACGCGCTCGCCGGCACGCAGTTCCATTAGCCGGATGGTCTTTTCCGTGATGTCGAGATGGTGCTTCTCCATCTCCGCGCCGCGGCCTGTCTGGGCCCAGCGATTGAACTCGTCTCGAAGCTGTTGCTCCGGGGTCATGCTCCTATTGTAATAATTCCGGGCGGCGATGGTCGCTTGGTGTTTCGGTCTTTCGGTCCATCGGTCTGTCGATCCTCATACGCCCAAGTACAGATAGACTGATAGACCGATCGACCGATAGACTTTCCCACCGATGACGGACCAACCCTCGACCGACGCGAAACCTCCGCTTCTCTACTGCCCGCAATGCGCCCGCGAGGTCTCCGATCCGCTCACCTGCGGCGACTGCTCGGCGGTCATTTGCCGTGTCTGCGGCACACCCCTGGAATCCCCCGACGAACTCGGCATCGGCTGATCGCATCGACCGAACCACCGTCCTACCGATAAACTAGAAGCGTATGCTCGGCTGGTTCAAGCTGGTATCGGCAAGTTTGGCGGTGCTCCTCCTGCTGGTCGCTTATCTCTGGATCTGGCGCTCCGCCCGCCGCCGCGAACCTCGATTCACCAGCGAAGCGCAACGCGCCATTGCCTTTGCGCGCGTGGAAGCCGAACGCCTGCAGTCGCCGACCATCGAACCTGTCCACCTGCTTCTCGGGTTGCTGCACGTACCTGTGCCGGACATCGTTCGCTACCTGCCGCTTGATTCCCACCAGGCCATCCGCGATGAGGTTAGGGACCACGTCGGCGGCGGCGCGATCGTGGATTACCGCGATGACCTGCCCTTCGGCGACGACGCGCGCCTCGCGCTGGTCGCAGCCGCCCGCGAAGCCCGCGGCCTCAGCTCGCGCCAGATCGGCGCCGAACACCTGCTGCTCGGCCTGCTGCACTCCGACACTTCGCTCGCTGCCTTGATCCTCCGCGAACGCGGCATGCGCCTGGAACCACTGCGCGCCGCCATCGGCGGGTGGCAGGAATGAATTTCATTCGTGATTTGTGATTTGCGGAACTCGTATTTCAGTAGGTCAGTTTCTCAGTAGCTCAGTCTGAGCAGTTTTTCGCCGGCCTAGGCACTAAACCACTGACGTACTGAAAAACTGACCAACTGCTCGCGATGGGTGACAGGCCGTCCACTTTTGTCCTACCCTGATCGTTCGAAAGATTGCGGAGGCACTTGTGAAACTGCTGGTAATTGGTGCAGGCATGATGGGTTCGGCGGCGGCCTATGACATGGCGCGCGCCGAGGCAGTCGATTCGGTCACCCTGGCCGATAACGACCGCAAGCGCGCCCGGGATGCGGCGTCGCGCATTAACAAACTGGCGCGCACCGACAAGGTCCGCGCCGTTGAGGTGGACGCGAGCAGTGAAAAAGCGGCGGCCAAGCTGATGCGCGGCCACGACGCCGCGCTCTCCGCCGTTCCCTACTTCTTGAATCTCGGCCTGGCCCGCGCTGCGGTCGAAGCGCGCTGCCACTTTGCCGATCTCGGCGGCAACAACACCGTTGTCCGCGAGGAATTGGCGCTCGACAAGAAGGCCGCCAAGCGTGGCGTCGCCATCGCCCCCGACTGCGGCCTCTCTCCCGGCATGGCCTCAGTCTTGGCGGGCGAGTTGATGCGGCGCATCGGCGGTGAAGCCGGCGCGCTGAAGATCTATGTCGGCGGACTGCCGCAAGATCCCAAGCCACCGTTCAATTACCAGCTCGTGTTTTCCGTGGAAGGCCTAATCAACGAGTACTCCGAACCCGCCAAAATCCTGCGCCACGGCAAGATTATCGAAATCGAACCGCTTACCGAACCCGAAGTCTTCCACGTGCAGGACTTTCCGCCGTTGGAAGCGTTTCACACCTCCGGCGGCACCTCAACCCTGCCGGAGACGTTTCGCGGCAAGGTGGGCGAGTGCTTCGAAAAAACCCTGCGCTACCGCGGTCACCTGGCCATGCTCCGCGCGCTCTATAACCTGGGCCTTTTTTCGAAGGAAAAGAAAAAGCTGGGAAAGGTGGAGGTCAGCCCGCGCGAGCTGACGGCCCGGCTCTTCGAAGAGCGCTTTGCGGGGACGGAACCCGAGGTCACCATCCTGCGCGTCGAGGCGCACGAGAAGCGTCCCTCCGGATTGCGCGCGTTGCTGGCGGAAAAGCGCCCGGCCCACGTGCTCGCCTTTACCCTGGTGGATCGCTCCGATGCGCGCACCGGAATGACCTCCATGATGCGCACCACCGCCTGGCCGGCTTCCATCATCGTGCAGATGCTCGCCGCCGGCGACATCGCCAAGCGCGGCGCCGTGCGCCAGGAGCTGGACGTCCCGGCGGAGACATTCTTGGGCGCCATGGCGCGGCGCGGCATCCAAGTTCATTACGAAGAGAGATGATCAGGTGACGAAATATCTTGACCGGCTGCAGCCCTTGGCCCTGTTGGTCCTGCGCCTGGTGCTGGCCACCGTCATGATCGCGCATGGCTCGCAAAAGGTCTTCGGCGGCATGCCGCGTTTTCAGACGATGGTCTTCGGGATCGGGTTTCCTGCCTGGATGGCTTACCTGTCGGCGGCCGCCGAATTCGGAGGTGGAATCCTGGTGCTGCTCGGCGTGCTAACGCGCTTTGCCGCCCTCGCCATCACCATTGACCTGATGGTTGCCATCGTCAAAGTTCATTTCAAAGCAGGCCTGCGCGGGCCCGGCGGCTTCGAGTTCCCCATGGTGGTGGTCGCGATTGCCTTCGCGCTCATCTTTTTCGGCGCGGGGCCGATCGCCTTCGATACCATTTTCAGTGGCCGCCCCACCGTGGACCGCGGGCGCTAGCACAGAAAAATCATCGCGGAATTTGAGGCTCGGGTTCAGCAAAATCTCCGACCACGGCACTTAAACCGAAACTGAAACTTAGTATTCGCTCAGCTTCAGCATGGCCCGGTAGAGATCGTCGGCTTGCGGCAGGATCGCGTCTTCCAGGATGGGTTGGTAAGCGACAAAGGTGTCCAGCGCTCCCACGCGCTTCACGGGCGCGTCCAGATGCTCAAACAGCTCGTCCGCAATGCGCGCTGCGATCTCGGCGCCATAACCCCAACTCTGCATGTCTTCGTGCGCCACCATCACCCGGCTGGTCTTGCGCACCGATTCGGCAATCGCCTCCCAGTCGTAGGGATTGATTGTCCGCAGGTCGAGCAGTTCAGCCTTGATTCCGTGCTCGCGCTCCAGCCGCTGCGCCGCTTGCAGGGCCCGCGGCACCAGGGCGCCATAGGTCACGACCGTCAAATCTTCCCCGTGCTGCACCACGCGCGCTTTGCCGAACGGCAGCATGAATTCCGGCCCGGGATACGGCGCGCGGCCGAAGGTTTCGCGGTACAGCCGCTTGTGTTCCAGGAACAGCACCGGGTCGTCGCTACGGATGGCGGTGCGCAGCAGGCCCGCGGCATCCAGCGCGTTCGACGGAAACACCACGCGCAGGCCGGGAATGTGGGTGAAGATGCTCTCGCCGCTCTGCGAGTGATAAATGGAGCCGCCGGTCAGGTATCCGCCGATCGCCACACGCACCACCAGCGGGCAGGAGAAAGCATTGTTGGAGCGCCAGCGGATCAGCGGCATTTCGTTCCGCAGCTGGTGCATCGCCGGCCAGATATAGTCGAAGAACTGGATCTCCACCACCGGCTTCAGGCCGCGCGTGGCCATGCCGATGGCTCGTCCCACGATATTTGCCTCGGCCAGCGGCGAGTTGAAGACGCGGTCGGAGCCGTACTCGTTTTGCAGCCCGGCGGTCAGCTTGAACACCCCGCCCTTGCCCTTGATCAGCTTCTGCTCCAGGTACTGCTGGCGCGAGCAGTCGGCCACGTCCTCGCCGAATATGACGATCCGCTCGTCGCGCCGCATTTCGTCGCGCAGCGTGGCGTTCAGCAGGTCCGCCATCGTCTTTTCACTCGGTGACGGCTTGCCCGGCTCGGCGTGCGGGAACTGCGGCTGGGTGTGGAACGCTTCCGAGCGTGGGTCCAGGTCCGGCGAATAGACGAACTCGGTCACGCTGCTTGGCTTGGGAAATGCGGCGGCGGCGGCGCGATCGCCGGCTTCCAGCACTTCCTCCTCGGCTTCCTTCTCCAGCTTGTTGATTGCCTCTTCGTCGAGGATGCCCTCGCGCAGCAGCAATAACTGCAGCCGCGTGATCGGGTCGCGCTTGGCTTCGTCTTCGCGCTCCGACGCCGGACGATACAGGCGCTCGTCATCCGACAGCGAATGTGAATACGGCCTCACCACGTGCCCGTGCACGAACGCCGGACCCTGGCCCGCGCGAATGTGCGCCACTGCCTTCGCTATCGCCGCGTAGCTGGCGATTGCGTCCGTGCCATCCACTTCGGCAAAATGGAAATTCGGGAAGTTCGCCACCAGCCGCGAGATGTTGCCGCCCGGCGTCTGCACCTCCACCGGCACGGAAATCGCGTACTCGTTGTCTTCGATCACAAACAGCACCGGCAGCTTGCCGGTGGAGGCGGTATTCATCGCTTCCCAGAATTCGCCTTCGCTGGTAGTTCCCTCACCGCAGGAGACGTACACCACTTCGTCGGCGTGGAAGACGACGTCCTTGAATTCGCGGTAATCGCCTGACGCTTTCTGTGCTGAGCCGGCATGACGGCTGAAGTAACGTCCGGCCTGGGCGCAACCCACCGCCTGGAGAAGCTGCGTCCCGGTTGGCGACGACTGCGTGACCACGTTCAGCTTCTTGCTGCCCCAGTGCGACGGCATCTGCCGCCCGCCGGAAGCCGGATCGTCGGCGGCGCCCACGGCCTGCAGCAACTGCTCGTACGGCGTCATTCCCAGCGTCAGGCACAGCGTGCGATCGCGATAGTAGGGGTAAAACCAGTCGTAGCCCGGCCTCAGCGCCTGCCCGGCGGCGGCGCCCAGCGCTTCGTGGCCCGCACCCGAAATCTGGAAAAAGATTTTCTGCTGCCGCTTCAGCAGGATTTCGCGATCGTCCACCCGCCGCGAAAGAAACATCAGGCGGTACATCCGGACGAGCTGCTCCGCCGTCAGCCCTTCATAGCTGCGCTCGGGCTTGGTCTCGCGCCGCGCCGGTTTCGGCTCGGTCCTGGTGGTCGCCATTCGCTATCCTCAACCCGTGTCGATGTGCCCACGCCATTGTAAATGCACCCGCAAAACTGCGGATATACTCAACTGGTGCCGTCCGGCATCTGGCCGGTTACTTTGGTGCGATGCTCAAGATCAATAAACCCGTTCCCCGAGACGCCATCCGGCTGATCCTTTTCGATCTGGACGGCACGCTGGTGGATTCGCGCCTCGACCTGGCCAACTCCGTCAACGGCATGCTCCGCCACTACGGCCGTCCCGAACTGCCGGAACAAGTAATTGCCGGCTATATAGGCGATGGCGCCCCCATGCTGGTCCGCCGCGCGCTTGGAGACCCAGACGACGAGGAGTTCTTCAAACAAGCGCTGGAGTTTTTCATTCTCTATTACCGCGCTCACAAATTGGATACGACCGTGGTCTATGGCGGAATCGTGGAAGCGTTGCGCGCAATGCGCAACGGCAACGGCTTTGAGCGGCGTATGGCGGTGCTCTCGAACAAGCCGGTGAACCCGTCCCGCGGGATCGTCGAGGCGCTCGGGCTCGGTGAATTTTTTGTCCAGGTGTACGGCGGCAACAGTTTTCCCACCAAGAAGCCCGATCCGCTGGGCGCGCTTACGCTGGCCCGGGAAAACGGGGTGGAGCCCGGACAGGCGCTGATCGTCGGCGATTCCGACATTGACGTCCTCACCGCGCGCAATGCCGGCATGTGGAGTTGCGGGGTCAGCTACGGTTTCGCGCCCCATTCCCTGGAGCAGGCGCCGCCCGATGTTTTGGTGGATTCGCCGCACGAGCTGCCGCTGGTCTTCGAAAACCAAAGCAAGTTGTGAGTTCCGAGTTTTTGGTTTCTACTCGCGACTCGGGACTCGCAACTCACAGCTTCCCGTAAAACATCCTCGTCTCCTGCTCCAGCCTCACCACGCCTCCGCTCTGGTGTTGGTCATACAAATTATCAATCACGCCCAGCATCGGCGGAAACGACGGATGTCCCCGGTGCGGCATGTACGACGCCGAAAGAATTCTGCCCGTCAGGCCGTGGCGGTCCAGGGTTTGCGGGTTGTCGAACACCGCCTTTTGGAACCCCGTTTTGCCGAAGAATTCGGGCAGCGAGTTCTTGTTCCACAGCGGCTTCACCTTGTGATAATCAACGCCGAAGCGCACCAGGAGCTGCTCGTATGCGGTCATGAACGGAGTGGCATCCATGCGGCGCTCGTTCCACAGCAGCACCACCCACCCGCCCGGCTTCAGGATGCGGGCGAACTCGCGGCGCGCTTCCCGCGGCTCGAACCAGTGAAAAGATTGTGCCGCGGTCACCAAGTCCACCAACCCCGATTTCAGGGTGGTCGCTTCTGCCCGGCCGAGCACGGCGACATAATGGGCGCAGTCACGCAGCGATTTGCGCGCGGCTTCCAGCATCGCCGCATTCGGCTCGACCCCGAACACGCGATTCCCGGCGTCGCACAAAAGGCGCGACAAAATGCCGGTGCCGCAGCCGACGTCGGCAATCACCGACTCCGCTGTCAGCCCACATTCCCGGCGCATGGTTTCCAGCACCTGCGGCGGGTACCCGGGCCGGTACCGGGCATAATCTTGCACGCGACTCGAGAAGCGACGAGTTGGGTCCATGGGAGTCGGCGCGTCCGCGCTTGCGCATTCGCGCCCAGCACCGCATTATTGCAGTTTCAAGTCTCAGTTTCGAGTTACTGCCGGAGTGCCACTCCTGTGCTGGCGCTGCGACTCCGCTGAAACCGAAACTGAAACTGAAACTCTCAATGTCCAACAACTCGAATTCCCAATTCACGCCCGCCGAGGTGCGCAAGGTCCGCGCGCTGAAGACTCCCTGCGGAGTCCAGAGATTTCTCGATTCCCTTCCCTACCACCTGGAAGACACCTCGTGGTCGCCGCGCAAAGTGCTGCACCACGGGACCGCGCATTGTTTGGAAGGCGCGATTTTCGCGGCGGCGGCGCTCAGGGTGCTCGGGTTTCCACCGCTTCTGTGGGACCTGGAGGCCGACTACGACACCGATCACGTGTTGGCCATCTTCAAGGTCCGCGGCCACTGGGGTGCGGTAGCGAAGTCGAATTGGGCGGGCTGCCGCTATCGCGAGCCTATTCATCGCAGCCTGCGCGAACTTGCCCTGACTTACTTCAACCTCTACTGCAATCGCCGCAAGCAACGCACCCTGCGCCGATATTCGCGTCCTGTCAACCTAGCGCGTTTCGATCACCTCAACTGGATGATCGCGGAAAAGGACCCCTGGTTTATCGCCGAGTACCTATGTGAGATTCCCCACATTCCATTGCTGAAGCCTTTGCACGTGAAGCGTCTCTGCCCGGTGGATGATCGCCTGTTTCGCGCCGAATTGACCGATCATCGGTGGAAATGAAGGCACGGCCGCCGGCCAAGCCAAGTTCTGATTTTGCGATTTCTGAGATGCCGGACACCACGCCATCTGCCGAGTATTCGAAACGCGCCGATTCGCGTGACGCTGAATCGAAGCGCCTGGACCGACGCTCCGTCTGGCTCGGCAACCTGAAACTCGCCGCGGTGATCGTGTTCTTCGTCGCCGGCGCCTTCTACGTCAAGCAGCACGCCTTTTCACCCTACTGGCTGCTCATCCCGGTCCTCGTATTTTTCGCGCTGGCCGTGGTTCACGACCGCGTGATCGACGCCAGACAAGCCGCCAAGAAAGCTGCCGAGTTCTACCGCCGCGGAATCGCACGCATCGAGGACCGGGGCGCCGGCGACACCGGCGAGCAGTTCCGGGTTGCGGACCACGTTTACGCCGACGACCTCGACCTCTTCGGCAAGGGCGGCGTTTTCGAACTGCTGTGCTGCGCCCGTACGCCCATGGGCCGGCAGACGCTGGCGCGCTGGCTGCTCGCCCCGGCGCCGGTTGATGAAATCCGCCAGCGGCAGCAGGCGATTGACGAACTCCGCTCCCGCCTCGATCTCCGCGAGGACCTCGCTATCACCGGGGACGATCTGCGCTCGCCGCGCCAGCCCGACTGGCTGGTGGAATGGGCGGAATCACCCGCTGCGCTGAAAAACCCGGCGCTCAGCGTCCTCTCAACCCTGGTGGCGCTCGCCGCCATTGCCGCGCTCGTCTATCGCGGCCTCGGCGGTGATTGGATCCCGCTGCTGGTGATCATCGGCGCAGCCTCTCTCGTCGCCTCCAGGCTGCGCGACCGCGTGCGCTCGCTGCTGGACGCCATCAGCGCCGCCGCCGATGAACTCGCGCTGGTTTCCGCGCTGTTGGCGCGCATCGAGCGCGAGCCGTTCACCGCGGCCTGGCTGCGCGCCCGCGCCGCCGGCCTGGGATCCTCCGCTTCGACTCCGTCGCGCAGTTTGGCGCGCCTGCGCTATCTCGCCGATCTCGCCAACGCCAGCCACAACCTGTTCGTGAAGTTGATTGACGTGCCGCTGCTGTACTCGGTGCAGGTCGCCTTCGCGGCCGAGTCATGGCGCCGCAGGCACGGCCATTCGGTGCGGCAGTGGCTGGACGCGCTCGGCGACCTGGAAGCGCTGGTCTCTTTGTCGGCGTACGCGTTTGAGCATCCCGACGACGCCTTCCCCGAATTTCTTCCCGAGCGCGTGCCCGCCATCTTCGACGCCCAACGGATCGGACATCCCCTCTTGCCCGCCGCTCACTGCATTCGCAACAGCGTTCGCCTCGGCGACCCCGCGCAACTGCTCCTGGTAAGCGGCTCGAATATGAGCGGCAAGAGCACGCTGCTGCGCGCCATCGGAGTAAACGTGATGCTGGCGCAGGCGGGCGCGCCGGTTCGTGCCGCGCGCCTGGCCATGTCACCGGTGCGGCTGGGAACCTCGATTCGCGTCACCGACTCGCTCCAGGCCGGCCGCTCCGGCTTTTACGCTGAAATCGTGCGCCTGCGCCAGGTTATGTTGCTCACCGACGGTGGTCAGCCCGTGCTCTTCCTGCTCGACGAACTTCTGCACGGAACCAACTCGTACGACCGGAAAATCGGCGCTGAAGGCATCGTGCGCGCGCTGCTGGAGCGCGCCGCCATCGGGATCGTAACCACCCACGATCTCGCGCTCACCGCGATCGGCGCCACCGCCGTCGACGGCCGGGTCCGCAACGCGCACTTCGAAGATCACGTCGAAGACGGCGCTATGCGCTTCGACTACTTGCTGCGCGACGGCGTCGTCACCAAGAGCAACGCCCTGGAACTGATGCGCAGCGTCGGACTCGACGTTTAGCCCGCCGCGCTGCTTATGTCTTCGCCGCCGTACTCGCGGTAGCAGGCCGGGCACAACCCGTGGGTGAACTTGGTACCCGTGGTGTCGTTCAGGTACCGTTCGAACACCAGCCATTCGCCGTCCTTGCTGCGGATCCGTTTGCACCCGGCACAGATGGGCAGCATCGATTCCAGGCGCCGCACGTGGTCCAGGGTGTCCTGCAGCTTTCCGTTGGCCGCCTCCACCTGCTCCAGGGCATCCCGCAACTGCCCTTCGAAGAAGCTGATCAGCAGCGACACGGCGACAAACATGATGGTCCAGACCGCCCACGTGATGGGGTTCTCGATGGTTTCGGGTGTGCGGTGGAACAGCAGCTCAAACGTGAGAACGGAAACCGCGGCGGCTACCAGCCCGCGCATAACGCCGCCGTACCAGGCGCTGATCATCACCGCGCCCAGGAACACGATGGACACGGCGACCTGCAGGTACGGCCGCAGCAGCCACGTGATAGCCGCGGCGGCCGCCACCGAGCCAATCACCACCGCATACATGCGCAGGTACTTCATCCTACCTCCCAGCATAAGACGAAGGCGTGCCGGTGCAAGCCGAATGCGGCGGGGTCACCTCCCTTGGTAACTCCCAAGATGGGACAGAGCGGCGCGATATAATGAAGAGATACTCACCCCATGAAATTGGCTTCTGTGGGAGCAGCCAACGCTGCTCCAGGCCAGGGAGAGCTAATCGCTAATTGCTTGTTTTCCCATGCCCGACTTCAAGCTCGTTTCCGAATACACTCCCCGCGGCGACCAGGAGAAAGCCATCGAGTCTCTCAACCGCGGTGTCTTTGACGGCGAAAAGCACCAGGTCCTGCTGGGCGTCACCGGTTCGGGCAAGACCTACACCATGGCGAAGGTGATCGAGCAGGTCAACCGTTCCACGCTCGTCCTGGCCCACAACAAGACCCTGGCGGCGCAGCTTTACCACGAGTTCAAGAGCTTCTTCCCGCACAACGCGGTCGAGTACTTTGTATCGTATTACGACTATTATCAGCCGGAAGCCTACATTCCCGCCGGCGACATCTATATCGAAAAAGAAGCGACCATCAACGACGAGCTCGACAAGCTGCGGCTCTCCGCCACCAGGTCGCTGTTCGAGCGCCGCGACTGCATCATCGTCGCCTCGGTGAGCTGCATCTACGGCCTGGGCTCGCCCGAAGCGTATTACGGAATGCTGCTTTTCCTGGAAAAGGGCCAGAAGATCAAGCGCCAGGACATCCTGCGCAAGCTGGTTGAAATCCTTTACGAGCGCAACGACACCGACTTCCGCCGCGGCACCTTCCGCGTCCGCGGCGACATCATTGAGATCTTCCCTACTTACGACGACAACGCCTACCGCATCGAGCTGTGGGGCGACCAGGTGGAATCGCTCAGCCAGATTGACCCGCTCTTCGGCACCGTCAAGCAAAAGTACGCGCGCCTCCCCATCTACCCCAAGACGCACTACGTGATGAAGCCGGAGACCAAGAGCGCGGCGGTTGACTCAATCCTGAAGGAACTGGCCTGGTGGGAGGCCGAACTGGAAAAGCAGGGACGCCTGGTGGAATCGCAGCGTGTTCACCAGCGCACCCGCTTTGATGTCGAGATGATGAAGGAAGTCGGCTACTGTCACGGCATCGAGAATTATTCCCGCCACTTCACCGGGCGGCTGCCGGGCGAGCCTCCGCCCACGCTGCTGGATTACGTCGCGCGCGATTTCATGCTTTTCATCGACGAATCGCACCAGACCATCCCGCAACTCCACGGCATGTGGCACGGCGACCGCTCGCGCAAGCAAACCCTTATCGAGTACGGCTTCCGCCTGCCCTCCGCGCTCGATAACCGCCCGCTCACCTTCGAGGAGTTCGAGCACCGCGTCAACCAGGTCGTCTACGTCTCCGCCACACCCGGACCTTACGAGCTGACCAAATCGGCCGGCGTGGTCGTCGAGCAGATCATCCGTCCGACCGGGCTGATTGATCCGGAGGTCGAAGTCCGTCCGGTCAAGGGGCAGATTGATGACTTGCTGCACGAAATCCGCGCCCGCGTCGAACTCGGTGAACGCGTGCTGGTAACCACGCTCACCAAGCGCATGGCAGAAGACCTGGCGGAGTACTACAGCGAGGTCGGCGTGCGCTGCCGCTACATGCACTCCGAGATCGAAACCCTGGAGCGAGTGAAAATCCTGCGCGACCTGCGCAAGGGCGAGTTCGACGTGCTCATCGGCATCAACCTGCTGCGCGAAGGCCTGGATCTGCCGGAAGTCTCGCTGGTAGCCATTCTTGACGCCGACAAAGAAGGCTTCCTGCGCTCTGCCGGATCGCTGATCCAGACCATGGGCCGCTGCGCGCGCCACCTGCACGGCCGCGCCGTTCTTTATGCCGACCGCATGACCGATTCCATGAAAAAGGCGATCGACGAAACCACGCGCCGCCGCGCCATCCAGCGGGCCTACAACGAAGAACACGGCATTACGCCCGAGTCCATCGTGCGCCCGCTGGAAATGTCGCTGGCTCACATCGTGGAAGCCGATTACGTGGATATAACCGAGCAGGCCGAGGGCATCCCGGAATTCAAGTCGCAGGAAGAGCTCACCGCCTATATCGCCAAGCTGGAAGTCGACATGCGCGAGGCGGCCAAGCGCTTCGAGTTCGAAAAGGCCGCCAAGCTGCGCGACACTATCCGCGACCTGCGCACCAAAGAATTTCTTTTCGCCTGAACCGCTAAAACCACAAAGGGCACGAAGGACCACAAAGGTCAAAACGCCTTCCTTCGTGTTCCTTCGTGCCCTTCGTGGTTAGATGTTTTTAAGCGCGTTCCGCGGACTCGGCGACATGGCAGCTCGGTATCACGCTCTCCCGATCACCGCCGCTGGGGCTGCTTCCGGCTTCTCCGTCCTTACCGCCGGAAGGCCCTGCGCCGGCCGGATCTGCGTGACCGCCTGCGTGAGCTGCTCGGATGAGCGCGCAACCTGCTCCACGATCTTTGCGCTCTGCCGGGCCTTGGTCGAGTTTTGGCGCAGGTTGGCGGCAATCTCCTGCACCGCGGCCGCGACATCTTCCGTTTCCTGCACCTGTTGCGACGATGTCGCCGCAATCGCCTCGGCAAAATCGGCGGTCTGGTGCAGACCGGTGGCAATGCCGGTGAACGCGCGGCTGGCCTGCTCCATAAGCTGCGCGCCGTTGCCCGCAACGCGGTTTCCCTGCTCCATCACCGCCACCGCTTCGTTGCTCTCCGCCTGGATGGATTTCAGCAGGGTCACGATGTCGCGAGTGGCCGAGCGCGAGTGGTCCGCTAGCTTGCGCAGCTCGGCCGACACCACTTCCGCTGTCTGGCCAGCCTGACCGCCGCGTGACGATTCCAGCATCGCGTTCTGCGCCAGCAGGTTGGTTTCGTGGATCAGGTTAATGACGTCGTAGACCTCCAGCGACCGGCTGGCCAGCGACTTGATTTTTCCCGACGTCGCCTGCATGGCGGCGCAGATGCTCTGCATGCCTTCGGCGCTTTCACGCACCGCCCGGCTGCCCTGATCCGACATTTCGAGCGCGCGCCGCGCCGCTTCGCTGGCGGCCGCGGCATGGCCGGAAACCTTTTGCGTGCTCTCGCTAAGCTGTGCGATGGCAGCGGCGGCGTCCATCGTCGCCTGTTCCTGCTGCGACGCCCCGTTGCCCATTTCGGAGGCCGCCGCGATCACCTGCGTGGCCGAGGCCGCGATCTCGGCGCTGGAGGTGCGCACGCGCTCCATGCGCCGCGCATAGTTGTCGGCCAACACGTTGAACGATTCGGTCACCGCGGTCAGATATGGATGAGCCGCGGCCTGGGCTCGGCCCGCCAGGTCGCCGCGTGACACTTGGTTGATGATCTTTTCCAGTTCAGCCAGGTCGGACCGCAGCAATTCTTCGCCCGCTTTTATCGCCGCCGCCTGCGCCAGATTCTCCGCCGCGCGGTTCCAGTTCTCGGCAATCACGCCGAAGTCGTCGGGCGTGACATTGGCGCGCGTCTCGTAATCGCCCGCTGCCAGTTTCTCGGAAAATTCCACCAATTCGCGGGTCGGCTTCACCACCTTGCTGCCGAGTTGTAGCAGCAGCGCCAAGCTGGCTGCCAGCACCAGAAACAAGGCCGCTAGGAATTCCAGGCCCGCCACCTGCGGCAACGCTCCGAAATCCAGCAGCGACAGCCCGCCCGATCGCGAACCAGCAGCATACGACAGCCCCAGTACCACGATCAGCACGAAAGCATTCACACCAACCAACGTCCAAACACGCGACTTCACTCGGTCCTTCACAAATCACTCCGGATCAGGAATTCAGAAATAACGATGACGGCTGAGGAAAGATCGTCAGCCGTACTGTACTCAAGAAATGCGTCCGCGAAAATCGGAAAAGCGGACATGCACTTCAGCGTACGGCAGCGTAGGTAGGGGAGGGCGGATTCATCTCAGAGTGAGATTTGGCCGCAAACTTCATTTCCGACTCCATTGAGCTGAAACGCTGCACGATGTCGTGGATGCGAAGCGCCATGGTATGAATCGTTGCCAACTGATCGCGTACCTCGGCGGAAAACGTGCCTGGCTCCAGCAGCATCAGTTCGGCATTGCCCAGCACCGAGGTCAGCGCGTTGTTCAGGCTGTGACGCATGTCGAGCATGTATTTCCCCAGCATGGCATGGCCTTCCGCCTGGGTCAGCGCCTGCTCGGCGCGGCGCGCGCGCGCATTGGCGTCCAGACGGCGCAGGCTTTCGGCGGCCAACGCCACCACCACGTCCACCCAGCCTTCGTGTTCCCGCACCAGCATGAATCGCGGATACTGGCTGCGCACGCGCTGTAACTCAAGGCTATCCGGGGCCAGCAGAATCGCCGGTTTGCCCGATTCATCCACCTTCTTGAACAGCGGCGCCACAACTTCCTTGACTCCGGCGAAAACCGCCAGGTCGCACGATGCCACCAGCGATTCGCTCCACGCCGGGGTCGTCGTCAAGAGAAATGTCGGCACGCTGCGTTCGGTTTGCCAGCGCGCCATCATGGTGGACGCGAATTCCGGTTCGTCGGAGATGATCAATACCGATGGTTGCGACACGTTGCAGCTCCAAGGACGCTCCGTTGCGTCCACACTTCCCAATGCACGGACAACTCCAAACTGCTGCTGGCTGTAAGTTATTGATGGCACAGGACTAGGGCTAGGATGGTGGAGTGCCGTCTCCGTCTCACCCTGAAACGCAGTCTCAACTCAGCAGAATTCCTGGCCAGTGAGCCGACGACGGACGTGTAACGATCCTCCGGCAGAGCCGGAGGCTTTTCCGGTTGCTGGCCCCTCAAAGGGGCCTGATCGCAACCGGTCAAAGTCAAAACCACAAGCTCCACACGCCG
>DASWAR010000109.1:0-5632 GCA_036391015.1 Terriglobales bacterium
TCGCTACTTTCTACGAATTAACGGACATCCTCGAGTAAACGAGTTGTATCTCCTGTAGCGCTTGTACCCACGCGAAGATCGGGGAAATCGTGTTGGTGCCGTCTTCCAGATGGGTGGTGATGAAGCGGAACGGGGTTCTGTGCAACCGCACGTCAACATACGCCCAACCCCGCCTGATAGTAGTGGGCGGCAGATACGGATAAAACCCCGGCAGTGGAACCAGGGCGCTATAGTGCCCATACTGTTTGCCCGTGATTTTCAGGGCAGGCTTATCGGTGCGGGCCAGAATGACGTCCCGGTCCGTGAAACCCACGCCAAGCTGTGCGATATTGATTTGAAATTCAGGTACGGTGACTACTGCCGTGTATTGCCCCCCAAGATTGTCCAAAATCATCTGCAGAAGATCGATGGTAACGATTTGACCGTTGTCGGGGAACGTCCAAACAGCGGCCTCTTGCAGCCCTACCAGATCGGGTTGCGCGTTGGCGATCTCGGTTGCGATCAGATACGCACGCAGTACTGGATTCGAAGCCGTAACCTCGCTGATCGTCTGCGTGACCGCTGCCTGGAAGTCGTCTGCGGTTGCGTTTGGATTGCTAAGAACGCCTATGATCGCACCGAAGTCGGTGCCCTCGTTGACGTTGTAGGTCATCACCTTCACAGTGGTGCTGGCAACGCTTGCGCAGGTGAAGAACACCATAACCAGCAGCACGGGCAGCATGGTCCGAAATCTCGCACAGGTCTTCATGTTTCCTCCTCCTTCCAACTGGCCGGTCAGTTCAGGGACGGGAATGGCCGGACCCGCCAGGCCCAGCAGAGCGCTCTGACGAAGGCCCAAAAGTGGCGAGTATTCTAGCGTAGGTTGGAAAATTCTGCTGCGAGAGTCGAAGGCCCTTTGATTATTGTTGTGAACAGCGCTTATCGTAAGTTACGGGTTTTTGCACCGGCTGTGGTGCAACTCCTTAGCCACAGGTCATTATAGCTGGATACCGCCCGGTGTCCCTCGGCTCACTTGAATGCTCCCCGTCTCGGCTCCGGCGCGGACAGGATAGCGGCGCACGCCGAGAGGCCCTGCCCCTTTGTGCCGTAATCTTTCGCTAGCTCCTCAATGAGCCCCGCGGTCCGAGGCGGGAGCTTGTACGTGTAGCTGGTGAGCGGTGAGGTGAGAATATTGTCCGGGATGGCTAGAGCGCCGGGAGTCCTCCACAGTAGCTCAATGCCTATCTGAATTGCTCGGCTCTGTTGTGCATGAATCTTTCCCGCTCGCCGGATTATCTCAACCGCTTCGCTCGGGACCTTGTACCGCTTCGCCTCATTTTTTGGCGCGTCTTTGAGCTTGTTGAGGCGGCGGGTCTCGCTTTTCATTGAGCGGTAATTCTATCACCGGGCGGTGTACTGATAAGTGCCGTAGGCACAACCGAAAATAGCCCGGCACTTCAGTGCCGGGTACCGGGCGCGGATTTGCCGTAAGTCCCGTAGGGACGGCTGATCTCCCACGTACCAAGGCAATCAACCGTGGTCTACCGTGCCGCGAAAACGCCTCGAAACTCAGCGCCACGCACCCAAATTGTTCAGAAAATCGACTTCAGGTGGGAAACTCCCAACTCGCCGCCGGCGCCCATTTCATCCCGCACCACCCACGCCACGACTCAAAAAACTAACAAGTGGTCCAAACCGGGCGAGTTGAGAGCTGAGAGCTGAGAGCTGAGAGCTAGATCTTCACAAATATCTTGTTCCGATACATCACCCACGCCAGCACCAGGAAAGTTAATACATATGCGGATGCATACATCACCGACGCATTCTCCGCCGACGCCAACGGCGCAAACATGGTCCCGTACACCCACGCCTTGTACGTCACCCCCGGCCGCACGTAGTGCTTGATGCTGAACACCGCCAGCGCCGCCGACGCCGCGTACACCGTGATGGCGTTGCTTCCATACCAGACAAACGGCGCGCCCCAGCTCCGCCATCCGCGCATTTCCACCATCCAGTAGCACAGTGCCAGCACCGCCAGCGCGAACCCGCCGGTGAACAGCACGTACGAGCTTGTCCACAAGTTCTTGTTGATCGGAAACCACCGCCCCCACACTTCGCCCGCCACCATCAACACCGCCCCTGCCACCACCATCCCCTGCACCCTTTTTAGTTGCCCCCCTGGCGACTGGCGACTGGCGACTGCCGCCTCTCCCGGCGCCTGGTGACTGGCGGCTGGCGCCTGACTCAACCACTCTCCCGTAAACACTCCAATCAGCGTGGTCACGATCGCCGGGAAGGTGCTCAGCAATCCCTCCGGATCGAAGCGGTGCGCGATCCACAAATGTTCATACATGAGCTTGCGGTCAACAAATCCCGCCAGGTTTCCATCCATCGTCAGATCGAATCCCGGCGCCCGCGTCATCAGCAGCCAATAGCCAAGCAGCAGCCCCGCCGCGATCCCCGCCCGCGCCCGCCTGCCGCAGTACAGCACAATCGCCGACGCCACCAGGTACACCGCCGCGATCCGCGGCAGCACTCCGTAAATCCTCACCGTGTGCAGGTTGAACGACCTTCCCCAGAACGCCAGCGCGAACCCGATGGCAAAAATAATCGCGCTCCGCTTCACCACATGCCACATCAGTTCTTCGCTCGTCGCCCCGCGCCGCCGCCGCGCCTCGAACGACAGCACCATGGACACGCCCACAATAAATAAGAAGAAGGGGAAGATCAGGTCGGTCGGCGTCCACCCGTGCCACTTGGCGTGGTCCAGCGGCCAGTACACCGCGTTCCAGTTCCCGGCATTGTTCACCAGGATCATTCCCGCGATTGTCATCCCGCGAAACACGTCCAGCGACACCAGCCTTGTAGGCAGCGCTCCCGCGCGCGCGCCTTCCAACTTCGCTTGTCCTACGGACGCGGATTCCGTTGTCGCCATCGTTGCCGCCCATTCTAGCCCCGAATTGCGTTTCACGGACACAACCACTGCCAGGAATCAAGTTTCTAACCTGGTGGAACAAAAAGCACAATTTGTCGAGCTAGAAGCAAAATAACACACGCTAGACAAGCCAAAGTGGAACAATAGCCGCTGCCTAGTTGTCTCAATATGAGACCAACACAAGTGTTCTACGTAGAACATCTGTGGAAAACTACTAACCACCCGGTTATCAACACACCTCCAATACTTTTCCACAATTGTTCCACGTAGAACATCTGTGGAAGACCATTTCTGGATTGCGTGCCGCCCACGTCCCGTCGTACTCTTGGCTCACGCGAGCTCTCCGCCTTAATCCCATGGGACGTATCATCGCCGTAGCCAACCAGAAAGGCGGCGTGGGCAAGACCACCACTGCCATCAATCTGGCCGCATCCTTGGCCGCCGCCGAGGTCGATACGCTCATCGTGGACTGCGACCCACAGGCCAACACCACCAGCGGCCTCGGTTTGGCGCGCGACCCGGATCGCCCCAACGTCTATCACCTGCTTACCGGCGAGGTCGCGCTAGCCGCTGCCATCCAGCCCACCGAGCTTGAGCAGCTGTGGCTGGTGCCTTCGCACAAGAACCTGATTGGCGCCAACTTAGAGCTGGTGGAGATGGACCAGCGCGAGTTCCGCTTGCGCCAGGCGCTGGACGGCGTCCGCGACCGCTATCGCTTCGTCGTTCTGGACTGCCCGCCGGCGCTGGACCTGCTCACGCTCAACGCCCTGGTCGCGGCCGACACGGTGCTGATCCCGATGCAGGCCGAGTACTTCGCGCTGGAAGGAATCAGTGAACTGCTGGACACCATCGCGCGCATCCGCGAGAACCTGAACCCGGCCTTGGAGGTCGAGGGCGTGGTGCTCACCATGTACGACGAGCGCACCAACCTGGCGCAGCAGGTGGCGGCGGAGCTGACAAACTTTTTTGGCGACAAGATGTGCACGACCACCATACCGCGCAACGTGAAGCTGGCGGAGGCGCCGAGCCACGGCAAGCCGGCGTTGCTCTATGACCTGCGCTCGCGCGGGGCGGAGGCGTACCTCAGGCTGGCGAAGGAGTTGATGAAGCGCGGGATGAGTTCCGAGTCGCGCGACGCGAGTCCAAGGATCGCGATGGCAGAAAGCAGCTAGCGCAAAAGGCGAGAAGGACTAAGCATGATCCAAGAAAAGAAGAGAGTGCTGGGCAGGGGACTGGAGTCGCTGATTCCGACGGCGCGGACTTATGCGCCGGCAGCGCCGGTGGCGGTACCAGCGGCGGTGATTGCGGCACCCGAGGCGGAGATTGACCTGGCGCCGGGAGAGAGGGTGCAGGAGATCGGGCTGGAGGAGATCGAGCCCAGCCCGTACCAGCCGCGGCGGCGGCAGGACGAAGCGGCGCTGGAAGAGCTGACGCAATCGATCCGCGCGCAGGGCGTGCTGCAACCTATCGTAATACGATATATTTCTCCGGGCGCGGCACAGGCGCCGGCGGCGGGCGCGGGCGGGAACGGCGCGGCGGATCAGGTTGTTGATGCCGCGGTGCTCGGGGGCGAGCACGCTGCCTCGTTTGCAAACGCGGGCGAGGGCGCCCGCGCCACATCGCAGGTCAGGTACCAGCTCATCGCGGGAGAGCGGAGATGGCTGGCGTCGAGGCGGGCGGGACGCGCGACGGTGCCGGCGATCGTGCGCCAGGTGTCGAACCAGCAGGCGATGGAGATGGCGCTGATCGAGAACCTGCAGCGGGAAGACCTGGACTGCATGGAGATGGCGTTTGCGTTTGACCGGCTGGGGAGAGATTTCGGGCTGACGCAGGACGAGATGTCGAAGCGGACAGGGAAGGACCGCACCACGGTGAGCAACCTGCTGCGACTGCTGAAGCTGCCGCCGGAGGTGAGGACGTCGCTGGCGCAACACGACTTGAGTTTCAGCCATGCCAAATCGCTGATGTCGCTGGAGGACGCGACGGTGCTGTCGGCGGCGGCGCAGAAGGTGGTGCGCGATGGGCTGTCGGTGCGGCAAACGGAAGAGTTGGTAAGTCACCTGGTCTGGCTGGGGCCGGTGAGCGAGAAGGAAAACAAAGAGCGGCAGAAGAAAGCGGAAGACCCGAACGTGCGGGCGGCGCGGATTGACCTGGAGCAACGGCTGGGATGCCGGGTGAAGATCCAGGACAAAAATGGAAAAGGCAAAGTAGTGATCGAGTACAAGTCGCTGGAGGATTTCGACCGGATTCTGGAGGCACTCGGAAGGAGTTAGGAGTTAGGGGTTAGGAGTTAGGGGTCGGCGGGCGCGGCGAGGGCCGCGCCTTTGGTGTCTTTGGACCACTACGGGGTGAATGCATTTGTGTGCCGTCCCTGACGGGACTCCGGTGGTGAGTTGGGCGGTCCCCGGGACTCACGTCCCGGGCTATGAACTGGCGTCCCTGCGGGACTGACTCCAGGGGCCATGGGCTGGCGCGGCGAGGACGCAAAGCAGTTGCTAGTTTCTGGTTGCTAGTTGCTAGTAGGCGCGGCGAGGGAAAACAGTTTCAGTTTCGAGTTTCAGTTTCAGTGGGCGCGGCAAGGGCCGCGCCTTTGGTGTTCTTGGACCACTTTGGGGGCGGTCGGGCATCGGTTTGGGCGCTGGGCGGGATGGAAATTGGTTTGTTGTTCCACGCGATGATCAGCGTGATTCGTGGCGAGGGAGATGCGCGAGGGAAACG
>DASWAR010000110.1:0-10750 GCA_036391015.1 Terriglobales bacterium
CCATCGGCGTCGCCATCCTGGTTTCCGGTTTCGTTTCCCTTACGTTGACCCCCATGCTGTGCAGCCGCTTCCTCAAGCACCAGGCGGTCAGCGAGCACGGCCGCGTTTATCAGGCCACCGAGCGCGCCTTCGATGCCTGGCTGCGCGGCTACGACTGGTCGCTGAAGAAGGTTCTGCGCCACAAGTTCGCGACCCTGATGGTTTCTTTCATCGTGATTGCCTTGACCGCCGTCCTCTTCGTGCAGATGAGGACCGGGTTCCTGCCCGATGAAGACCAGGGCCTGGTGTTTGCCTTCACCGAAGCGCGCCAGGGAATCTCGTTCCACGACATGTTCGACCTGCAACAGAAGGTCGCCAATGTCGTGCGCAAAGACCCCAACGTCATGAACCTGATTTCTTCCATGGGCGGGAACCCTTCCTTCGGCGGCTCCCTGAACCAGGGCCGGATGTTCTTTCGCTTAAAGGACAAGAAGGACCGCGTCAACCACATGAGCGCGACCGAGATCATTCAGGAACTGCGCCCGAAGGTGGCGCAGGTGCCCGGCATCAATGTATTCCTGCAGATTCCCCCGACCATCCGCATCGGCGGCAGCCTGACCAAATCGCAATACCAGTACGCCTTGCAGACGCCCGATTTGGTCGAACTCTATTCCAGCGCGCCCAAGCTGGAAGCGGCCTTGCGCAACCTGCCGCAACTGCAGGACGTAACCAGCGACCTCCAGGTCAAGAACCCCCAATTGACCATTCAGGTGGACCGCGACAAGGCCTACGCCCTGGGCGTCACCCCGGGCCAGGTGACCGATGCGCTCTACTCCGCCTACGGCACCCGCCAGATCAGCACCATCTATACGCCCAACAACGAGTACTACGTCATCGTCGAGCTGTCCCCGCAGTTTCAGAACAATCCGGCCGAGCTCTCGGCGCTCTACATTCGCTCCAACGCCGGCAAGTTGGTCCCGCTCGACACCGTCTCCAAACTCGTACCCTCGCTGGGTCCGCTCACCGTCAACCACCTTGGTCAACTGCCGGCGGTCACCATCAGCTTCAACCTGAAACCGGGCGTCGCGCTTGGAGACGCCACCCGCGTCGTACAGCAGCAAGCGCAGAAGATTCTGCCGCCCGACATCGTCGGCACCTTCCAGGGCACGGCGCAGGCTTTCCAGCAATCCTTCACCGGCATGGGACTGCTGCTGGTCGCTGCCATCCTGGTGATCTACATCATCCTGGGCGTCCTCTACGAAAGCTTCGTCCACCCGCTCACGATTCTCTCCGGACTGCCCTCGGCCGGTGTGGGCGCGTTGCTCACGCTGCTGATCTTCCACCAGGAGCTGAATCTGTACTCCTTCGTCGGCATCATCATGCTGATCGGCATCGTGAAGAAGAACGCCATCATGATGATTGACTTCGCGCTCGAGGCCGAGCGCAAGGAAGGCAAGTCGCCGGAGGAATCCATCTACCAGGGCGCGCTCGTCCGTTTCCGCCCCATCATGATGACCACCATGGCGGCGCTGATGGGCACGCTGCCCATCGCCATCGGTTTCGGCTCCGGCGCCGAGTCGCGCCGCGGGCTGGGCTTGGCGGTGGTCGGCGGATTGCTCTTCTCGCAGCTCGTGACCCTCTACATCACGCCCGTCTACTACGTGTACCTCGACCGCCTGCAGCGCCGCTTCCAGGACTGGCGCGAGCGCCGCAAAGCCCACACCATGCCCGTACTCGACGAGGCCGCGCTGCTTGGCCAGCACGCCGACGACTAGGCAGTCGCTAGCCCCTAACCCCCAGCCCCTGCCCTTGGCGTAAAATCATCCTGTCCATGTCTCCACGCGCCATCATTCGCGAAGCCTTGCGCGCTCTGGTCCGCAACAAGTTGCGGAGCACCCTCACCGTGCTCGGCATCACTATCGGCATCGGCGCCGTCATCTGCGTCGTCGCCATCGGCCAGGCCGGCTCCGCCCAGGTGCAGGAGCAGCTCAATAATCTCGGCGACAACTTTGTGTGGATCGAAGCCGGTTCGCGCGCTCCCAGCGGCATCCGCACCGGCAGTCATGGCACCAAGACGCTGATGCAGAGCGACGTCGAGGCCATCATTAAGCAGGTGCCGCTCATCAAGCTGGCCTCCGCCAACGTCGATTCCCGCACCCAGATCGTGTACGGCAACAAGAACTGGAGCACCGGCTACCGCGGCGTCGCCCCCGAATATTTCCAGATCAAACGCTGGGGGATGTCGCTGGGCGCGCCCTTCACCCAGGCCGACGTGGATCGCGCCAGCGACGTTTGCGTCATCGGCGAGACCGTGCGGCAACAACTCTTCGACGTCGAGGACCCCATCGGCAAGGTGATCCGCGTCAAGAACCTGCCCTGCCTGGTCATGGGCGTCCTGGTTGCCCGTGGACAAACCGGCTTCGGCAACGACCAGGACGACACCGTCGTCATGCCCTACACCACGGCGCAGAAGAAGTTGAAGGGCACCACCTGGCTCGACGATATCGTGTGCTCCGCCGTTTCTGCCGAGGCCATCAATCCTGCCATCCAGCAGATTGCCGAGCTGCTGCGCGACCGTCATCACATCCGGCGCGGCCAGGATGATGACTTCAACATCCGCCGTCCCGACGAATTCATCAACGCGCAACTGGAAGCCCGCCGCACCTTCTCCCTCCTCCTCATCTCGATTGCTTCCGTGTCCCTGCTGGTCGGAGGCATCGGCATCATGAACGTGATGCTGGTCTCCGTCACCGAACGCACCCGCGAGATCGGCGTCCGCATGTCCATCGGCGCCACCGATGCCGACGTCGCCAAGCAGTTCCTGGGCGAAGCCGTCATGCTCAGCCTGTTCGGCGGATTGTTGGGCGTCGCTTTCGGTATTGCCGCTTCCTACCTTGTCGGACGCGCCCTGCAATGGCCCATGGAAATTCCGCCGCAAGCCATCGTTATCGCGGCGCTGTTCGCCGTCGCCGTCGGCGTGTTCTTCGGCTTTTATCCCGCGCGCAAAGCCTCCAAGCTCGACCCCATCGAAGCGCTCCGCTTCGAATAGGCTGCAGGCGCCGGTCTCCAGTCGCCAGGTCCTGCCGCCTGAAGACTGGCGACTGACGACTTCCCCCCCTCACATCATGCTGTGCGTTCCATCACCGTTTTCCCGATTTATTTGACATAGCGTCACGCTGTAATGGCGCAGCCTGCGCCCACATGCTTCCCAATTCGGGAACAGGAGCGCCGGTCTCGCCCGCAGTTTTGGTCCGTGATTCGGAGGTCTCGATGAAGATCCGGCTCACTATCCTCGCCTTGGTCCTCATCCCCGTTCTGGTGGCAGGCGGATTTGCGGTAACCCACAAGCCCATGACCGCCCCCGTGGTCGCGGTTCTCGGGGCGGTGATGATCTGGCTCGCCTACACCCGCTACGCCCGGCGCATTGATGCCGATGTCATCCGTCCCGATGACAAGAAAGCCACGCCGGCGCGCATGTACATGGATGGGGTCGATTTCATGCCCACCAGCCGCAATGTGCTGTACGGCTATCACTTCAAATCCATCGCCGCCGCCGGACCCATCGTCGGTCCCATCGCTGCCGCCACACTTTGGGGCTGGATGCCGGCGCTGCTGTGGCTGACCATCGGGGTTTCGTTCCTGGGGTGGGCCAGCGACTACTCGGCGATCGTTGTCGCCGTCCGCAACGACGGCAATTCGCTGTCCGCCATCGCTCACAAGCTAATTGCGCCGCGCGCCCGCATCATCCTGTTCGTGTTTATCTTCTTTTACCTGTTGCTGCTCGCGGGAGCGTTCGTCGGTATCATGGCCGGAATTTTCGACCCGCGCGCCGACGTTCCCTTCGGCATCTTCATGCTCGCCATCATGGGCCTGCTGTTGGGCCAGATGCTCTACAAGTGGAAGATGGACCTGATCCTGGTGACCTTAATCGCCGTGGCACTCACCCTGGCCGGCATGATGCTGGGCGCCAAGGGCATCACTGTGGTGAAGGGCACCACGCCCGACGGCAAGCCGGCTTCGACTATCGTCTTCGGCGGTCCGGTCAATTCCGTGGTCGAGAAGATTGGCAACGGTCTGAACCGGCTGAGCGGCGGCCAGCCGCTGTACACCGTTGTGGATCCGACCAAGTCCGATCCACGCCTCGCGACTACGATCGTCACGCCAGATGGCAAGATCGTTCCCAAGTACGTGGACAAGAGCGGCGCCATCAGGATGATGCCTTCCTTCATCTTTTGGTGCCTGATGGTCTTCCTCTTCTCCTACCTGGGGACGGTACTGCCCATCTGGCGATTCGCCCAGCCGGTCAATTACATCGGGTTCTGGGTGACGTCCCTGACCATCGGCTTGTCGGCGCTGGGTGCGCTTGTCGGCGGCGTGCGGGCGCTGTTCGGCAATGCCGAGATGCTGACAGCGATCACGTTCCAAACCAAGGTATTCTCGACCTGGATGCCGATCTCGCAGGCCAAAGACGCGGCCGGCAACATCCTGCAGGCTGTTCCCGCCATCCAGCCGATCTGGCCCATGTTGTTCGTGACCGTCGCCTGTGGCGCCATCTCCGGCTGGCACGCGCTGGTCGGTTCCATTGGCACCGCGCGCCAGCTCGAATATGAGACCGACGCGCTGCCGGTCGGCGGCGGCGGCATGTTCTCCGAGAATGCGCTCGCCCTTCTGTCGCTGGTGGCGGTTTCCATCGCCGGTGGCGCCGGTGCGGGAGCGTTCGCGGCGGGCGTCGGCAAGCTGCTCGGCATCGTCACCTTCGGCGCCATTGCCCCGGCGTACGGCACCGCGATGGGCTTCGGGGTGTTTGTGGTCATCGTGCTGACCGTGGTGCAACTGGTCTTTCGCGTCATGCGTGTCACCCTGGGCGAGTGGCTGGGCGATACCTGGGTGGGGTTCAAGAACTCACACATCTCCGCCTTTGTCTCCATGGGCCTGACGCTGGCGCTGGTCCTCAGCGGCACCTGGATCTACCTGTGGCAGTTGTTCGGCGCCTCCAACCAGTTGATGGCCGCTCTCAGCCTGCTGATCGTAAGCCTGTGGTTGAAGTCCATCGGCCGCAGTCCGCGGTACGCCTTCTGGCCGATGATCTTCATGTACGTCACCACTATGGCCGCGATCCTGGTGACCGGCTACAACCTCTACGCCAGCATCCTGTCCAATCCCAAGATCGCGGCGCAGCCGATCAATACCATCGGCGCCATCGCGATGTTGATTGTGGCGGGGTTGCTGTTTGTCGCTGCCCTCCTGATCGCGTACGACGCCTGGCGTGCGTGGAACAAGTTGCCGGGCGTGCCGGCCGCGAAGCCGACGCGCGAGCCTGAGTTGGTGGGAGCGCACGACTAGTTGTGGAAGGGCACGGCGGAACTTGTCCCGACCCTGAGCGCAGCGAAGGGGAGGGAGCCGTGCCGACCAGGGGCGATCAGAAATTGGGCTTTAGCCCCTGAGGGAACGGTTCACAGCTTCTGCGTGACCGCGCGCATGGCTTCGAACACCTCGCGCGGCTCGTGCTTGCGCACTTGATCGAGCCGCCACTGCGCTTCCAGGTGAGGTTCGGTGGCGCGCAAGGTGAACCGCACCAGCGGGCAGCCGTCGAGTGCGGCGGCAGCAAGCACGTCTAGAGCCGGAGGCTGTTGCTGTGGCGCGGAGGCCACCAGCGGCGCCGGCGCGGTGACCGGGACCCAGCCGTCGTGCTTTTCGGTTACGGCCAGGGTCCAGGCTTTTGGGTCATGGGCCACGATTTCCAGCCGCGGGTGCTTGTTGAGCGTCCCGCGGAAAATAAACAGGTCGCGCCGGCCGCGCAGCCGGGCGATCCACCACAGCAGCGCGACGTCGCGCGGTTCGAGTACCACCAGCACCTCGGCCTCGCGAAACGGCGCCTTCGCTTGACTGACTTTGAGCTCGACGACGGACGAGCCCAGCCAGCGCAGCGTGGTCTTCTCGCCGATCAGCGGCAGGCCTCGTTGCAGCCAGCGCAGCGCGTCCTCGCCCTTGCGGACGTTGGTGTGCGTGCCGGCTGCGAACCAGCCGACCACCAGGACAACGACGGCGATGAACACAACCAGATTGAGCGACATGACGACGATGGCAACCGAAGCTGCTGAGGGTGCCCCACATCTGCCCGGTTTTGGCGGATGTGGGTTAACCGCCAGCAGCAGATTATGCCATCCGCGTCCCTTTCGCGGCTGTGACGCATGAACATGGGGGCAATGGCAGTGTCGGGTGACGCATGGCGCAAGGTCCGCGAGTTCATCCATGGCTTTTACGCCTATGAATTCGAGCGCCAGGCGCTGGAGATGCGCGGCGAGATCGAGTCGGCGTTCATGCTGATCACCTTCGGAGACATGCTCGGCGTGCCCGTGCTGCCGCCGCTGTACTCGTTGCGCCTTCTGCCCTACGTCGTTCCCCAGGTCGAGACCTGGAAGCGCCGTGTCATGCGCGAACGTGATTTGTCCGACAAGGAAGAGCTTCATTTGCACGGAGTGTGAAAGGATTGCGGAATGATAATTCCGCAGTTCGGCAATCAGGAGACTGACAATGTCCGAAGAAGAGAAACAGGGTTTACTGAGCCGGTTGAAAGAGATCGTCTATGGCATGAGCAGCCATGACATGTCGCGCTACGCCATGCGCACGCGCGCCAGCATGGAGCACCTGTTCATCCTCATCACCATGGGCGACCTGATCGGCGTTCCCATTCTCCCGCCGTACTACTCGCTGCGCCTGCTCCCCTACGTGGTCCCCAACATCGCCACCTGGAAACGCCGCATGCTGCGGGAGAAGGACGTATCGGACGCCATGTTCTAAAGCAGGTTTTAGGTTTTAGGTTTTAGGCTTTAGGCGTTTGGCACGTGAGTTTTCGGAGTGTTCTGGCAGGGTTCTAACGCCCGAACGCCCAAAACCTAAAGCCTAAGACCTAAGACCCCAAAGTTTCTTACGCACTCATAAAGGATCCAGTCATGTCATTCCGCGAAACCTTCGAAGCGAACAAGGAACGGCGCTACATCATGTTTGGCGGCAAGGGCGGCCTGGGAAAGACCACCTTCTCCGCCGCTACCGCTTTCTGGCTGGCGCAGCAGGGCCACAAGGTGCTGGTCTTTTCCGTGGACCCGCAGGCCTCGCTTAGCGATATCTTCCAGAAGGACATTTTCGGCAAGGGCGCGGTCAAGATCATGGACAACCTCTACGCCCAGGAAATTGACGCCGACAGCCACATCAAGAACTACCAGAACGAGATCCGCAAGAAGATCCTCGACATGTACGGCCTGGAAAAGGTGCCGGAAGAGATCGAGCACTACATCCAGGCGGCTTCGGCCGAGCCCGCCATGGAGGAATCGGCCATCTTCGACGCCGTAGTCGACATCGTGGTCGGCGGCGACTACGACTACTACATCTATGACCTGGTGCCGCTCGGCCACGCGCTCTATTACCTCTCCATGGCCAAGGTCTACGACGAGTGGATCAACCGCATCACCAAGCTGCGCGAGGAAATGCGCCAGCACGAAGAGATGGTGGCGCGCATCAAGCGGCAGAAGGTCACCGAGGAAGACCTCGTCCTCAACGAATTGCTGTACATCAAGAACCGCATCAACCAGTCCTCCGGCATCCTCACCGACCGGAAGAAGACCGCGTTCTTCTTCGTCGTCGTGCCCGAGGAGATGATCATCCTCGACACCGTGAAGGCGGCGCAGTTGTTCGCCAAGTTCGATGTGCCCATCGCCGGCTACGTTGTCAACCGCGTGCTGCCGCCGGAACTGGCGGGCCAGGACATTCCCGCCTATCTCCAGAACCGCCTCAAGATGCAGGGGCGCTACCTCGAAGAGATCGATAAGACATTCGGCAAGCAGGTGATCAGCCGCGTGCCCGAGCTGGAACGCGATATCACCGGGCTGAAGATGATCGAAAAGCTCGCCGGGCTGATGTATGGCAACGGAAACGGGAGGCACTGAGCCATGCCGGAGATCAAGACTTCACTCACCGATTTCATGACCGATCACCCGCAGTTGAAGTTCAGCTTCTTCGGCGGCAAGGGCGGCGTGGGCAAGACCGTCATGGCCGGCGTTACCGCTCTGCACCTGGCCGGGCAGGGCAAGCGCGTCATGCTCGCCTCCACCAACCCGGTGCACTCGCTCAGCGGATTGCTTGACCAGGACGTTTACGGCAAGCCTACGCCCGTCAGGAACGTTCCCAATCTCTGGGCCTACGAGATTGACACCAAGGAAACCATTGAGCGCTCTAAGCAGGACATCAAGACCAAGATCCGCTGGTTCCTGAAGTTCGCCGAGATCTCCACCCAGGCGGATATGTTTGTCGAGAGCGCCACCATGAACCCGGCGTTCGAAGAGTCGGCCATGTTCGAGAACATGGTGGACCTGATGTTCAAGAACGAGTACGACGCCTACGTTTTTGACACCGCGCCCACCGCCAACGCCCGCCGCCTGCTCGGCATGAGCAAGGTGTACTCGCTGTGGGTAAACAAGATGGTGAAGTCGCGCGAGGAGGCGCAATCCCTCCGCGATTTGTTCTCCTTCACCAAGAAAAAGGAAGCCGACCCGCTGATGGATTACCTGCTCAGCTTCCGCGAGCGCATTGCGCACGCCCGCGACCTGCTTACCGACCCGGCCCTGACCGCATTTTTCTTTGTGACCCTGCCGGAAGCGCTGCCCATCGCGGTCATCAAGCGCTTCATCAACTGGTTCCACGATTTCGGCATTCCCGTCGGCGGCGTCATCGTCAACATGCTCATCGACAAGGCGCAGGTGCGCTCCGATTCGCCCGAGTTCGTGCGCAACCGCGTCGCCATGCAGGACAACTACATGGCCGAGATCTGGCGCGACTTCGACAACGTGCGCGCCGTTCTCCCTTTGTTCGACAATGAAGTCCGCGGCACCGCGGCGTTAAGGATGGTGGCGGACTTCGCCTTCCCGCAACCGGTCGCGGCCGCCGGGATGAGCAAATGAGCGAATTGAAAATCGCTGTTTATGGCGTGGGCGGCGTCGGAGGCTACTTCGGCGCCACGCTCGCGCGCGCCGGTAATCCCGTCTCTCTGGTCGCGCGCGGCGAACACCTGCGCGCCATCCACGAATCGGGGCTGAAGATCATGACTCCCAAGGAGGAGTTCACGGTTACTCCAGTCGCTGCCAGCGACAATCCCGCCGACATTCGTCCCGTGGACATCGTCCTCGTTGGTGTCAAAGCCTGGCAGGTACCTGACGCGGCGAAAGCCATCCGTCCGCTGCTGAAGCCGGACACGCGCGTCGTGCCTCTGCAGAATGGCGTCGAAGCCGTAGATCAACTTGCTCAGGTTCTCGGACGTGAGCACGTGCTCGGTGGACTGTGCCGCGTCATCGCTTCCATTGCCGCGCCTGGCGTAATCAAGATCGGCGGCATGGAGCCGGTGGTCGTGCTCGGCGAACTCCAGGGCTCCGAGCTGGTGGGTAACGCGGGAGCTCTCTACGAGGCGTTTCTCGCCGCCGGTGTCAATGTTCAGAAAACGCCCGACATCCAGGCGGCGCTATGGGAGAAGCTGTTGTTCATCGCTGCTGTGAGCGGCGTCGGCTCAGTGTCGCGCGCCAACGTCGGCGAAGTTCGCCAATCCCCGCCCACGCGCGCCCTGCTGAAGCAAGTCATGGAAGAAGTTGCCGCCGTGGCCGCCAAGCGTGGCGTGCGCCTCGCCCCCGACATCGTCGCCCGCACCCTCGCCTTTATCGACAACATGCCCGGGGAAGGCACCGCCTCCATGCAGCGCGACGTCGCCGCCGGACGCCCCTCGGAGCTCGAGGCCATCATTGGCAGCGTCAATCGCCTCGGCGGCGCGGCCGGCGTGCCTACCCCGGCGACTCAGTTCATCTACGCCAGCCTGTTGCCGCAGGAAGCTCGCGCCCTCAAATAGTGCCGAGGTTGCCCACCCTTATCGCCTGGGGGAGCCTGCCCTGAGCGCCGTCGAAGGGGCGATAGGGTGGGTCTGTTCTCAATCTCCCACCGTCCGCTTATTTCTGTTTCTCGCTCGTGACCTGCAGTTGGTCATCCACGGAGAACACTCCCGAGACGCCGTTGGCCCGCAATTTCGCCATCTGCTTGTCGGTCAGATTGTCCACCACGCCCACCAGCGTCACGTGACCGTGTTTCACGATAATGTGGATGGAAGGTACGGCGCCCCAGGAATACCTGCTCAGCCCGTCGAAGCCGAAGATGGCGCGGTATGCAGCTCGGCGGATGCGGTCATCGTTGCTGGATGGCGGCAGCCCCTCGATGTTGTTGACCACCTTCTCCACGCCTTCAATGTGTTTCACCGCCGCCTCGGCATCGGACTTCAGCCCCAGGCTCACCACCTGCCCGTAGAGGTACACCGTGTTGCCTTCCACGCGGAACGCCAGATTGTCGAAGACGGTGTAGGACGTCTGCATCAGCAGCTCGTGCATGACCTCGCGCATGATGCGTTGCGTTGGCTCGGTTCCCCCTAGCTTCTGCCGCTGCTGCGGCAGTGCCGTCGTCTGGGCGAAAACCGTGGACGTAAATAGCGCCAGACCCAAGAACAGACATAGCCCTCGCATACGGGGTACCTCCTGCTATTTACGATGCGGGAAGAGGCCGCCGTGCTTACCGTGTCGCCTGGTTTTTCGGTGGCTGATGTGCGCGGTCAGGGGCATGCGTGCTTTCGACTGGCGCCCTCGATTCGCTCCGCGCCAGCCGCGCTGCGAGTTGATGCACACGTCCCTCCAGCTCGCGCTGCCGGATGAAGTCTGGCGAGCCGTGGTGCATCATCTCGCGCCGCACC
>DASWAR010000111.1:0-7677 GCA_036391015.1 Terriglobales bacterium
TCGGTGGAAACCCGCCGTTTCGTAACCTCCGTCTGGCGCTGCGCCTTCACTGCCTCGGCGTCGGCGGCTTCGGCGCGGGCCCGCTGCGCGAAGTTGAGGAATGGAAACCGGATCGCAACCCCCAGCGTCGCGTTGTTCCGCTGGAAACGGTTGAAATAAAGATCGTAGTGGTTGTATCTCGAAAACAGGCCGTACTGCCCCACCAAATCAATTGCCGGCAGCATTACCCGGTGCTCACCCTTGGCGCGAAATTCCTTGGCGGTGGCGTCCTGCATGGCCGACTTCAACACCGGACTGCTGGCTACCGCCGTGCCGACAATGTCCGGCGCCTGGCTGAGGTCGGGCACCTTGGGGATGGATTCGGTTACCGTCTCGATCGATGTCGCCGGCACTCCGGTTAGCTGTGCCAACCGCTCCCGCAACACATCGGCTGCTCCTTCCGCGTCCGCCAGGCGCAACCGTACTTGCGCCGCCGCCAGCTTGGCGCGCGTCAGGTCCATCTGGCTGTCAACTCCAGCCTGCACCCGATCGCTGACCACCGAGAGCAGCCGATTCGCTTCTTCCTGTTGCTGGTTCAACAGCCGCATCCGCGAGGCGACGGTATCGAGCTGGATATAGGTAATGGCCGCTTCCAGCAGCGTGACCGCGCGCTGGTCCTGGGTGTTCGTTTCCGACGCCTGCCACTCTTGCCGCGCTGCCTTCATGAATTCGCGCCCCGCCGGGCTGTACAAGGAAGACTGGTAGTTCACGCTGATGATCGAGGGCGCCGAGCCTTCGATGCTGAGCGGGAATCCATAAGTCTTCGCGAGACCCGAGCCGACCACCAGTTGCGGCAGGAATATGTTGCGCGTTTCCAGGTATGCCGCCCGCGCCCGGACTTGCTCGGCTGCGGCCACCGAAGCGGACCCGCGCTGCGCCACCAGTTCCATGGCGCGCCGGAAGGGAAGCGGCTCAGCTAATGCGGAGATCGAAACTGCCAGGGCCAGGAAGAAGCAAAACAGCCACTGCAAGCGGTGGAAAGAGCCATTCATCACGTCACCTACCGTTAATTCAATCAGCAGGCGAGTATAACAACTGGCGTTGGGCTGATATTCTACAGTCAAAGACATCTGGTGAACTGGTGATCGGGCGATCCGGTGATCGCTGACCAGTTTCAAATCACCCGATCATCCGATCATCCGAACACCCGATACAACGATGATCAGCAGCGAAACCTGGAAAACCGCGCTCGACGCCTTGCGCGCCAACAAGTTCAAGGCGTTCCTCACTATGCTCGGCGTGGTGATCGGCAGCGCCTGTCTGGTGCTGGTGGTAACCGTCGGCCTTACCGGCAAACGCTACATCCTTGCCCAGATCGAAGGCATCGGCGCCAACCTGATTTACGGGTATCACATCGGCGCCGGTCCCGCGCAAGCGCGTCCGCTCGCCGATGAAGTTTCGCTCGCGGACCTGCATGCCTTCCGTGCATTGCCTCTGGTCACGCACGCCGCCGGAACCTTCGATACCCAACTCGCCATGACCATCGCCGGCAAGGAGCACGCCGTCAGCGTGGTTGGCGTGACCGACGACTTTGACAAGGTTCGCAACCTCGATGTGGTCCGCGGCCGATTCCTCGACGATATTGATATTCAGGGCCGCGCCAGGGCCGGCGTCATCACCGAAACCCTGGCCGGCCTGCTGGGATTCGAAAACCCCATCGGCCAACAGATCAAGGTCGCCGGCCTCTCGCTCACCATCGTGGGCGTTTTTAAGGAACGCGTTGCCACTTTTGGCCAGACGGAAATTACCTCCGAGTGCGTCATCGTTCCCTTTCCACTGATGAAGGACTTCACCGGACAAGGGTTTATCAAGACTTTCTATGCCCAGGCGGATAACCCTGACGATGTCCCGCGGGCGACGCGCGCCATTGCCGAGCTGCTGCAGAGCCGCCATCGCGCCGAGGCCGTGTATGGCGTCCAGAACCTGGCCGCCATGCTGAGCGCCGCGCGCAGCATTTCCAACGCTCTCACCATCGTGTTGCTCATCGTCGCCTCGGTCACACTGATCACCAGCGGCATCGGAATCATGAACATCATGCTGGTCACAGTTACCGAGCGCACGCGGGAAATCGGCGTCCGCATGGCCATCGGCGCCCGGCGCCGCGAGATCGAATGGCAATTCCTGATCGAGGCCTTCATCATCAGCGGCATGGGAGCGCTGGTCGGCATCGCCATCGCAGTCGCTCTTCCGATCGGCCTGCAATTGCTCTTGCTCAACGGTCTCTACCTCCCGATCTCCTGGGTTTCCGTCGTTGTCTCGCTGGTAGTATCGTGCAGCATCGGCATCCTGTTCGGGTACCTGCCGGCGCGCCGCGCCGCCTTGCTCCAGCCCACCGAAGCGCTGCATTATGAGTAGCGGTCATGCTTCGCGCACGATCTTTCGCCGGTGAAATCGAACCAGCACACCGCAGCCGCGCGCCAACCTGCCGCGACCAAGGGCAAAAAACAAACGGCACACGCTTCCGCATGCGCCGCTGCTAACTCCTGACAAGCAACTACGAATTACTTTTCATTGAGCCGGTTCAGTGCCGTTCGCGCCCGCTCAAAATCGCTTGCCAGCGCCAGCGCTGCCTTGTATTCCGCTACCGCTCCGGCCTTATCGCCCTGTTTTTCCAGGATCGAACCCAGCAGGTAATGCGCCTGGAACGCCGGCGCCTCTTCCACCGTCGGACCGGCGGCAAGGTACCTGCGCACGAAGTTCGCCGCCCCGACAAAATTCCGTCCTGCGCCAAACAGGATCTGCGCCGCGTCGAACAGCACGCTCGGCCGCTTCTTGTCCGCCGCCATCGCCGACGTGATCGCCGACTCCATCTCGTTCAGCCGGTGCTGCCGTTTGTAATACGACGCCAGGTTCAGCCAGAAGCTGCCCTGGTTGCCGCTGGCTTGGATGGCGTTCCGGTACTCCTGTTCGGCCTCGTCAAACCGCTGCTCTTTTTCCGCGATGCGCGCCTGCAGCCAGTGCCCGGCTGCCGCGTCCTGTTGCGCTATGGCCTCCGCCTCGCGCCGCGCCTTGCTCTTGCCGCCGCCCATGAATGCCGGCGCTTCAATGTAGAACTCCGCCAGGTCGGAACGCGCGTACACGTTCGACGCGTCCAACTCCACCGCGCGCTCGAACTCCTGCCGGATCTTCTTCGTCAATTGCGCCGCAGTCACGAAGCTGGAGTGGTCCGCCTTCTCCGCGTACGCCCGGCCCAGCCACATGTGGTACTCGCTGTTATTGGGCGCAATGCTGACCGCCTTTTCGCCCGCCTCGATCGCCGGGTCCCATTTCTGCATGGCGAAATAGCTGCGCGAGAGTAGGTTGAATGCCTGGGCATCGCGCGGCGAATTCTTCAGTTGCAGGTCCAGCGCCTTGATGGCATCGTCAACCCGCCCCAGCGACAGCAGTTCGCTGACACCCACCGGCGCGGGAGTGTTGCTCGGCGTTGTTTCCGGCGCGGACGGCACCGCCGCCCGGACCACGCCCAGCGTCCCCAGCAACATCGCCGCGACGATTACCGGCCTGCGCATCATTCCTCTATCACCCGCACCGACATGCCCGGCTTGAGCGCCTGTTGGTTGTCCGCATTCAGCGCCACCACAGCCCCATCCGGCAGTCCTTGGGCAATTTCCATTCTCGTCAGGTTTGACAACGACGTTTGTACGTCCCGCCGTTTCACCTCGCCATCCACGATCTGGTACACGAACCGTTTGCCGTCGTCCTGGTGAATGGCCTCGCGCGGCACGGTCAGCGCGTTGTCGTGCTTGGCGGTGACGATAGTTATATTAACGTTAACGTTGGGCAGAAGTTTCTCTGCCGGGTTATCCACGGTACAGGTGAACTGGCCCACGTTGCGAGTGCCGAGAGTAACCACCGTCGTCGGGACCATCGTTACCTTGCCGTCCCAACTCCCTCCCGGGAGCGCGTCCCAGGTCACTGTCACCGGCTGCCCCGGCTGCAGGCGCCCGATGTCGGGCTCGTCCACGAAGGCCCGCAACTGCACCTTCGACAGGTCCGCTACCTGCACCAGCAATTCGCCGGTCGCGACAAACTGTCCCGGATGCACCGGCAGGTAGTACACGGTGCCGTCATGGGGCGCTCGAACATTGGACTGCTGCAACAATTCCTGCGCCGCGGTGTAGGCTGCCTTGGCCTCGTCTTGCTGCGCGTGGACTTTGGCGACCTCGGGCTCCGAGTACCGCGATTTCAGCTTCTGCTCCAGTAACGAAACCTGTGTCTGGGCGCTCTTCAGGCGGTTTCCCGCATCTGTCACTTCGCCCGCCGACGCTGCTCCGCGCTTCTGCAATTCCTGCAACGACTGCAGGTTCCGCTGCGCCACATCCTGCTCTGTCCGCGCGGTCGCCAATTGCGACTGGTAGGTCAGCACCTCTTCGCGCGTGCCGCCGCTGCGCACCGCGTTCAGGTCCGCCTCGGCTGCGCGGATTTGCGTCTGGGCCCGCGCCGCCTGCGACCGAATCCCGGCATCGTCCAGTTCGACCAGCAACTGCCCCGTCTTGACGTGCTCGCCTTCGTGCACCAGCACTCGCTTTACCGCCGTCGCGGCCGGCGAATGTGCCTCGAAACTGTTCAGTGGCTCGATCTTGCCGTTCGTCTGAATGGTGGCGGTGATGGTCTCCCGGTTCGCCTTGGCAGCCCGCACCGGCAATTCCCGCCGGCGAGACATGAATGCCGCCAGGATGATCACCCCCACTACAATGGCGGCCAGAACCACCCACAGCCGGTTCAACCGGCCGTACCAGCTACTTTCCGGATTGTTTTGTCGTGCCATTGCGTAATTAGTAAGTATAACTTAACCGTAACTCACTCAGGGACATATGTATCTATTCAGACACCATCGCCAGCCGGAAGTTTTGCCCTTTGCCCGATTACTCCAGTTCACCTCTGACGGCCCCTGTTTAGATGTGGCAGCGCTCAGGTTGATTCGACACTCCGTCCATTTCCGGCATCGAACTCAGCAATCGATAACTCGCCACGAATTGCTAATTGCTGTTCGCTCGCATTTACAATGAAACGCGATGCCCAGCAAACCTCGCTACACCCCCGAACACGCCCGCTCCGGCCTCCATGCCAATTTTCCCGACATCGAGACCTGGCCCAACCAGTTCCCGAAATACGAGATCGTGGTTGATGTCCCCGAGTTCACCTCCGTCTGCCCCAAGACCGGCCTTCCCGACTTCGGCGTCATCACCATCCGCTACATGCCCGCCAAGCGTTGCCTCGAGCTCAAGTCGCTGAAGGAATATTTGCTCACCTACCGCAATCTCGGCATCTTCCAGGAAAATGTCGTCAACCGTATTCTCGAAGACGTGGTGCGCGCCACCCGCCCCGTCTGGGCCGAAGTGAAGGGCGACTTTAATGCTCGCGGCGGCATCGGTACGATTGTCACCGCCCGCTGGCCGCGGAAGAAGTAGGTGGAAGCGCCGGGCTTCAGCCCGGCGAAACGGTTGCCCATTAGGATTTGTCATTCCGAGGGGACTTTAGTCCCCGAGGAATCTGCTTCTTGATTGCAGCCAACGAAACCCCCGAAATCTGCCACTCGCAACTCGCAACTTGCAACTGCTATATTCCCCAATCACCCATGCCCCGCGTTCACCAACACCCAGTTGCCGCTCTCACCATCCTCACCGGCCTGAATTTCTTCAACTACGTTGACCGCTCGATCCTGTTTGCCGTCCAGCCACTGGTACAGCAGGAATTCCACCGCACCGACGCCGAATTCGGCCTGCTCACCAGCGCATTCTTTTTCTGTTACATGTTCACCGCGCCGTTCATCGGCGCGCTCGCCGACCGCCGCCCGCGACGCGGCATCATGATCGCCGGCGCCCTCATCTGGAGCGCCGCCACGCTGCTCACCGCGCTCACCTACGACTTCCGCACGCTGCTCATCCGCCACACCATCGTCGGTATCGGCGAGGCCACCTTCGCCACCATCGCGCCCTCCTTTCTCGCCGACCTTTTTCCGGAAGCGAAACGCGGGCGCGTCCTCGGCGTCTTCTACCTCTGCATCGGACTGGGGACCGCCGTCGGGTATATCGTCGGCGGCAGTGTCAGCAACGTTTACGGCTGGCGCGCACCCTTCTATGTCGCCGCCGTCCCCGGTTTTCTGCTCGCCGCCCTGCTCTCGTTCATCCCCGAACCTCCGCGCGGCATGCAGGACACCTTGCCGGAAACGCGCGAGCGTGGCACGGTTGGCGGCCTGATTCGCAACGGCGCCTTCTGGACCGCCACGCTGGGCATGGCGATGTGGACCTTTGGTGTGGGCGCCCTGCAGGTCTGGATGCCGACCTTCCTGTCGCGCATTCGTCATGAGCCGCTGGAGAAGGCCAACCTGATCTTCGGCGGCATGACCGCCTTCAACGCCGTCTTCGCCACACTCCTCGGCGGCTGGATCGGCGATCGCTTGCTCCGCAAAAACCGCGGCGCCTACTACCTGGTTTCTTCGACGACCATGCTGATCGCCATGCCGGCCATGGTCGTCGCCATCACCAACCGCGGCCCGCTGATGTATCCGTCCATGTTCCTGACCGAATTCCTCCTGTTCCTCAACATGGCGCCCCTGAACGCCGCCATCGTCAACTCGGTCGGCGCCCACATTCGCGCAACCGCCATCGCCGTCAACCTTTTCACGATTCACCTTCTCGGTGACGCCTTCTCTCCCACCCTGGTCGGCTATATTTCCGACCGCAGTTCGCTGCAGACAGGATTTCTCGCCGCTGTCGCCGCAGTCGGAATTGCCTCCGCCATCCTCTATTACGGAAAACGATTCGCTCCGCCCATCAAAATTGACGAACCTCAGCCCGCGGGAGCTTCCCGGTGATCGCGCTCTGGTGGATGTTCGGTTTGCTGCTGGCCTGGATCTGGCTTGACCACCTGCGTGACGCCTTTAACATTCGCCGCGTCGCCAACATCACCCGTACCGAATGGGACTACGTACCTGAACCCGTGCCGCGGGTCAGCATCGTCGTGCCTGCGCGCAACGAAGCGGCGCATGTCGAGGCCGCCCTGCGCTCCGTTCTCGCGCTCCATTATCCGAACTACGAAGTCTTCGTCATCAACGACCGCTCCACCGACTCCACCGGCCAGATCATTGACCGCATCGCGGCCGCCCACACCGGCCATCCGCCGCTGCACGTCCTCCACATCCGTGAGCTGCCTTCCGGCTGGCTCGGCAAACCGCACGCCATGTGGACCGCCGCCCAGCAAGCCACCGGAGATTACTTCCTGTTCACCGACGCCGATGTCAGCTTCCGCCCCGACTGCCTCCGCCGCGCTATTGCCTACGCCGAACAGCGGCGCGCCGATCATGTCGTCCTTTTCCCTTCGTACATTCTCCGCAGCGCCGGCGAAAAAATCATGCTTGGCGGATTTCAACTCCTCTTCATCTTCGGCCACCGCCCATGGAAGGTTGACGATCGCAACTCCGACGACTTTATCGGCCTCGGCCCGTTCAACCTTATCCATCGCACCGCGTATCAGGCCATCGGCACCTTCCGCGCGCTCCGATTCGAAGTTATCGAGGACATGAAACTCGGCAAGCTGGTCAAGATGAACGATCTCGCCCAGCAATGCGTCTTCGGCCCCGGCCTGCTGCCCTGGTCATGGGGAACCGGCGCCTTCGGCCTTGTCCGCAACCTGACG
>DASWAR010000112.1:0-25926 GCA_036391015.1 Terriglobales bacterium
ATATGTCTCGGCAACAACGATTCTCTCCGGCACCAGCAGCGACCCCACACTCGCCAGCCCGATAGCCAGCCCGATGGGCCACGAACTTACAACAACTTAGCGACTCTTAGCAGCCCCTGTGAGCACTTGTAAGTTGTTGTAGATTCAATTAGTTACATCTTCACACGGTGGAAGTCACTGGTTCGAATCCAGTAGCGCCCACCATTTAACTCATTGGATCGACAGCACGGGGTGTACCTGGGTTCCTCAGTCGAAAAGGAATGCGACTTCCGCCACAACAAGCCGATGCCTGGAACAACGACTGGGACGATGCGTGCCACGAAACCGGCATACAGAGCGCGATCTTAAGCACACAGGCAATGATGTACCGATCGCCGGGTATCGGCGCGGGGTACCTGCGTGTCGCCGAAGGGGTCGCTGTGTTCCAGGGTAACGCAGACATGACGCGAGCATCGGGACTGGGATGGCACCGCGAAGTGAGCGTTGCGGATGTGGAATCAGTCGAAACTTTTTTTCGTCAGCGTGGCAGCGGCTACTCACGATTCTCTGTTGGCTCCCGATCCCATCCATCGCTACCGCAGGTTCTACAGGAGCTCGGATACGTCAGGTCGGAAGCCTCGCAAAGCTGGTGGCGTGCTGGCGACCGCCCAATCCCAGAGATTGGGGGCGGAAATCTCAAAGTTTTGCGCGTCCCGGTCGAACAGGCCGAACCGTGGTGCCGGATCGTCGCGGCTGGGTTTCATGGCGGTACTCCCGCCCAGGTGACCGCTCGGTTAGTTGATGTTTTCTTCGCGCTTGGCTTTGCTGTCGGTGCGCAGCCCGTCTTGGCAATCATCAACGATGAACCGGTCGGTGGAGCAGTCGTTTCAGTTCACGGAAGAGTCGCACGCTTAAGTACCGCCAGCGTGTTGCCGCAATACCGCAGAAAAAGCGTGCAACAAACTCTGATCGCAGAACGCCTTAGGCTTGCGTCGCAGCTGGGTTGCTCTGTCGTCCTAGCGGGCTCGTCAATGGAGGGCGAGTCAGCACGCAATTTGGCTCGTTTTCAGTTTGAGCGTCGCAACTTGACATTCTCGATGTGGCGAGATTTCTAACATCGGGTGTAGACTGCGCCTTGAGAATCGGAGCGGCTGGCGAGTCACAGCGCGTGGTCTTGGACACCGCATGCTGAATTCTGACTCGCCAGTCGATGCTTCACCGCGGGCGCGTTGCTTTTGGAGGGCGGCGCGCCTTTGGTGTTTGTACGGTGATGCCTCTGAGCACGACACGTCAAGTATTGAATTCGTCATGACGCAAGGATGGTGCAATTTGCACCTTTTCTTGTGCTGCACCATTCCTAGTGCATCGGCGTTACCGGCGCGGCCAGTGGTGGCGCAACTCCTCGCGCCACCACAACGCGAGCCGCCACGCAACCAGGATCTGTGCGATTTGGTAGACGGTGTCCGGCATCGCGCGGTCTTCCGCACCCTGCTGTGATAGCCGCAATGTTCGCACACTGCGCACCGCCCCGCCCCTTATCGCCCGCCCAGGCTCACCAACAGAGACATGTCTTTGGGATAGATCACATCGCGTCCGCGGGTGAGGAAATTCGCATACACCGAGAACGCCGCCCCGTACATTCCCAGGCCGGTGCTGACCGCCCGGGAGCGCGCGGCAGTGCTGATAATTGTGCCCAGAAACTTGAATCGCTAAAGGGGAATTCCAAGAAGAATGCAGTGGATTCGGAATTCAGGCCTGCGGCAGCGACTGAAAGCGGTCAATCGTCGCCGCGATGCCGTGCTGGCCGTCAATGGTTTCGCTGCGCACAATCTTCCCGTGGCAACAGACCATTTCGCTGTCCGGCAGTCCGAGTTCCTTCGGCAGCATCAGGACTATCTCAATCTCTGAGCCCTCGCGAAGCGCGGCGTCGGTGAAAATAAACAGGCCGCCCAGGCTGACGTCCCTGGTGGTGGCGGCGAGAGTGTGCCCGTCCGCTCTGATGGTCGCCGGAGTAGTCGTTTTATGGCGCTTGTACTTTCGCTTTGTGCTGGTCACGCGCCCGGCCTCTCTGAACACATCTAGGGTAGACCCGGCTCCGCAATGGCGCAATATCGAGATTGCTGCGGAGGATGGGATTGGCCTGAAAGTTCCCAAAGGCGCACCCGGCTCCGATCTGGCATGCCGGCGGATATCTCCAACCGGGGTCTCCGCCGGCCAATTGCAAACTGCACGCCGGTTGTCTAAAACCTGCCCGTCGTCGCGCTTGCCGCGGGGAATATCGAGGGAATGATCGCCTCTTGGTTGGCTGTGCTTTGCGGTGACCCGAGGACAGCGGCTTCCGTCACCATCGAATGTACTTGATCGTGAGCGCGATTCGTAGCACTCTGTGCGCGTGAAGCACCAGCATTCGCACTGCGTCTGCGAGGAAGATCGATCAGACTGGCGACGCGGCCGGTACGAACCTGGCGAGCCGCCCGAGGCAGAGAAAGCGATTGACCGGGTCGGCACACCCCAGGGAATCCTCCGGGCCAAGCGAGCCAAACCGCAAGCACCCCGACAAAACTGACGCCGCCGGCGCGTCACTCCTCCGTTTCACAGGTTGTGGGTGAACCCAAAACCCGGCGCACCCCGCGCACTTCGGTCAGCATGGTGGTCGGTGCGGCTGGCTACTTCCCATCGCTCGAGACTTTGAATTTCCGCAAACGCCACATGACGTCGCGCGTGGCAGGTTGGGCACTCCACGTTGCGATCTACCGGCGGAGTGCACGGCTGTGCGCCATTGTCGTTGGAGCGGGTGAATGTATACACCGGCACACGGGTGCAACAGGCGTCGCATCTGTAGCCAAGGTGAATTCTACGGATCATGCCTGGATTAACTGGGCCGAATGCCAGGGCAGTATACAGCAACTTTGGCTAAAGTAGTAGTGCCACGTCGTGCCATTGTGCGCCATCACTTCGCCCCCTCCCCAAGCCCGCCGCTCTTCCTGTATCCTTACAGGACGCCAGATAAGCCCTGGATCCACACCCCGGGACGGACTCCGGCGCCCCGATCTGATGCCTGACTTTGCCCGCAAACCCGGCTCCTCCCGGTCCGCCTCCGGCCCCGCTTCCCAGCCTGCCTCCGACCCGCAACTTTCGCCCGGTATAGGGGTTACAACTGGTGTGAGCAGCGTGGCAATCGACCGAGGGTTGCTACCGGGCGGGCGGCGTCACAGCGAAGTTGGCGTGCACCTGGCCGCGCCGGTCAGCTATGAGGCGATGGTAGATGCCGACGTCATGCTTCGCGTCAAGGACGGCGACGACGCGGCCTTCGAATATCTGGTCACCAAGTTCCGCCGCCCCATGCTGAGCTTCATGTACCGCATGGCGCGCAACAGTGCGGTGGCGGAAGAGTTGGTGCAGGAAATTTTCTTGCGCGTGTATCGCTCGCGCGCCACGTATAACGCGGAAGCCAAGTTCAGCACCTGGCTGTATCGCATCGCCACCAACCTGGCGGTGAACCACGCGCGCGATACCAAGTACGAGAAGCCGGAGCTGAGCGTCAGCCTCGACGAACGCGACAGCGACACTGGGCAGACGCTCGATCTCGCCGACGGCACCCCCTCCGCCGAGCAGGCTCTGCTGCGGCGCGAGACGCTGGCGGCCATCCGGCAGCACGTGCAAACCTGCCCGAGCGCCAGCGCCTCGCAGTCTTGATGCACAAGTACCAGGGACTGGACTACCGGCAAATTGCCGAAGTCCTGAAGTTAAGCGAGTCGGCGACCAAGTCGCTGCTGTTCCGCGCCTATGAAACGTTGCGCGAGAAACTGAAAGATTTTGTGTGAGAGTGTGGTGTCATGAATTGCAATGAAGTTCGCGAACATATGCTGGATCTGATGGTGACCGAGCCCGGTCCCGGCGAGCTGCGGGACCATGTCAAGGCGTGCGCCGCCTGCGCCGCCGAAGTTACGTCCATGCGGCGGACCATGACGCTGCTGGACCAGTGGCAATCGCCGGCCGACACCAGTCCGTATTTCCTCACCCGGGTGCGCGCCCGTGTGCGCGAGGAGCAGGCGCGTCCCGCCGGCTGGCTGGGGTGGTTTCGCAAGCCCGCTTTCGCGGTCAGCATCATGGTCCTGATGATTGCCAGCATCAGCCTCTTCCAGGGAAGCTGGCAGTTGAAGGATAATGCCGATAAACGCACCACCGTATCGCTCAAGCCGGGCACCGCGGTGGGCGATTTGCAATATCTCGACCGGAACCACGATATGTTGGTCGATTTCGAATTGCTCGACGATCTGGATGGCGCGCCGGGTACGGCGCAGAATTAGGAGAGGAAAGAAGTTGGGCCGCAAATTCATCACCGTGATCGCGATGGTTGCCTTGAGCGTGGGCCTCGCCGCCGCTCAGCGCTCCGGTCCCGAGAAGAAGGACGATAAAAAGGACGCGCCGCCGGTGCACTCGCCCCGCTTCGCCTCTCCCGGACGGTCGCAGGGACCCGTGTTTCACGGCCCCGGCCCACACATGGGCGACTGGTTTCGCCGTAACGAAACTCTTCCCCCCGACCAGCAATTAAGGAAGCTGGAACAGAATCCGGACTTCCAGCGCCTGCCGCCTGACCGCCAGCAGCGCCTGCGCGATCGTCTGCAGAACTTCAACAGTCTTCCACCCGAGCAAAAAGATCGCATTCTCCATCGCATGGAGACCTACGAGCATCTTTCTCCCGAACAGCAACAGCGCGTGCACGATTTGTTCCGGCAATACCGCGGCCTGCCGCCGGATCGTCGTCAGGAACTCAAGCGTGGGTTCCAGCAGTTGGAAGGCATGAGCCCGGGCGAAAGGCAGAGGATGCTGGATTCCCCCGAGTACCGCAACAATTTCAACGATCAGGAGCGCGGCCTGCTGCGCGGCATGAGCACCATCGGCATCACGCCCGGCCAACCCGGACCGCCTCCGCCTCGTCCTCCGCACTAGCACCAGTTTCAGGCTAACCACCAGCAACCGACACCCGAAAACTAGAACTGGTTTCGAAAAGTCGTTCTTGGGAAGGGCACGGCTTCAGCCGTGCCGCCGAGCCCGCGAGAATACTGGGCTTTAGCCCCTGAGGGATTAACCTCCGACGCGCTGACCGACTTTTGAAACCACCCCTAGTTCAGCCTCGCCAGCGACCGTCGTATCGACAGCGCCGTGTGGCGGATCTCGTCGGCGTCGGAAGCGTCGGGCGACATCTTCAGATATTCTTCCAAATCCTCGATCGCGCCGCGCATCTGCCCGACGCTGTAGCGCAGCAGCGCACGCTGCTTCACGTCTTCTGGCGAGCGCGGGTAAACCGCACAGATCAGGTCCACCACCGCCAGCGCCTTGCGGAAATTTCGCGCCCCCATGTACACGTTCTTCAGGTTGTTCAGGATGCGCGTCAGCATCTGCCGTCGGCTCACCGACAGCAGGAACTCCGGCTGCAGCGGCAACTGCCCGGAATAGATTTCGTCGAGCCGGTTCTGGCACTCGCGCGCGCTCACCACCACGCCGTTGTTGAAGGCGTCAATTAGCGTCTCGCGGCCTTCCACGTCGTAGTGCTTCAGCAGGAAATGTCCCGGCATGCCGACCCCAAACAGCGGAAACCCGATCCGCCGCGCCACCTCCATGTACACCAGCGCCAGCGTGATGGGAATGCCGAGCTTGCGCTCCAGCACGTCGTTGAGAAACGAATTGCGCGGATCGTAGTAATCCTCGCGGTTGCCGCGGTAACCCTCTTCGCGAAACAATACCTCATTCAGCGCGGTGATGGTCTCGCCGGGATCGGCAATCCTGGGCAGCCGCGCCTTCACCCGGCACGCCAGTTCCTCCAGCCGCCGAAGATACTGATCGAGGTTGACGTCCGGATATTCGGTGCGCGCGATGGTCAGCGCCGCCCGATCCAGCGGAATGCGCTCATCCTCGACGCGCTGTCCGACCAGCGAGGCAAACGCCTCGGCGACAGCGGCGGTTTTTCCCTCGTCAGGCACGAGACGATGGTACCAAGAAACCCGGCGCTGGAGCGGCCTGGCTTTAAGTGCCCGTCTTAAGTTCGCGCGTCCTGGTTGGCTGATACGTTCCGGGTACAGTTCTGGCGGCGATGCTCAGCCGGTTCCAGCCGTTAATCGTGGCGATTGCCAGGCTCAGGTCCGCCAGTTCTTTCTCGGTGAAGTACTTGCGCACTTCTTCGTACACTTCGTCCGGCACGTGACCCTCACGAATGTTCGTCACTGCCTCTGCCCACGCTAAAGCGGCTCGTTCGCGATCGGTGTAATAAGGCGATTCCTCCCATGCATCCAGTCCGTACAGCCGCTGCTCGTTTTCACCGATGGAGCGCAGGTCTTTCCAGTGCATATCAATGCAATAAGCACATCCATTAATCTGCGAAACGCGCAACTTGATCAGATGAATGAGGGGTTCCTCGAGCCCGCATTGGTGGAGGTACTTTTCAAGGCCCAGCATGGCCTCGTAGACGCCGCGGCCGACTCTCAGATAATCAATCCTCGGTTGCATGAATGACCCTCCTCGAATTGCTCGTAGTTGTGCTCATGTGATGCCAGCCGCCAACATATCGGTTCATCGCTGGTGCTGGGCAGCCTCGGCCCGGCGCAGGTGGCTGAACCCAAGACCCGTGCTCCACGGGGCCTGAACCGGGTTACAATGCCGCCTACGTGGGGTTCTCAGCATGACGGTACTTGCAGTCTGACGAGGTAGCCCAATCTTCTATGGCATCGGCCGCAACTCGCTCCATCGAATCCAGCCCGCTCTACAACAAGGACCTCGCGCCCACCGATCCGGCGCGCCGCACCTGGGGCACGTATAACTTTGCCGCCTTGTGGATCTCGATGGCGCACTGCATTCCCACCTACATGCTGGCGTCGGGGCTGATCGGCGCGGGCATGAACTGGAAACAGGCGCTGCTCACCATCCTGCTCGGCAACACCATCGTGCTGGTCCCCATCCTGCTCAACTCGCACCCGGGCACTAAGTACGGCATCCCATTTCCGGTGTTCGCGCGTGCGGCCTACGGTACCCGCGGCTCGAATCTTCCGGCGCTGATGCGGGCGCTGGTGGCCTGCGGCTGGTTCGGCATCCAGGCCTGGATCGGCGGGCAGGCGTTAAACGTGTTTTTCCGCGTGCTGTGGCCGGGCTGGACGCACGCCATCGCCGGAAACTTCGGCGGCCATACCCCAACCGAATGGATTTCATTCCTGCTGTTCTGGGGCCTGAACATCCTGGTGGTTTACCGGGGCATGGACCTGCTGCGCAAGGTGGAGAACTGGGCCGCGCCCTTCGTGCTGATCATGACCGCGGTACTGGTCTGGTGGGCACTGACGCGAGCGCACGGGCTCGGTCCCATCCTCGCGCACCAGGGAAAATTCGCCGGCTGGCACGAGTTCTGGCCGATCTTCGTGCCGTCGCTAACCGCCATGATCGGCTTCTGGGCCACCCTCTCGCTTAACATGCCGGACTTCACCCGCTTTGGCCGCAGCCAGCGCGAGCAGGCGGTGGGACAGGTGATCGCGCTGCCGACCACCATGACGGTTTTCGCCGCCATGGGCGTCGTGATTACCAGCGCCACCGCGATCATCTACGGAACCGCGATCTGGGACCCGGTCGAGCTGGTGGGCAAATTCACCCGGCCGTGGATCGTGGCCATTTCCATGTTCACCGTCGTGGTAGCGACTCTGTCGGTGAACATTGCCGCCAACGTGGTCTCGCCCGCCAACGATTTTGCCAACGTCTTCCCGCGTTTCATCAACTTCCGCCGCGGTGCCGTTCTGACCGGGCTGATCGGCATCGTGATGCAGCCCTGGAAGCTGCTGGCGGACCCCTCCGGCTATATCTTCAAATGGCTGCTTGGTTATTCCGGCGGACTGGGATCCATTGCGGGCGTGCTCATCGCCGATTACTGGGTCGTTCGACGGAGGCGGCTCGAGGTTAACGACCTTTACCTGAAAGATGGCATCTACGGCGAATGGAACGTGCGCGGAATCGTGGCTACGCTGCTGGGCTGCGCCGCCGCCTGGATCGGCCTGGTGGTGCCGTCGTTGCGCCTGCTGTACGACTACTCGTGGTTTGTCGGCTTCGGTGTGTCTTTCCTGGCCTACTGCCTGCCGGAATTGGCTGGCAGGTCGTACGTGGCGGAAGCCGAGGCGGAGGGACGTACGGCGGATTGAGCACAGTGCTCTTGCCAGACGCGAGCCCGGCTCATGCCTATCGTGGAACAATCTGAGCGCTGGCAGCGTTCTATAGAATGGCCTCCCCGGTGTGAGAACCGCCGAACCAGCGCAGATCTCCAAGGATCGATTCCAGCCATGTCAAGCAGCGCCGTTACTTCAAACTCTATATCTACCGAACCCCAGCCGCTTCCCCGGCTCGCCACCGGGGTTGTGGTCGGCCTTTGTGCGGCCAAGCTCCTGCTGCACATTTTCACCAGCGTCCGGAATTACGGCTACTTCCGCGACGAACTCTACTACCTCGACCTGGCGCGCCACCTCGATTGGGGCTACGTGGATTGCGCCCCGCTGATCGCGCTCTACGCCAGGCTGGCGCTGCTGATGGGAGGCTCGCTGGCGGCGCTGCGCATCATTCCGGCGCTGGCGGGCACGGCTTTGGTGGCGCTCTCCATGCTGGTCGCGCGCCAATTCGGCGGCGGACGCGATGCCCAGTTCCTCACCGGCCTGGCGGTCCTGTTCTGCCCGGGCCTGCTGGTCACGGACAACCTGCTGACCATGAACGCGTTCGAACCGCTGTTCTGGATGGGCTGCGTGCTGGTCATCACGCACATTCTCCGCACCGGCGATTCGCGCCTGTGGCTGTGGTTTGGGGTTCTGGCCGGGTTGGGACTGGAGAATAAACATTCCACCCTGTTCTTCGGATTCGCCGTCACCCTGGCCCTGCTGCTGACGCCGCTGCGGCGCGAGTTTCTGAAACCCTGGATTTGGATTGCCGGCGCCATCGCTATTGCCCTGTTCTTGCCCAACCTGATTTGGCAAATTCGGCATCATTTCCCCACGCTGGAAGACTTGGAAAACGTTCGCCGGTCAGGCAAGAACGTTGTCCTCGGGCCGGTGGCGTTCACCGTGCAGCAGATCATCGCCACGCACCCAATCTTGTTCCCCGTTTGGCTCGCCGGGCTGGTCTGGTTGCTGCGGGACAAAGGCCGGCGCGTGTTCGGGCTGGCGTTTGTGATTTTCTTTGTCACCATGGAACTGGCGCACGCCAAGGACTATTACCTCTTCCCGATTTATCCCATGCTTTTCGCCGCCGGCGCGGTGGCGATCGAGCGCTGGCTGGCCGCGCGCGCTGCATGGACGAACGCCGCGGTGGTCGCGGTCATTCTCCTCGCCACCTTGCCCACCCTCCCACTCGCCACATGGATGCTGTCGCCGGAGGGTTACATTGCGTACACAGAGACGCTGGGGTTCAAACCGCCGAAGGAGGAGGTGCACCACGCAGGACCGTTGCCGCAGCCGATCGGTGACCAGTTTGGCTGGCCGGAACTGGCGCGCGAGGTCGCCGGCATTTACAACTCGCTGCCGCCGGAGGAGCGCGCAAAAACCGGCATCCTGGCCGGCAATTACGGCGAGGCCGGCGCCGTCAACATGTTCGGTCCCAGGTATGGCCTGCCGCGCGCCCTCTCCCGGCATCAGAATCATTGGTACTGGGGCCCGCCCAAGGAGGACTACCGCAATTTCATCGTTCTGCAGTTCAGTCAGGAAGATGTCAGAGACAATTGCACAAGCTGGCAGGCGTTCGATCATTACGATCGCTTCGGCATGGCGGAGGAAAACACGCCCATTTATCTATGCCGCGGCGCGAAATTCGACCTGCGAAAGATCTGGTCTCACTACAAGCACTGGAATTAGGACTGGTTTCAAAAATCGGTTTTGGGTAGGGCACGGCTTCAGCCGTGCCGCTCGAGGTCGAAAAAATAGTGGGCTTTAGCCCCTGAGGGACATTTTCCTTGAGGCGAATATGGCTCACGAGATGGCCTTGAACACATCTTCATCGGTCAGATAGCCACGCGCTTCGGCGAACGGCAGGACTTGGCGGCGCAACTGTTCCAAGCGAAGGATCGACAGTTGCCGCTTGAGGGCGTCTCGCAGAACGTCGCTTCGCGTGCGCCCTGACTCCTTGCAAACAGTGTCGAGAAGCTTTTCCAGTTCCGGCTCCAACCGAATCGTGACAGCGGTGGTCTTCATGTCACACGTTGTATCCCACGGAATAGCGGGCGCGCAAGGCTATCCCCGGAAGACGTTCTTCGCAATGAACAACACGTTGGCCGGGCGCTCCGCCAGCCGCCGCATCAGGTAGGGATACCACTCCGTGCCGAACGGAATATAGACGCGCATGCGCCAGCCCTCGCGCACGATGCGTTCCTGCAGGTCGCGGCGGATGCCGTGGAGCATCTGGAATTCGAAGGAGTCGCGCGCGATATTTTCCTTTTCCGCGAACAGCATGGTCTGCTGGATGATGCGCTCGTCGTGGGTGGCGATGCCGTGGTAGACGCCGCTCTTGAGCAGCAGTTTCGTGAGCTTCAGGTAATTGGCGTCCACCTCGGATTTTGCCTGGTAGGCGATCTCCGGCGGTTCCTGGTACGCGCCCTTGCACAGCCGGATGCGGATCTTGCTGGCGATCAGCTTTTCCGCGTCCGCCTCGCTGCGTTTCATGTACGACTGCAGCACCGCGCCGGTGTGGCCGGGATATTGGCGGTGCAGTTCGTGCACGAAGTCCAGCGTGCGCTGCGTGTAGGGCGAGCCTTCCATGTCCACGCGGACAAAATTGTCCAGCTTCACGGCATGCTCCACCAGCCCGCCAACCAGTTTTTCGCAGAGCTTGGCATCCACGTCCAGACCCATGTGCGTGAGCTTCAGGCTGACGTTCGCCTTCAGACCGCGCTGGGTGATCAGGTCGAGCAGCCGGTGATAGAGCTGCGCGCTCGCCTCGGCCTCGGCGGCGTTGGTGACGTTCTCGCCGAGATTGTCCACGCTGACCGTCATGCCCCTGGCATTGACGGCTTCGGCGGCGGCGAGCAACTCTTCCACCGTGGTCCCGGCGACGAACCGCCGCGACATCTTCTGTCCGATGGATGAACGTTCAGCGAAGGCGCGTAAGGCGCCGCTGCTGGATAGGCCTATGAACAGTTCCCGTAGCATCCGGCTCCGCAGGCAAACCGATCTTTGTATCACATTGCGGGGATTGGTCAGTAGGATGTACATCACGCTGGGCTGTGCGGAGTACTGAGTCTCGGGACTGTTTCAACTTCTTGCTCGGGACTCGGGACTGCCTCACTCCCCCCGCGCCTCGAGAAACTTTTCCACTTCCAGCGCCGCCATGCAGCCGGTCCCGGCGGCGGTGATCGCCTGCCGGTAGCGCCGGTCCTGGACATCGCCGCAGGCGTACACGCCGGGAACGCTGGTGAAGACGTAATCGCGCGTGATCAGATATCCGTCCTGGTCCACGTCGAGCTGGTCACCGAACATCTTGGCATTCGGAATGTGTCCGATGCCGAGAAACATCGCGCTGGCCGGGAAATCCCACGACTCGCCGCTCTTGACGTTGCGCAGGCGCAGGCCGGTCACCTCTTTTTTCGCAACGTCATAGACGTCGTCCACCACGGTGTTGAGCAGGAACTGGATCTTCGGATGAGCGTGGGCGCGATCGAGCATGATCTTGCTGGCGCGGAACTGCTCGCGGCGGTGGATTATCGTGACCTTGGTCGCGAACCGGGTGAGAAACAACGCCTCTTCCATCGCCGAATCGCCGCCGCCGATGACCACGATTTCCTTGCCGCTGAAGAAAAATCCGTCGCAGGTGGCGCAGGAGCTGACCCCGTGTCCGATCAGCGCCATCTCGCCCGGTAGGCCCAGCCAGCGCGCGGAAGCTCCGCTGGCGATGATCAGCGTCTCGGTACGCACCACGTCCTTGCCGATCTGCAGCGAAAACGGATCGTTCTTCAGGTCGGCGCCGATCAGGTCGCCGGTCAGGTACTCGGCGCCGAAGCGCTGCGCCTGGCGGCGCATGTTCTCGATCAGTTCCGGACCCTGAATGCCTTCGGGAAATCCGGGAAAGTTTTCCACCAGCGTGGTCAGCGACAACTGCCCGCCCGGCTCGTGGCCTTCCACCAGCAGCGGCTTGAGGTTGGCGCGCGCCGCATAAATCGCGGCCGTAAGGCCCGCGCATCCCGACCCGATAATGATCGTCTTCCTGACGTTTTCCATGATTGTTGGATTACGCTTTCACGGTTTGGATTCGGGCGGTCGCCCCCGCCCCATCGGCTTCACGCCGGCGGGACGATGCCCGCCGCCCGGGCCACGGCCCAGTTCCGACGGCACGATCTGCTTCGCGTCCAGTCGCGCCCGGTAGGCCGCCATGATCTGCGAAGCGGTGCGGAACAGCGGCTCGTACGCGTTCTGGTCCACGTTGGGACAGCGCGCCAGCACCAGCGACGGCTTGCCAAAGCGCTCAATACGGATGTGACTCACGGGCGTGTCTGCGGCCAGCACTGCCGCTGCGCTGGTGCCGGCGGCGACCTGGTCTTCCAGCGCCACCTGCATCACGTCTTTCGCCTCGCGCGAATAGAACACCGCGGTTTCGAGCGTGGTCTTCGGGTCGTCGCTGTAAGAGAATTGCACCGCCAGCAGCGGCATGGCTTTGGGAAATTCGCGGCGGATGCGCACCCACTCCGAGCCGGAACCGTCTTCCACCGTGGTATGGCCGCGCGTGATCTCGTAGTCGCGTCCGAAATTGGGACGCTGCGGTACGCGCCCCAATGCCGCCGCAATTTCCTTTTGCTCGGCCTCGTTCGGCGCGCAGACATTCAGTATGTTGACCCGCATCGGCGGCGCCTTCGGCTGCGGTTTCTTGGGTTGCTCCTGGGCGAGGCCGATGATTCCCCACCCCAGCAGCATCGCACTTGCAAATTTCAGCACGGGGGCATTCTAAACCAAGGCACCAGGCGCCAGGCTTCAGCCCGCAGCCTGCAGCCTATAATCTCCGCATGGCAAATCTATGTCTCGTATATGGAATGCGCCTGCTGCCCTCGGAGGACATTGAGGAAGTCGACGATGCCCCCATCAAGCTGAAGCACGGGCGCACGGCGCGCGTCACCATGCACATTCTTGAGGGCAGCAAGGAAGACATCGAGAAGCAGCTCCGCACCAGCGTGGAAGCGTTTTTCGATTTGTATCCGGAAATCTGAGGCGGCTACGCGCTCTGCTTGCGCACCAGCTTGCCGATGGTGTCCATCAGGTCCTTCACCTCGATCGGCTTGGACAGCAGCGTGATGCGCTTTCGCTCCGTCTCCTCGCCCAGCTCGCGGGTGGCGTAGCCGGTGAGCAGGATGGCCGGAATGCCGGGGTAGCGCGTGCGCGCGAAATCCAGCACGTCCAGACCGCTGCGGCTTCCTTCCAGCGCCAGGTCGCAGACCAGCATGTCAAACCGTTGTTCCTCAAGGACGACTTTGGCCTCGCGGGCGGTGGCGACACCGATGACTTCGTACCCGTGATGGCGGAGGATCATCGAATTGGTCAGCAGGACGGAAGGTTCGTCGTCCACTACGAGGATGGTAAGCCTCTTGCCCATCTGCAAAAGAATACACCCGGGAGTTGTCACCATTGGTGACTGATCTCTGCGTTCCAGTTTTTGCCTGTGAATATCGGAATTTTTCTGTGCAAAAACGAACCTGCGGCGGCGCCGATTCGTATCATCAGCAGGAAAAAAGTTGCACTTGGCGCCGCCGGATTCAGCCGGCCGGGCCAGCTATAATCGTTTGTTCAACTTTTGAGTTTCAACCTTCATGTTTAACGTCGCCCATCGTTATTTGCGCCGCCAGTTTTATCTCCACTGGCCGCGCATGAGCCGCCTGGCCCGGGTCACGGCGTATTTCGCCGGGCTGGATCTGCTGCTGCTCGTGATCTGGGCCGTGTCGCTCCTGGCCAAGCCGGGAGGAAGTACCGGCCTGATCGGCTGGGTCAAGTTCCTGGCTTACGTGACGATATGCCTGGGCATCGTGCTCGGACTGCGCTGGGTACGGCGCAAGCTGATGTGGCGGCTGCGAAACCGGCTGATCGTCACCTACGTCTTCATCGGCGTCATCCCGGTCATCCTGCTGCTCACCATCGGCGTGATTACCGCGTACCTGTTTGCCTGGCAGTTCGCCACCTATGTCGCCAGCTCCGACTTGCGCAATGAAGTGACGACGTTAGGCGCGCTGAATCACCGCATGGCGCTGCAGGTGGGGGAGCGTCTCTCCAAGGGTGCGACTCCGGATGAGGCGCTGCTGCAGGAGGCCAGCGGCCTCGAACCCAGCTATCCCGATCGCGAGATCACCGCCTGGTTCCACGACAAGGCTTTCACCTTGCGTTCCGGCGCGACGCCGGCGGCGCTGCCCCCCGAAAGCGCGAAAGACGCCAGGAGCCTCGCCCTGGACGGCGGTCGAATCTTGTTGCGCGTGGCCGATACCGTTCCCGCGGCCAAGGGCGGCCTGGTGCTCATCTCCAGCGTTCCGGTTGACGAAAAACTGCTGGGGAAAGTCGGCGCGCAGCTTGGCGAGGTTTCCCTTGCCATGTTCTCCGCTTCCCCGCCTGCACAACCCGGGGACAAGATCGGCTCCGGCCACGTGCAGATTTCCCGCCGCCCGCAAAAGGCCGGCAGCCAATTGACGATTGGTGGGGAGCGCCTGGACCTGAACCCCGAGTCGGTGGCCGGCACGCCCGCGGCGGTGAAATCCGGCAAGCTGCCGCCGCCCGTCAACCGCTTCGATCGCGAAATTACCGGCGGAAGCCTGCTGCAGGTGCTCGACTGGAAATCCGGCAAGAACCGCACCGCCCTGCTGGCGGTGGTGACTCGGCCGTCGCTGCTCTACGACCGGCTGTTTCGCACTGTCGGCCAGTCGGCGACGTTTATTCTCGGCGTGCTGGTTGTAATCGTGGTGCTGTTCGGCGTCATCGAACTGCTGGCGCTGATCATCGGCGTGCGCCTCACACGCACCATCACGCGCTCGGTGGCGGCGCTCTACCGCGGCACGCAGCACGTCAATCGCGGCGAATTCGGCCATCGCATCGAGATCCAGAGTGAAGATCAACTCGCCGCCCTGGAGACCTCGTTCAATTCCATGACGGCATCGCTGGAACGGCTGCTGCTGGAACAAAAAGAAAAGCAGCGGCTGGAGAACGAGTTGGTCATCGCGCAGGAAGTGCAGGCGCAATTGTTCCCGCGACAGTCCGCCGAGGTTCCGGCGCTGGAACTGCACGGCATTTGCCGTCCCGCCCGCACCGTCAGCGGCGATTACTATGATTTCCTGCCGCTGGAGACCGGCAAGGTGGCGCTGGCGGTGGGCGACGTCAGCGGCAAGGGTATTTCGGCGGCGCTATTGATGGCCACCATCCACTCCGCGGTTCGCGCCTACACGCTGGAAGCAGCAGTCGTGTCCGCCATGTCGGCGGCGACCGGCGGCAACACCGGATACCACGGGAAGGCGCTCGCCTACGCCAACGGCGACCTCTCCCCTGCCGCCCTAATGACGCTGCTCAACCGCCAGCTTTTTAACAGCACACCCCTGGAGAAGTACGCGACGCTGTTTTTCAGCACCTACGACGGCCGCAGCCGCTCGCTCAGCTACTGCAACGCCGGACACCTCGCTCCGCTGGTGCTGCACGTGGAAGGCATGACCCGCCTGGATGTCGGCGGGACGGTCGTCGGCCTGTTCGACGCCGTCCCCTACGACGAGACCCAGGTCGCGCTCTCGCCCGGCGACATTTTCATCGCCTATAGCGACGGCATCACCGAACCGGAAAATGATTTTGGTGAATTCGGCGAGCAGCGCCTGGTGGACCTGGTTCGCGAAAACCGTTACCTGCCGCTGGCGCGCATTTCCGACCTGGTTATTTCCGCGGTGCTCGATTGGATCGGCGGCGCCGAGCAGCCCGACGACATCACCCTGGTGCTGGCCAGGCCGAGGTAGGTTCTAGGTTGTAGCAGGCGATGGTGCCCCACATCTGCCTGCCTTTGGCAGATGTGGGTCGTTTCCTGAACCCGACTCCTGAAGCCTGCAGCCTGCTCACGCGTTGGTGCGCTTTTTCCGTGTGGCGCGCTTATGGATGACCTTGGGCAATTCCATCAGTTCGCCGCCCAACAATTGCACTACGTCAAAGCAGAGGTCGCCTCGGTTGCGCAGAAACTCCACTACGTCAGCGGCGGGGATAAACGCCACCTGCGAGTCGTCGATCAGTTCAGCGGTGAACATGTATGTGCGGTTCAGAATCGTGCCCGGCAATCCCAGGACGTATCCCGCGCCGACGTTGCGAAACGTCACGCCTCGCCCGGTATCGGCGCGCAGCGTCAGGTTCGCCCGGCCCTGCACCAGCAGGTACACGCCGCGCGAAGTCTCGCCCTGGCGGCACAGAATCGTGCCTCGTGGATAAAACGTGGCCGGCGCCAGGCTCTCAAAACCGGCCCGCAGGTCGGGATGACCGGTGAAAGCCTCACTGGATTTCTTGCTCACGTTGGGCTGGGTCTTGGTCGCCATGAACACCTCCGGCGAACAGTTGCTTGTACCTCCGGAGGTGATCCCTAAGCGGTGACCTTCATCACAGGTGCGGGTGAGGTGGATTGCCGGCTTGCGACTCGGGTCTCGGGACTAGCTGCTCACCGTTCCCTTCGCTCTCGCCAACGCCCGTTGCAGAGTCTGGTCGAGCGCTGACTTCGCGCTCTGGTACTCCGCATCGGAGATGCGGCCCTGCTGGCGCTCGACTTCGAGTTGAAACATCTCTTCCTTCAAACCCTCCAGCAGCATGGCGGAGCGCGGCACGGGCTGCGCGGCCACTTGCGGCACAGCGATTTGCGGCACGGCGATTTGCGGCACTACGACTTGCGGCGCGGCGATTTTCGGCGCTGCGGCTGCCGTTGTTTTCTGTAGGGGCACAGGCTGGTTGCGAGTCGCCACCCAACCTCCGCCTGCCGCCAGCAATGCCAGGCAGCCCGCTAAGATCGCCCAACGATATTTGTGGATGGGATCCGGCGTGCCCTCAGGCGTGCCCAGTCCGCCGCCGGGACGTCCCGCCGCCGCGCCGCCACCCATCGCGCCACCGGCATCGGCCTCCTGCTGGCCGCCTTGTGCCTGCTGCTGGTCGGCGAGCATGCCGGTTCCCGAGACGCGAAACGTGAGGTCCTTCTCGGGTGTGACCTGCGTTGCCACCTGCAAGGTCGCCTGGCCATTCTCATCCTTGACCGGCGAATACACGCCCTTGGATTTCGCGCCGAATTCCATGCTCTTCGGCAGCATCACCGCGAAGTGCTCCAGCTTGCCCGCGACCTTTGGCTTCAGGGTTGCCTCGCCCGAGTACGGCAGGTGATACGCCACCTGGAACCGCGTCTCGCCCGGACGGAGCGGAAACACGAAATAAAATTTTCCCTTCACCTTGTCGTCGGGAACCGGCGCCGTGTTCACCGCCATGCCGCCCGGCCCCTGCGCGACCCCCTCGTCAATCTGCGCGCCTTCCGGCAGCACAAGCTCGTAGGTGCGGTCGGACATAAGTGAGCGCGGCGGCGACGAGTCGTTTTTCACCGAGATCAGCTCGATCACCTGCAGTGAATTCTGGTCGGCCTGCACGCGCATCACGCGCACGTTGTCACCCACCCCGTCCAGCTTCTTCGCCGAGTCGTACACCTTCACTTCCGTCGTGGTGGCGCCGGGGCGGATCGGCCCGCCGCCAGGAAAATAATTCACGCCCTGGTGATTCACCCGCACCAGGTGCGGCCCGCCGGAATCGGTGATGTTGAAACTGAACTTGCCTTGCGCGTCGGTCTTGGTCCGCTCCGCTTCCTGCATGCCCTGCGCCAGCGTGAGCAGGACGACATCATCGCCCGCGGCCGGCTTGCCGGTGGTCGCATTGGTCACGGTCCCGCTCAAGGTTTCAGCAAGCGCGGCGCAGGCGAAGACCGAAACCAGCAGGATCGCCATCGCGGCCAGCTTGCGAAAATTGCGCGGGGCGCCGCGCCGCATCATCTTGCGGGCAAACCAGGAATCACGGTGCATTGCAAAACGAAACTTCAAGTCTTTCTCCTTACGTTGTCGCTGGAATGACGGCTGGTGCCCCCACCCTTATCTCTCCCGCGAAACCAGCCCGCGAAGCGGGCGGAATTCGTTAGCCCACCGCGGAAGCGGTGGGAACAGCGGGAGAATACACGCGAGCGCCAGCGGCGCGACACTTACCCCATCGCCGGATTCGCGATTCTTCCCTCTTCCAGCGCCTCGATCTCGCCCAGCAGCGTCGCCGCTTCATCTTCCAGCGCGGCGCGCATGGTCTGGTAATCGGCCTCGGGATACTTCCCGGACTTGTATTCGAAATTCAGGTCGCGCAGGTTCTCGTAGACGGTTTCCTTGCGTTCGCGCAGGAACGTCAGCCGAGTCTTTTCCTCGCCGGGATCAACCTGCGTCGGCAGCGAGAAGATGTAGAAACACAGCGCGAGGGTCATCAGCACGCAGGCGGCGATTATCATAGTTCCGTCTCCTGGTGCACCCGCCGGCGCAGCTCATCCAGTACGCGCGCATCCACGGTGGCTCCACCCGCGGGAACGACGGCCACGGCGCGCCGCGTATTCCAGGCCTTCACGATCACCACCACCAGCAGCAGGCCGCCGGTCAACGCCACGAACGGCATGATCCACGCCACGCGGTTGAACCCCGTGGTGGTCGGGGCCGCCAGCACCGTCGGACCGTACTTCTGCACAAACGCCTGCAACACCAGATCGTCGCTGTCGCCGCGCTGCAAGCCGGCCATCAATTCGTTGCGCATGCCGTCGGAATAGGTGCAGCCGACGTGATTACATTCCAGCAGCACCTGGTTGCAGCCGCAGCGGCACATCAGCTTGTGACCCAGGCTGTCGAATCGCCCGCTGGGATCGTCCCCCGCGCCCATGAAGAGGATGACCACAATCGTGAGCGCGGCGAGCGCGGCCATGCGCTTGCCCGCCTGAAGCCTGAAGCCTGGAGCCTGAAGCCTGCTCATCGTCCCGCCCCCACCGGCTCGGCAGCCGCCACCACGCGCGCCGGTGCGGTCACGCGCGCCGGCGCCGCGTTGGGCACCAGCGCCACGCCCGTCCCGGCGATCACGATCAGCACGCCAATCCAGATCCACAGCACCAGCGGGTTCAGGTGGGCGCGGATAATCGGCCTGCCAGTGTCGTCATTCAGGCCGCTGTACACCAGGTAGAGGTCTTCCCGAATCGTCGAGCGGTTGGCGACGATGGTTGCCGTCTGCTGGCTCGCCTTGTAAAACCGGCGCTCCGGATACATGGTCGCCACCGGCTTGCCGTCCTTGCTGACGTCAATGATGGCCCACTGGCTGCGGTAATTCGGGTTGTCGTCGTCGGTGTAGGACCGGCACACCAGCGTGTATGGCCCGATCGACATCGACTGGCCGTTGCCCAGTTCGTGCTCGACGTCCTTGTTAAACGCCGCGCCGGCGAACCCGATCATGATCACGATCACGCCGAAGTGCACGATGTAGCCACCGTACCGCCGCGTGTTGCGCCGCGTCAGTTGCAGCACCCCGGAAGCCAGTGAGCTCCCGGTGTGCCGCGCGATCACCCGCCCGCCGCGCACAAACTCCGAAATCACCGTCGCCGCCACCAGCACCGAGAGCATGATCGTGATCAGCGAAAACAGGTACGAAAGGTCCTGCCACGGCCGCATGCCGAACGGCCCGCCCCACGATGACGGCGTGACCATCAGCAGCACCACCGCGCCCACAGCGATCAGCGTCGGCGTCAGGAAATTGCGCTTCAGGCTTTCCAGCGACGTCTTCCGCCAGGCGAGCAGCGGCCCCACCGCGGTCAGCAGCAGCAGCAGCAGGGCGACCGGAATATTGACGCGATTAAAGAACGGCGGCCCCACGGTAATCTTGTGTCCCTGCACCCACTCGCTCAGGATGGGGAACAGCGTTCCCCACAACACGGTGAAGCACGCCACCAGCAGAAGGAGATTGTTGAACAGGAAACTCGACTCGCGCGAGATCAGCGATTCCAGCCGGTGTTCGCTCTTCAGATGCGAGCGGTTCTTGACGAAGAAGAACACGCACGTCGCAAACGTCAACGCCAGGAAGCCGACGAACCAGTCGCCGATCGACGACTGCGCGAAGGCGTGCACCGAGCTGACCACGCCGCTGCGCGTCAGGAATGTGCCGAAAATCGAAAGCAGGAAGGTAGCGAAGATCAGCCACATGTTCCACATCTTCAGCATGCCGCGCTTCTCCTGCATCATCACCGAGTGTAGGAACGCGGTGCCCGTCAGCCACGGCATCAGCGACGCGTTTTCCACCGGGTCCCAGCCCCAGTAGCCTCCCCAGCCCAGCACCGCGTACGCCCAGTGCGCGCCCAGGAAAACTCCGCACGTCAGGAATCCCCACGTCACCATCGTCCAGCGGCGGGTGATGTGGATCCACTTCTCGCCCGGATAGCGCATGATCAGCGCCGCCAGCGCGAAGGCAAAGGGCACGGTGAATCCCACGTAGCCCAGGTACAGCATCGGCGGATGGATCACCATCTCCGGATATTGCAGCAACGGGTTCAGGCCGTTGCCGTCGGGCGCGATCGCGCCCTGCGCCAGCGCGAACGGCGGCGCCGCGAAGTTCACCAGCAGCAGGAAGAAGACCTGCACCGCCGCAATCACCACCGACGCGTGCGCCACCAGGCGCGTGTCCACCTTGTGCCGCATGCGCAGCACCAGGCCGTAGCTGGACAGCAGCAGCGACCAGAACAGCAGCGATCCTTCCTGCCCCGACCACAGCACGGCAAACTTGTAGGGCGCGCTCAGGTCACGATTGCTGTGGTGCAGGATGTAGGCGATGGAAAAATCGTTCTGGAAGGTCGCGGTCACCAGCACGGCAGCCGCAATCATCACCGCAGCCCAGACACCGATGCCCGCCCGGCGCGCCGTCTCGCCCAGACGCTCGTACCTGGGTCCGTGACCAAACAGCGCGATCGCGCCCGCGGCAAAGCAATAAACGCTGAGCGCCAGTGCCAGGACCAGCGAGAAGCTTCCGAGTAGAGGCATTAGGAGGGACTCACCACCGTAAGGCTATTTTTTCAGAAACTTGCGCGCTCGGCAACTCACGGCCGGTCATCGTCCGCCGGGACAGGTCTGCAGGGCCGCTGCTGTCGCCCCGGCTACCGTTTTGGCCCTCTTCCCACAGCCGGAAATTCGCGCGTTTTCCCGGGTTCGTACCTGGCTGCACGGGCGCAATTTTGAGTTACGTTTCATCAGTGATGCTGCTCACCCGCCGCTCGGAGCAGAAACTAATATGCCTACCATCCTCACCATCGAGCAGAATGACAACGTCCGCCACCTCATCCACGAAGTCCTGCAGCGTGCCGGCTACCGCGTGGTTGAAGCCGCTACCATCCGAGAGGTCACCGAGCAGCTCGTGCTGGAAGAGCCCGCGGTCATCATCCTCGATTGCCTGCTCGGGGGGGCGGGTCTCGGACTCGATCTGCTGCACGAAATTCGCTCCATGCCGCGCACCCGCGACATCCCCGTGGTGATCACCACCGGCGTGCCGGAACCGGATATTGATGCCCGCCTCAACCACTGCGGCGCATCCGCCTTCCTGCTGAAGCCGTTTGGGCCACGTGACCTGGTGCAGGCAGTCGCCCTCGCCCTCGCGCTCAGGCAGAAACCCGCGGAAGTCGCGAAAGCCGCGGCAGCATCCTGAGGCAGTGCGAGGAGACCGCGACGTCCCGGGCGCCCGGCAGGATGTGATCGGTCACGATCACGCCGATGCTGTCGCCCCCGGTTCGCTCCGCAGCAGCGCATGGGCGCTCTCTGCTGTGGTGGCCATGCACACTTCGAAACCCGCGTCGCGCAAGACTGCCTCACGTACACGAAGTTGCAGCGGGCTGTCGTCAATGCGCAGGACTCTCCGCAATCATCGCGCCGTCTATCGGAATTACTGTGGCCGGCCCGCCGCCGCGGAACTGCTGCTAAGCCGTACGCGATACGCGTGGTCGCAATTCCGCCTCCGCCTGGAACCAGTCGTTCTGGGCCTGGCCATCCTGGCGGCCGCGCTTCTCGTACAATTCGTAGGCGCGGACCCGGATCGCCGCTTCCAGGTCGAAGTCCGCTTTGGCATTGCCGTTCTTGCCGTTCTTTTTCCAGGACGAAGTGGAAGTGGTCAGTTCAGTAGGGGCTTCCATCGTCGTCACTTGCGCGCGCTTTGCTCTGGACATTTTCTTCGTACTCCTAGGCATTAAGACTATGGCAGAACCCGCGCTTGTAGCGGGTTTGACTTCACCATCATGAGTATCCAATATAGCTTGTTCGGCTGTGGATTTTCCTGGCGCCTCGGAAAAAAGTTGGGCGCCTTTTGCGACATCTTACGTTGTCACCGCGCTCCCCGTAACGGCTTAGTCCGACAAGGGATTGTCTCGTTGTTCCCAACGCAATCGGCAATCCGCAATCCGCAATGATTTGGTTCGGCGATCGACCATAGCCTGCCCCGAGCGCAGCCGAGGGGACCATCGACTCCACCGTGCACTTTAATGGAAGTCATGTGACCTGGTCTCCGCCTCGGTCACCGACAGCGGCAGCACTCGCTCGGCCTTGACCGAAATCACGTTGTCCAGGTTCTGCAACACGCCTTCGATCAGCAGGAATTTTTTTCCACCAGCAGGGGCCGGTTCTGCTCGAATAAATCCGGCGTAACGATGGCGTTGGCGATGCCGGTCTCGTCTTCCAGGCTGAGAAAGAGGAAGCCGCGCGCCGTGCCCGGCCGCTGCCGCGCGATCACGCATCCGGCGGCGCGTACCCACTGCCCGTTGGGTACCTTCTCCAGTTCGGCGGCGCTGCAGATCCCTTGCGCTTTCAATTCGGCGCGCCGGTACGCCATCGGGTGTGGGCCAACCGTCACGCCGGTGCCGCGAAAATCCGCCACCAGCCGCTCTTCCCGATCCATCGCCTGCAGCGGCGACGCCGTGTCCGGCTCCGGAACTCCCTGCAGCAGCGGCCCCTCACCCCGGCTCGCGCTCGCCACCTGCCACAGCGCGTCTCTCCGGTGGAGTTTCCGGTTTCCAGTTTCCAGTTTCCGGTTTTCGGAGGGGCACGGCTTCAGCCGTGCCGTAATGCCATCCATAAATTCACCGGGCTTTAGCCCCTGAGGGACTTTGCTGGAGCCAATGTTTTCGATCTCCCGATCACCCGATCGCCCGATCACCAGATTTTTCCCGATTGAATTCAAAGCTCCGATCTCCGCCAGCGTCTCCAGCTCCGTTCTCCGCAACTCGGGCACGCGCCGCACCACATCCGTGATGGACTCAAACGGCTGCTGCTGCCGCTCCCGCACCAGCGCCCGCGCCGCCTCCTCGCGCAATCCGCGCACGTAGCGAAGTCCTAACCGCACGGCAAAGCTGTCGACGGTCGACGGTCGATGGTCGACGGCCGTAGACTGTAGACCGTCGACCGTCGACTGCTCCATCGTGCACAGCCACTCCGAGCGCGTCACGTCCACCGGTTTCACTTTCAGCCCGTGCCGCTGCGCGTCCTTGACGATGGTGGACGGGTGATAGAAGCCCATCGGCTGGTTGTTGAGCAGCGCCGCGGTGAACGCCCCCAGGTAATGCGTCTTCAGATACGCGCTGGCGTACGCCAGCAGCGCGAAGCTGGCCGAGTGCGACTCCGGAAACCCGTACAGCGCGAACGACGTGATCGAGTCAATGATCTGCGCCTGCGCATCCGGCGCGATCCCGTTGCGCGTCATGCCCGCGCGCAGCTTCACCTCGATGTCCCGCATGCGCCGCTCCGAGCGCTTGAATCCCATGGCGCGCCGCAACTCTTCCGCCTCGCCGCCGCTGAATCCGGCGGTGATCATCGCCATGCGCAGCAATTGCTCCTGGAACAGCGGCACGCCCAGGGTCCGCGCCAGCACCGGTTCCAGCGACGGATGCGGGTACGTCACCTTCTCTCTTCCCTGCCGCCGCTTCAAAAACGGGTTCACCATTTTTCCCACGATCGGCCCCGGCCGGATGATCGCCACCTGCACCACGATGTCGTAAAACTTCTGCGGGCGCAGCCGCGGCAGGCACGACATCTGCGCCCGGCTCTCGATCTGGAACACCCCCACCGTGTCCGCCTTTTGCAGCGCCGCGTACACCTCGGGATCGTCCGGCGGCAGATGCGCCAGGTCTTCTTCCTTGCCGTAGTGATCGCGGATGAGCGTGATCGAATCCTCCAGCACCGCCATCATCCCCAGGCCAAGCAAATCCACCTTGATGATCCCCAGGTCGGCGCAGTCTTCCTTGTCCCACTGCACCACCACGCGGCCCGGCATCGCAGCCGGCTCCAGCGGCACCACCGAATCCAGTTGTCCCTGGCAGATCACCATTCCGCCGGAGTGTTGCCCCAGGTGCCGCGGCAGGTCCTGCACCGCCAGGCACAACTCCAAAAATTTCTCCATGCGCGGATGCCGCAGATCGAACCCGGCGTAGCGGAATTGCTTTTCCAGCGTTTCGTCCGCGTCTTGGTACTCAAACCTTCCCACCAGCCCCGAGAGCCGCCCCACCGTGTCCTCGTCAAAGCCGAGCACCTTGCCCATCTCGCGCGCCGCCATGCGCCCGCGATAGGTGATCACGTTGGCCGTCATCGCCGCGCCGCGCTCCCCATAACGCTGGTACACGTATTGGATCGCGCGCTCGCGCTGCTCGCCCGAGGGCAGATCGAGATCGATGTCCGGCCACTCGCCGCGCTCTTCGCTCAGAAAACGCTCGAACAGCAAATCCATTCCCACCGGATCCACCGCCGTGATCCCCAGCGAGTAGCACACCGCGCTGTTGGCCGCCGACCCGCGCCCCTGCACCAGAATTCCCTGCTCGCGGCAGAAGCGCACGATGTCCCACACGATCAGGAAATATCCTTCGAGCTGAAGTTTTTCGATCAGCGCCAGCTCGCGCTCCACCTGCCGCCGCGCCCGCGCCCGCAGGTCGCGCGCCGCGCGCCCGTAGCGCCCCTGGAACCCTTCCTGCGTCCGCTGCCGCAGGAACGACATCATGCTCTCGCCCGCGGGCACCGGGTAACGCGGAAATTCGTAACCGAGATCGGCGAGCGTGAACTGCAGGCGCGACGAAACTTCAGTCGTGTTGGCGATCGCTTCCGGCAGATCGGCGAAAAGTTTCTCCATCTCCGCCGGCGATTTCACATGGCGCTCGCTGTTGCGCGCCAGCAGCCGCCCCGCCGTCGCCAGCGTGCGGTGATGCTTCAGGCAGGTGAAGACATCGAGAATCTGCCGCTCTTCCGGTTTGGCGTGCCGCACGCCGTTGGTCGCCACCATCGGCAGGCGGAGCGCGCGCGCCACCTCCACGGCGGCGATGTTGCGCGCTTCTTCGTCGCGCAGAAAGTGCCGCTGCAATTCGATATAAACATTCTCCCGGCCGAAGATCCGCGCCAGCCGCTCCACCTCGCGCTTCCCTTCCTCCGCGCCGCCGCGCCGCAGCGCTTCCGCCAGCGGGCCGTCGTCGCCGCCGGTCAGGCAGATCAACCCGCGCGCGTGCTCCTGCAAATCCGCTTCCTGCGCCGCGATCACCTCCGCGGGCGCATCCTTCGGCCCGCGCGCTTTCATCCGCGTCACCAGCCGGCACAGGTTCTGGTAGCCCTCCTGGTTCGCAACCAGCAAAGGCAATCGGGTGATCGGGTGATCCGGTGATCGGGTGATCTGTGTCGGGGTTTTGATCACCCGATCACCAGACCGCCCGATCACCCGATCTTGCGCCTGCCTCCGTGTTGAGATAGTTATTTCGCTCCCGATGTGCGCTTGCATTCCCGCCTTCTTCATCGCCATGTGAAACCGCGGCGCGCCATACACGCCATCGCGGTCCGCCATCGCCATCGCCGCCATGCCGTGCTCGGCGCACACCGCCGCCAACTCCTCGGGGACGCTGGCGCCCTCCAGGAAACTGAAC
>DASWAR010000113.1:0-11978 GCA_036391015.1 Terriglobales bacterium
CTCCGCCGGCGGAGTTTCCAATGCCTACTATCCGCCCGGCGATCGCGGCTTCGGACTCACCATGAGCCGCGCCGGCATCGCCCTCATTTACGGCAGCGGCGGCGGCCTGATTGACGAGTTCTGGCCCGACATTCAGCGCAAAGTGTTCCACAAGAAAGACTAGCCTCACCCTCGCGCTCTCTGTGTTGACCCTTTCGCAATCGGCAATCGACAATCGACAATCGGCAATGTAGTTCGGAGCCACTATCGGTCGGCCTGACTCCTGACTACTGACTCCTGTACGATTGGCTCCGTGCTCGACCGCGTCCTCAGCTACGTCCGCCATCACGGCCTGATGCGGCCCGGAGATCGCGTCGGCGTGGCGGTTTCCGGCGGCGCCGATTCGGTCGCGCTGCTGCGTCTGCTGCTGGAAGCCCGCACCGAACTCGGAATTGTCCTCTCCGTCGTCCACTTCAATCACCAGATCCGCGGCGCCGATGCCGATGCCGACGAGCAGTTCGTGCGCGATCTTGCCCGCGGCTTCGACCTGGAGTTCCACTGCGATTCCGGTGACACGCCTGCTTACGCGCGTGAGCACAAGCTTTCGCTGGAAGCAGCGGGACGGATGCTGCGGTACACGTTCTTCTGGAAATTGTCGGACCCGGATGAGGGTGTTCTCGAGCGCGTAGCAACAGGCCATACGCTTGACGATCAAGCTGAGACAGTACTACTGAAGTTCTTGCGTGGCGCATGGACAAGAGGGTTATCCGCTATCGCCCCTGCAACGGGTCAGGGGATGAGAATGTCCCCCGATGCGCAACTTCCTCCTCAGATCGTACGTCCCCTGATGGAAATCTCCCACGAGCAATTAACCGAGTATTTGGGGCGACTGAATCAACCGTGGCGCGAGGACGTCACTAATCAGGACGTGAGTATCCTTCGCAACCGAGTTCGCCACGAACTCCTGCCCCTCTTAAAGCATGACTTTAATCCCGCGATTGATCGCGCTCTGTCGGACATGGCAGAAATCGCGCGCGCCGAAGAGGATTACTGGACCTTTGAAACCGGGAAGATGCATTTCAAGCTCATCGGCCCCCCCCGCGAGCATGCCGAAGCAGTAGTCCGTGGTGGACCGGTCGTGATTGATCTGAAGCCGCTCGAAGCGCAGCCACTTGCGTTGAGGCGAAGGGTAATGCGGCAGGTGGCGGGATTCGTAGGTGGCACGATGGACCTGCGCCGAACCAATGCCTTGGTTGAACTCGCGTCTGGAGAAGGTGCCGACGGTAAACCCTTGAGCTTGCCGCACGGTTGGGAAGCCGTGCGTTCCGGCGCGGAACTCTGCTTCCGGCGCAGGTGTCAAACGGAGAAGGAGCCGCGGGAATACGATTTGTCCCTGGCTGTGCCTGGCGAGGTCGAAGTCGCGAGTACGAGGCTTCGCGCTGCCATCGTCACCGGTGAAGACCTGGCGCACGCGGGCGAGGGCGCACGCGCCACCAAAGTTTTGCTCGCTTCCGCTCTGGCCCATCGCGGCCTGCGGGTGCGCAACTGGCACGCCGGCGATCGTTACTGGCCGGCCCACACCCGCCAGCCCAAGAAAGTGAAAGAGCTGCTGCAGGCGCGGCACATTCCGCGGGAGCGCAAACCGTACTGGCCGGTCATCATGAGCGGCGACGAAATCGTCTGGCTCCCAGGCTTTGCCGCGCCGGAACGATTCCGCTTCCGGGAAGGCGACTCCGACGCCCTATTGCTGGAAGTAGTTCCGCTAGGGCAGACTGGCGGAAACAAGACATAATGCGGCAAGCAGACAAGCCAACCCCGGTAATCGGTAGTCTGTAGTCGGCAGTCCGGTGGGAGGTTCCGGACTACGGACTACCGGCTACGGACTACCATGCGAGGTACTTCCGTGAACCAGGCAGCGCACCCTCAACCCGCCTCTGCGGTGATCAGTGCCGAGCAGATCCGCGACCGCATCCGGCAAATCGCCCGCCAAATCTCCGACGACTACCGCGGCCGCACCCTGCATGCCGTGGGCGTGCTGGAGGACGGCTTCATCTTCATGGCGGACCTGGTGCGCGAGCTCGACCTCCCGGTGCTCTGCCAGTTCGTCAAGCCGGAGCACAAGGAAATCTCGCAGGCCGGCAGCACCGCCACCGAAATCTTTTTCAGCCCCGAGGTGCAAGTGGAGGGCGCGCACGTGCTGCTGGTCATGGGCCTGCTCGAGACCGGCATCACCACCGAATTCCTGTTGCGCAACCTGCTGGCCCGGGGAGCGGCGTCGGCCAAGGTGGCAACCCTGCTGGACCGGCAGTCGGCGCGGCGCATCTCTCTTGTTCCCGACTACTTTGGCTTCGCAGTGGACGACCGCTTCGTATTCGGCTACGGCCTGGGCGCGCCACAGTTACGGCGCAACCTCCCTTACGTGGCCACCAGCGGAGCGGCGGCAGCAGCCATCGAGTAGCCTGCCAACGTCGGACGGGCCGCTACACTAAGGTGACGCACCGAGCGAGCCACGATCGCCGCTAATTTCCCTTCCCCGCGGCGGGGGATTCCCCCTCCGGCAGGGTACAATAGTTCTCGGTGCTGGCGAAAAGGTCGCGACCCTTGGTGCGCGCAGGCATCTAACGATTAGGGCGCGTCATTTTGTGCCTTTTCCTTGCACGTGAGTAGAGGAGTTTCCGAGTGAATTCAACGGTCAAAACGGTGGTGTTCTGGCTGGTGATCGTGTTGTCCGGCGTCTTGCTGTGGCAGGTGGTCAAGGCCGGCGGTAGCGGGCAAAAACCCAAAGAGATCAATTTCTCCGAATTCATGTCCCAGGTGGACCAGGGCAACGTCCAGGAAGTCACCATCCTGGGCACCGAGGTGCAGGGCAAGTTCCGCAACGAAAAGACCCAGTTCCACGTCATTATCCCGCCCAATTATTCCGACATGTACAAGCCGCTGCGGGACAAGGGCGTCAACATCACGGTCAAGGATGTCTCCAGTGGAAGCTGGCCGACGTGGCTGCTGAACCTGGCGCCGCTGATTCTGTTAGGCGCGCTCTGGTTCATCATGATCCGCCAGATGCAGACCGGCGGAAATAAGGCGCTGTCGTTCGGCAAATCGCGCGCCCGCTTGCTCTCCATGCAGCAGAAGAAGGTCACGTTCAAGGACGTGGCCGGCGTGGATGAGGCCAAAGAAGAGCTGCGCGAAATCATCGAGTTCCTTCGTGAGGCGCAGAAGTTCCAAAAGCTTGGCGGCCGCATTCCCAAGGGCGTGCTGCTGGTCGGGCCTCCGGGAACCGGCAAGACGTTGCTCGCCCGCGCGGTCGCCGGCGAGGCCAACGTTCCGTTCTTTTCCATCTCCGGGTCCGACTTCGTGGAGATGTTCGTCGGCGTGGGCGCCAGCCGCGTTCGCGACCTGTTCGAGCAGGGCAAGAAGAACGCCCCCTGCATCATCTTCATTGACGAAATTGACGCCGTCGGACGCCATCGCGGCGCCGGCCTCGGCGGCGGCCACGACGAGCGCGAGCAGACTCTGAACCAGTTGCTGGTCGAAATGGACGGCTTCGAGTCCAACGAAGGCGTCATTCTGATCGCCGCCACCAACCGTCCCGACGTGCTCGATCCCGCCCTGCTGCGTCCCGGCCGCTTTGACCGGCGCGTCGTGGTTCCGCGTCCTGACGTGCGTGGGCGTGAAGAAATTCTCCGTGTCCATACCCGCAAGATTCCCATCGCCGATGATGTGGATTTGTCCGTGCTGGCCCGCGGCACACCCGGCTTCAGCGGCGCCGATTTGGCCAACATGGTCAATGAGGCGGCTCTGCTGGCGGCGCGCGCCAACCGCAAGACCGTCATGATGTACGACATGGAAATCGCCAAGGACAAGGTGCTGATGGGCGCCGAGCGCAAGAGCATGTTGCTCTCGGAAGAGGATAAGAGGGTCACCGCGTTTCACGAGGCCGGCCACGCCCTGGTGGCCGCGCTGCGCGACGACTCCGACCCGCTGCACAAGGTCACCATCATCCCGCGCGGCATGGCGCTGGGCGTGACCATGCAGTTGCCCATCGACGACAAGCACACCTACCGCAAAACCTACCTCGAGACGCGCCTGGCCATCATGATGGGCGGACGCGTGGCCGAAGAGCTGTTCCTCAGCACCATGACCACCGGCGCCGGCAACGATATCGAGCAGGCCACCGAACTGGCGCGCAAGATGGTCTGCGAGTTCGGCATGAGCGACCTTGGCCCGCTGTCCTTCGGCAAGAAAGAAGAGCAGATTTTCCTCGGACGCGAGATCTCGCAGCATCGCGACTACAGCGAGGACACCGCCATCAAGATTGACCAGGAAGTGCGCCGCTTTGTGGATGCCGGATACAAGTCGGCGGTAGACATCCTCGGCAACCACCGCGATGTCCTGAACCGCATCGCTTTGGCCCTGCTGGAGCGCGAAGTGCTCGACGCCAACGAGGTCAAGCTGCTCATCGAAGGCAAGGCGCTCCCGGCGAAGGTGCAGCCGTCTTCTTCGCACGACGACGGCGTGCAGCAGGTGCTGAAACCGGCGCCCGGCGGCGCCCAGCCGGGCATCGTGCCGGGCGAGCGGCCAACGCCCGCGTAAGAACAAGCGATCTTCAATTAGCAATTAGCAGGGCGGCCTCATGGCCGCCCTGAGTTCTTGTACGCAGCCGAATTTCAGATCACCCGATCACCCGATCGCCGGATCACCCGATGTTCTCTGCGGATCGCCAGCACAAAGCACACCGCGAACGCCACCGCGCTGAGCGGCACCCCAACGCTGCGAAACAGCGCCGCCGGCGCCACTACGACACCGGGCGCTTCGAGCGGGGCGTTGGGATCGTGCAGCTTCGCCATCACGGTCAGCACCGGAATGGAAAACATCATGAAGAAGCAGAAAAACAGCGCCGCGCCCACCACAGCGAGGCCGATGCTTTTGAGGACGGCAGTCACCCGTTCATTCTAGTCCGCGCGGCTCAGTACTCGGTACTAGGTACTGCTTCTGGCTCCGCACCCAGCAGCTTCTGCCAGCGCACCAGTCCGAGGACGCACAGAGCGAAGAACACGACGTAGAGCACGGCGGTCAGGTAGAGCCCCTTGTAGACATACAGCGCGACGTAGATGATGTCGGCGGCCATCCACAGCCACCAGTTCTCCAGGATCTTGCGCGCCAGCATGTATTGCGCGGTCAGGCTCATGGCGGTGGTGAGCGAGTCCCAGAAGGGCACGGTGCTGTCGGTGTAGCGGCGCAGCAGAAACATGAGTATGGAAGCTGCGGCGATGGTGGCCAGGGCCAAAAACGGAATCGCGCTGGCGCGCACCCGCGTCACCGGCAGCTCGGAGCGGTCGCGCCCGCCGTGCAGCCAGCTCCACCAGCCGTACACGGAGATGGCGACATACACCAGTTGCAGGCCGCAGTCGGCGTACAGTTTCGCGCCAAAGAAGACAACGATGAAGCTGATGGCATTGACGATCGCCACCGGCCAGTTCCAGATGTTCTCGCGCGCCGCCAGCCAGACGCAGCCCACTCCGGTGACGAATCCGATCACCTCGATGGGCGACAGCGACATCGGCGCATAGTAACGCAGATTGCAAACCGGACATAAGCTAGAATTGGTGGCGACCAGCTACCACTCATGGCAGACACCACGCAATCCGCAACCCTCACCCCGGCTGAGGCGATTCGCCGCGCGCCGGTTTCGCAGGCGCCCAACGGCGTGTGCTTCGCCTCCTTGGGCGAGGTCACCACCAACTCCGCCGACCTGGAGCGCATGGTGGCCGCCGTGCCCCGCTCGGTGGCCGCGGCGCTTCACCACAAGGCGTATTACTTCGTGCCGCTGGCGGTGGGCCAGGGAGATGACACGCTGATCGCCGAACGCTACGACGTCTCGCTCAGCGACAACGCGGTTTGCCACCGCAACCTCAACATCGGCGACTCGCAGTGCGTCTTCATCTCCACTCGCCTGATGGACGACCGCTTCTCGGTGGCCTTCGAGTTTTATATCAACGTGGCGCACGCCTTCGTCGAGCAGGCCGGTGTGGCCGAGCCGTTCTCCGACTTGGTGTGGAAGCAGGCGGAAGACCGCGTGCGCGGCGAGACCTCCCTCGATGCATTCGAATCGCGCAAGGCGGCCACCACGCCCGGCGCGCAGGCGGAAAAGGCGCGCAACGACTACCTGACGGCCACCTTCGCCGACGCCATCGCCATTTACATGCTGGCCATCTTTCTCGACGTGGATTACTACGACCTGCGCGAGCGTGAATATCCGCTGCTGGTACCGAACGCGCTTGCCGAGCGCCTGCGCGCCGTCGCCGCCCTGTTCCCGCCCAACCCCGGCTTCGAGTTCAACGTCTATTACAAGCGCCGGGGATGATGTGGTGGAAGCGCCGGGCTTTAGCCCGGCGAAAATAGCCACATTTTTTCGATTGTCATTCCGAGGGGCTTCAGCCCCGAGGAATCTGCTTTGAACGATCGAGCAGGCCCCGGCAGCCCTCGCGTGTGCCGTCCTGCTTCAATTTCCAAATCTCAAATTTCCAATTTCATTTGTAGGCCCCGGCGCCCTCGCCGGGGCTGCTGCCAGCATCGCAGGAAATCGCCGCCTTAGCGGGCGCCCTCGCCCGCCGCTGTCAGTCGCAATCGCTCCTGAACGCAATCCTGACCCGATGAACAAAGCTTCAAACGGACAACAACCGTGTTTGTTTGATTGTGCTGTTCGACTTCTAAATTTTGCCCCGGTACAGCGCCGGACGGCATCAGTTCTCGATTGTCGGCAAAAAACTTCGCCACGTACCCAGAACTGTATGCGTCTCCAATCTTCAGCTTCCAAGCCTCCCGTAACCTGCCTACGAAATCGCGAGGCGCGCTGAACTCGACGCCCGCGATCGCGAACTGCTTACCCTCATCGCAATCTATAACCAGACTTATGGTGTGACTGGTTCCATCGATCTGAGCGTCGGGTATCGGGGTGAAATTTATGTAACCGTGATCACCATAAAGATCGCGCAGCGCTTTGAGCCCCTGCCGCACCTTCTCAACGTCGACGATGTCGCCGCGCTTGAGCGGGATCAGAGGGCGAAGAGTCTTGGCATCGAAGGCTTTGTCGCCGCGAAATTGGATATCGCCGAGCCAGTAGCGATCACCTTCATTAACAACCGCGGCTAAGTCAACCGGGTTCGGATGGGCCGACGCGTTTATCACGGTGACCCGCAGTCGATCTAGGACAACAACTTTAAAGTACCCGTGGCGTTGAAAAGCATCTCGGATGCGATCCAACATTTTGCCGGGCAGGTTCCGGTCAAAGCAGAAGCCGGCGAGTTCGTGTGCGATGGCTTTGCCTTCGGCGGTGGTGACAGTCTGCGTGTCATCGAAGCGGACGTGGCGGACAATTGACAGATACGCGCCGTTTCCGTCCTCGGGCTTGCATTGCGCCGCGGCCGGCAATGCTGCAATCAGTAGGAGAGCAATCGTAAAAACCCTGCCGTGCATAGAAAAATCCTACTCGCGTCGGCGGTCGATTGGGCTACCGAAAGTTGCTCAGCATCACCGCATCCTGCTTTTCGTTGCCGCGGGTGAAGGCCACGCGTCGCCCGTCGCGCGAGAAGGCAAAGGCGTAGATGTGGTCGCTGGTAAAGCGCGTCACCTGGCGCGCCGGGCTGCCGGCCATGGACTGGTACCAGAGATTGTCCACGTCGCCTTCGCGCTGGGTGTAGTAGAAACCGGCGCCGTCGCGGGCAAGCCGGAAGATGTCGCTGTCCGGCGGCACGTTGAACTGGTGCATCGGCACGCCGCCTTCGGCGGGGATCACAACGAATTTCCGGTCTTCCTCCCCTGCGCCGGCGCGGAATCCCACGTACTTGCCATCGCCGGAAATGCTCGGCCACCACGGGCCGCCTTCGCCATGGAGCAGGGTGGGCTTGCCGCCGGAGGTCGAAATCCGCATCAACTGCCACACGCCGCTGTCGTGGCTCAAATAGACCGCCCATGCGCCATCTGGTGAGCACACCGGCTGCCAGTCCATGCGACCCGAGGTCAGGTCGGTTTCCCTGCCCCCGCCGATGGACGCGAGCGTCACGTGGATGGCATTACTGCGCGTCAGGCTCGAATAGAGAAACGATTTCCCGTCGCCGCAAACCGAGGGAACCAGTCCGAATTCCTGGGTCGGGAGCCGGACGTCGCCTGAGCCGTCGGGGTTCAACAGCGTCGAATGTCCCGAGGCATCCGCGATCACGATCTTGCCGTCCGGCGTCCAGTCGGCGACGTCGCGCTCCGATGACATGCCGGTCACTGCGGTGAGCTTGTCGAAACCGGCGAGACTGCCGGTATCGGCGGCGTAGATCGCGGTTGCCGCCTCCGTCTGCACCGCCACGATTGCCTTCCCGTCAGCGGTCACGCTCAGCGCATCTCCGTAGTCGTTCAGGTCATTGGTCAGGCGCACCGGCTGGCTGGAGGCATCCGCCCGAAAATAGATTTGCGAGCGCCCCTGCGTTTCCGGCGATTTTTCCAGCCATACCATTCCATCTCTCAGCCATTGCGCCGCCGGCACCTGGCCGCGGGCCGGAACCTGGCGCGCGTCTCCGCCCGCCACCGGCTGCAGAAGCAATGCCCCCAGGCCCTTCTCGTTAAAGACGTCGGTGGTCAGCAGCAGCGTTTTTCCGTCGGACGACCACGAGGGCGGGACCTTGTATAGATGGCTCGCCTCGGCGACGGTCCTTTCCCCATTGTCGTTCGCATCCGCCACCAGGACGCGATCGCGCCCACCCACTTCGCGCATGAACGCCACTTGCCGGCCATCGGGCGAGAACGCAACCCCGGTGGCGGTGTTGTTGATCACCAGGCGCGGCGTCCCGCCCAGCGAGGGCACCACGTACACCGCCTGCTGCGCTTTTCCCGCGGGACGGAATGCGTAATACAGGTAGTTGCCGTCCGGACTGAACGCCAGATCGGAGAACGAGCCTTCCTGCGGCGCCACCGCGCGCGTCTCGCTGCCGGTGGCCACCTGTTTCACCCAGATGGCGGCGGCATGGGCATCGTGGCGCATCAACGCGAGCCATTTACCATCAGGCGAAATCGCGGCGTCGTGCACGTGCCCGTTGTCGGTGAGGCGCGCGATGCTCAGCGTCTGCGGCGTTACCGCTACTCGGGAAGCGCGCGACCAGTAGAAATATGTTGCCAGGGCGATCACCGCCACCGCGGCGATCCCGCCATAAATCCACGCCGGCTTGCGCCGGGGCGTCGCCGGGATGGATTCGGTGGTGCCGTCCGCGGCCGCCGTTCGGCCCGATTCCGAGTCGCGCTTCAGGCGCTTCAGGTCGCCGCGCAATTCGGCAGCGGTCTGGTAGCGGAGGTCGCGGTCCTTTTCCAGTGACTTGTCAACGATCTCTGCCAAGCGCGCCGGAACCGCCGCATTCACCGACGATGCCGGCGCCTGCGTTTTTTCCAGGATGGCCGCGAATATCACTGCCGTAGTTTGGCCGCCGAACGGAAGCACTCCTGTCGCGATTTCGTAAAGTACGGTGCCGAACGAGAACAGGTCGCTGCGCGGATCGAGTTCTTCGCCACGCGCCTGCTCCGGCGACATGTAGGCGACGGTTCCGATGGCGGTGCCGGGGCTGGTGAGGCGCGCGTCGGCCGCGGTGCTGCCCACGGTTAGCGCGGCGGCGCGGTCCACCACCACCGTCGCCAGCCCGAAATCCAGCACCTTCACGCGCCCGCGGCGGGTCAGGAAAATATTTGCTGGCTTGATGTCGCGATGCACGATGCCGCGCTGGTGGGCGGCATCGAGCGCGTCCGCCACCTGGATGCCGATGTCCAAAAGTTCCGACACCGCCAGCGCGCCCGAGCGCAAGCGCGCGTCCAGCGGCGTTCCCTCCAGCAACTCCATGGAGATGAAGTGTCGGCCCTCGTGCTCGCCGATTTCATAAATCGTGCAGATGGATTCGTGGTTGAGCGCCGACGCCGACCGCGCTTCCCGCCGCAGACGCTCCAGCGCCAGCGCATCGGCCTCCACCGCCTCGGGAAGAAACTTGAGCGCGACCTGGCGGGAGAGGGTCAGGTCTTCGGCCGCATAGACCACCCCCATGCCGCCGCTGCCCAGTCGCGACCCGACGCGGTAATGCGAAACCAGTGTCCCTTCCATTGATTCCAGCCCCACAGGATTGAGTCATGCTACGAGGCGCGGGCGGCTACGGTCAACTGCAGGTTTTTGGGTAGGGCACGGCTTCAGCCGTGCCGCTCGAGGCCGCAAAAATAGTGGGCTTTAGCCCCTGAGGGACATTTTCCCTGAGGCGAAAATATATTTTTGAAGCCGATTCTAGAGACGGTGCGCGATCCCGCGCAAACAGATGAGCGCTTTCCGCTCGCACCGCGAGAATGCGCGTGCATGCGCGCCGCCGCGCGGATAATATTCTTTCGCCCGGCGCCTGAAGCCTGGAGCCTGAAGCCTCCCATGATCGCGCACCTACGCGGCAAACTCATCGCCAAGCATCCCAACCAGGCCATCGTCGACACCGGAGGTGTCGGCTACGACGTCACCATCAGCGTGCCGACGTTTTCCGAGTTGCCCGCTGCCGGGCGCGAGGTCGCGCTCTTCATCCACACCCACGTGCGCGAGGACGCGATCGCCCTCTTTGGCTTCCTGCGCTCCGAAGAGAAACAGCTTTTCGAAAAACTGATTTCCGTCAGCGGCATCGGTCCGAAGCTTGCGATTACCATCCTCAGCGGCATGCCCACGCCCGACATGGTGAGCGCCATTCGGAGCAACGATGTCGCGCGCCTGACGCGCATTCCCGGCATCGGCAAGAAGACCGCGGAGCGCATGGTGCTGGAGCTGCGTGACAAGCTGGAAGGCTTCGGCGCCGCGCCCACCCTGCCTGCGGCCACCCCCGCCGAGGAAGATGTTTTGTCGGCGCTGGTGAACCTGGGATACCAGCGCGCCGCCGCCGAACGCGCCGTGGCCGCCGCCGCCCGCGCCGCCAACGGTGCGACCTTCGATGCCCTGTTCCGCGATTCCCTCGCCGCCCTTTCCAAGTAACGCCTACCACCGAGACACCGAGCGCACCGAGACTCACCGACAATTGCTGTTCTACGAAAATACTTAAGGCCTTGTCATCCCGAGCGCAGCGAGGGATCTAGGTTTTTGTCTGCAGCGACTCGCAGCTGCCGTGGCCGCCCGCGGCTCACTGCTTTGCGATTTTCCTGACGACTGGAGACTGACGACTGAAGACTACGGCCTATTACTCACATCGCCACTCGCAATCCCCGCCGTTCAGCGTTACTCTGCCGCAGATGTTTCCCCGTCTGCTAATCATCCTGCTGCTTGCCGCGCTCGCACTCCCGCTCTACTCCGGCAAAAAGCCGAAAGGCGCGCCCCTGATGCGCCTGCCGGACCAGTCGGTCGAGCTGACCGCGTTCTGGCTGCCGACCCCGGTTCAGAAGTGCACCAACTGGGCCTGGGCAGTCGCGGTTGAGGCCATGCTGAAATCCCAGCAGGTGGCGATCAAGCAGAACGAGTGGGTGCAGAAGGCAAACTACGGCGAGGTTTGCATCGACGTCGTACCAAAGTTGGAGGCGCTGGCCAAGGTGATTGACGGCGCCTACGTGCTCGACGACGGCCGCCACGTGCGCCTGGAATCGCACTACATTTCCGGCGCGCCCACCATTCCCGACGACCTCATCGCTCCCCTGCGCATCGGCCTTCCGGTGCTGCTGTTCTGGAAATCGCGCGCCCTGGTGGTCCGCGCCGCCACCTATGACGAGTACATCTACCCCAACGGCCAGCGCATGTTCCAGATCAAGGAATTGAAGCTGGTGGACCCGCTGCTCACCGGCAAACAGCGCGAGTTCTCCTTCCTCAACGGCCGCGACGATCCCGCCGAAATCGGCGGCGTCTTCCACGTGGTCGTGGTCCCGGAGAAGCAGTTTCCCTGGCAACGGTGAGAGGAATTGCAGATTGAAGAATGAAGAGTGAAGATTGAAGATTGGTCGAAATGCATGCAGCGGCGGCGCGCCCT
>DASWAR010000114.1:0-11919 GCA_036391015.1 Terriglobales bacterium
ACTGGAATTCCTGTAAACTATAGGAACCGTTCTCCGCTCCAGAAGCTTTGTTCCGAGAGGTATCGAGGTAGGGAATGTACCGACGTATCCTGGCGTTCTTAGGCCTGACTCTGCTTGCCATCACGCTGGCCGGCTGTCACAACAAGAAAGTCAACAATCCGCTCGCCAATGTGGGGTCCAAGCAGCCCGACAAGGTGCTGTTCGACCGGGCGATGGACCAGATGAAGCACAACCGCATGGACCAGGCGCGGATCATCCTGCAGACGCTGATCAACACCTACCCGGATTCGGAATACATCGCCCGCGCCAAGCTGGCGGTGGGAGATTCCTGGTACGCCGAGGGCGGATCGGCGGCGCTGGCCCAGGCGGAGAACGAGTATAAGGACTTCGAGACCTTCTTCCCCAACATGCCGGAGGCGGCGGAAGCGCAGTTGAAAATCGCCAACATTCACTACCGGCAGATGGAGAAACCCGACCGCGATTTCACCCACGCCATGCGCGCGGAAGAAGAGTACCGCAACCTGATCAACCAGTATCCGGACAGCAAGCTGGTGGCGGAGGCCAAGGACCGGTTGCGCGAGGTGCAGGAGGTCCTGGCGGAGCGCGAGTTCCGCATCGGGCGCTTCTACTTCATGCGCGAGTCGTGGGCGGCGTCCATCGCGCGCCTGCAATCGGTGGTGGATGATTACCCGCTATACAGCGGGGCGGACGAGGCCCTTTACCTGCTGGGCAGCGCCTACGAGCGGCAGATCGACGCCATTCGTGCCGCGAAATTCAACGAGGTAGCGAAGGGGAAGCTGATCAAGGAATTCGGCGACCAGGCTGCGGCGGCGTACGCGCGTATCGTTACCCGGTATCCGGCCACCGACCGCGCCGGCGATGCCCGCAAGCGCCTGGAAGCTTTGCACCGGCCGGTCCCCACACCGACGCCGGAAGCGATCGCGCAGAACAAAAGAGAAGAAGAAAGCCGCCGGGAATTAGGACGCTTGGGCAAGCTCAAGCTGAACCTACATCGCGGGCCCGACACGTCGCTGGCGGTGCGAGTTGGTGAGCCCACGCTGGTGGATCCCAAGCCGACCAACGCACCCGACATCGTGCGGGCCAACACGGCTGCGATCATGGCGGCCAGCGGCAACACGGGTGCCGCAGGAACCGGAAGCGTGAGCGTGGAAACGGTGAAGAGCGGCGCGCCCCTGCCCAACCAGCCGGTGCCCCGTAGCGAGGCGCAACCGGCCGCCGCGCCGGCCGCCGATAGCGGCATACCGGAACTGAGACCCATTCCCTCGGCGGACAGCAACAGCGCCGGATCGGATACTGGAACTTCAAGCTCAGCGGCTGGGTCGTTGAAACAGGGCCAGAGCCCCGCGCCCCCGGCGCAGGTCAACGAGGCCGCCGGCGACCAGGGCAATGCGGCAGCGTCGAGTTCAACTGCCAGCCCTTCCAGCTCGAACGACAAGGACACAACCTCGTCGAGCAAGAAGAAAAAGAAGAGGGGGCTGGGCAGGCTGATTCCGTTCTAGGGAGACATGAGGCTTCCGGCAATCGAGGCAGGGTGACCAGCAATGGCCGCCCTTTTTGTTGGCGAATTTCCCTTGGGCAAAGCTGTTTTCCGCCATCCACCAAGTGCCAATTCCCTGGTTCGTTCTGCCCTTCCTGGTTCTGTCTCGCCGCTCGCGCTGGAAGCACTTCGCCAGCCGTCAGGTGTCCAATTGGGCATGTCCCAACGCGGTTTGCAAAGCGGGCGAGGGGGTGCTGTTTCGGTTGACTTGCAACCAGAGACACAGTAACTTCGGTGCCAACGCTGCCCCGAACGAGGCTCCCTGTGCCATTGAAGGTATTGCTCGCCGACGACAACATTACCGCCCAAAGAATGGGCTGCAAGATCCTCAGCGATGCCGGTTACAGCGTCATAGCGGTCAGCAACGGCGCTGCTGCGGTGAAGAAGATCGCGTCCGAAAAGCCGGGGTTGATCATTCTCGACGTGTACATGCCCGGCTATACCGGCCTGGAAGTCTGCGAAAAGGTGAAAAGCGCGGCTGAAACCGCACGCATACCGGTGCTGTTGACGATCACCAGTATGGAGCCGTACCGGCCCGAAGACGGCAATCGAGTGAAGGCCGACGGCGTTCTGACCAAGCCGTTCGAGGCGACCGATCTGCTCGCCGTGGTGCGCAAGCTGGAAGAGAAGCTGCATCTCGCGGAATCGGCGGACGAGACAACCGTCAAGATGGAGGCGGTGCAGGATTTTTCCGACCAGAGTTACGCCGACTGGAAGGCCGAGGCCGGGCGGGACGAGCCCATGGCGAAGGCGGCGGAGATGTCGCACGAAGTTGGCTCCGCGCCGGTTCTCGGCATCGAGGGGCTGGCACCAGGGTCGGACGCGGCGTCGATCTTCGCGGCCGAGTCCGCACCTGCGCCGTTTGCGGTGGAGAGCCAGGCTGCGGAAGTCCCGATCTTCGACCTGGGCGCTCCTGCGCCGGCGTTTGATTTGCAGCAAGCGGAACCGCCCGAGGCCGCGCCGGTGATCGCGCCTCCCGCCGACTTGGAATTCACTTCAGCGCCGCAGGCCGGCCCGACGGAAGTGGCGCCGGCAGCCGAGTTTGAGCCGACAATGCAAGCCGGCGCCGACGAAGTTCCGATCGTGCACGAGCCGGCGCTGGCCACCGATCCCTCCGACTTCATGCAGTTTGCCACCAAGTTCGGCCAAGAACATCCGGAAGAGATTCCCGTCGGCATCGCCATGGAGGAGCCTCCGCACGACGATGCGCTTGCAGAAATCCACGAATTTGTGGCCGAATCCGGCCAGGTGGTGGAAGCGGCGAGTATCGAGCACGAAATGCGCCAGGCATTCGAGACATCGGGCGGCTCGGCCACAGCCGTAGCGCCCGCGCGCGAACCTGAGCCGGATTCTGAAGCCGGCATCGATACACAGCCTTTAGAGTTCTTCCCGGAGCCACATCCGGCGCCGGCCGCGGAAATCGAAGCCGTACCCGAACATCCGGCAGAAAACCACGAGCTTACGCAGAAGCTGGTGTCGCAATTCGCCGCCGAATTGGAAGCCGCGCAAAGAGAAGCACCGCCGGAGATGCTACACGACATGGAGCCCTCGACCGCCGCCGCAACCGCGTCCGCAAGCACGATCGATAAGCAGCACATTGCCGAGGCCGTGGATCGCGTACTGGAGCGCTACAAGGACGAGCTGGTCGCGGCCATTTTGCGCGAGCTGCACTCCTAGCTGTCAGCGATCACGTGTCAGCCGCCGGCAAAACGATCTGATAATCATTCGTGGTGAGCCGGCAAAACCAAACACGCTCGTACAAGTAACTAAATTTCTTGATTTAAGATGTTGGCCAGAAGGTGAGGTGGCACGTGATCAAGCTCGCCATCCCTCTCGTCCATGTGTCGGACTCGGCGGCGGCGCAGGACTTCTATTGCAACCGGCTCGGCTTCCGGCGGGAATTCGCCTACCGCATTGACGATGCGAAACCAGACCCTTGTTTCATGGGATTGACGCGCGATGGGGTGTGGCTGCACGTGTCCTCATTTTCCGGTGACGGCGTATCAGGCGGTGTCGTAGGTCTGATCGTGGAAGACGTGGATGCGCTGCACGCGGAACTCGTCGCCAAAGGTGTGCGGATTGATACCGGACCCGTGGACCAGACCTGGGGAACGCGGGAAATGTACGTCAAGGATGCGGATGGCAACAGCATCCGGTTTATCCGCCAATAACCAGGGCCGATCACGCCCGCTTGCGCCTCAAGTTGAGGGGGTGTGGGAAGCGCCGACCGGCCAATGGAAAGCCATCGCCGATGCCGGCAACACCAATCAACAAAAGTGAGAACTTGCGGGGACTGGATTATGCGCTGGCAAATGAGAGCGGCGTGGATATAATGCCGCCCACTCGGAGAGTTCAAATCAAGACGTATTGGGGGCAACATGCCGTATTCAGGATGGAGCGGGCCGCAAAGGGTCCTGCTCACCATGGCAGTCATAGTTCTGTCGGCCACCGCAGGGGCCCAGAGTTCGACGAAACCAAAATCACAGGTGGCTGATTCCACGCCTCAGTTTAACCATGTACTTGGTCTCGAGGACGTCAAGCAGAACGCCAAGGGCAAGCTGACGGTCGACGCCAACGGCTTGGATTTCCAGGGCGCCGCCTCACACGCAAACGTTTCTATCGCATCCATTGAGGACATCTTCACCGGTGAGGACAGCCATCAGACCGGCGGCAAAGTGCTGACGGTGGCCAAAATGGGCGTGCCCTACGGCGGTGGGCGCGTTGTCAGCCTGCTAACGCACGAGAAATTCGACAGCCTCACGGTGGAATATCGCGACGAAAACGGCGGGCTGCATGGTGCTGTTTTCACCATGCCGTTGGGCCAGGCGACCATCATCAAGAAACAACTGATTGCTCGGGGCGCGAAGACCAGCGTGCCGGTGGACGAAACAGGCGAGACCAAAGATGCCGCGCCGAAGGAGAAGAAATGAGCAGCCAACGTGCAATTTTGCGTGCCCTTATGGCCGCGGCGCTGATGCTGGCGCTGCTAGCCGGTGGTACCGCTTTGGCGCAGGAAAAGCCGGCGGCGAAACCTGCCGAGAAAACGGCGGCGAAACCGGCCGCGACGACCACCCCGTGGGCAATCCAGGTCGAGCCGGTCTCGGCTGAGGAAGGCAAGCTCCCGCCCGACTTCGCCATGGCCATCTACGAGAAGCTCATCCAGGAAATCTGGAAAACCAACAAGTTCCAGCAGGTATTCCGCAGCGGCGACCGGCGGGCGACCGACGTGCCAAACTTGCTGATTCTCACCACCAAGCTGGAGAAATTCGAGCGCGGCAGTCAAACCAAGCGTGCCGTAACCACGGTGGCCGGCGCCACCAGGATTTCGGTGCGTGCGCAGTTGGCCACGCGCGACTCGCAAATCAAGGCGGACAAGACGGTGCAGGGCACAGTCCGTCTGTTTGGCGAGAACATCAAAGCGACGCAGAACCTGGCGAAGAACATCGCCACGCTGATTAGTCAGTCGTCGTTCTAATTGATCGCGGCAACGGTGCGGGAATTGAAGAACTAGCCATCAGCTCTCAGCTTTCCGCCGTCGGGTTTCGGGCCTGACGGCTTTTTCATTGGCTCGCGCGCCGGGTTTCTTGTACCCACATCTGCCAACAGCGGGCAGATGTGGGGCACCGTCGAATCGAGGGTTGCGCTGGCGATGCGGGCCACCGCCATACACGCTCCGGCCCGATCGCGCCCACCGGAATTCCCCGTCTCGCAATGAGACGCGACGCGCCGTTTCGCCAATTCCATCGCTACTATTGAGACACGTTTGCTCCCGGGCTTACGCTGAAGTGTCGCTGACGCCAAACATCATCAATTATTTCAATCAGTTGCGATTTGTGGTTACCGAAGTAACAAGTTGGAAGCCAACCTGCCCTTATTCCGTGACAAGCCCACCTGGGTGAGTGAGGACACAATGGACGTCACGGTTGCGGAAACTACGCCAGCGCCAGCCATTTTGGTCGATACCAAGGCTGTGATCCGCTGCAAGAAATGCCATCTCAACCAGTTCATGACCAGGCAAGGAAACTGCCGGCGATGTCGCCGGCCCCTGCTGTGCGAAGAACCTCCGGTGATTGTGCCCGAATTCCAGCCGGCCAAGTCCGCCCAGACCGCCGGTCCAGCGCGTCCGTCGATCGACATGGCGACGGCGATCTGGCTGCTGCGCTCGGCGCGCGGAATGTCACAGCGCGACATGGCAAAGAAAATGGGCATCGCGCGCACCTACATCAGCAAGCTGGAAGGCAATCGCTGCGTGCCGTCGCCGCCGCAAATTCGACGCATCGCGGGCATTCTGGATGTCTCGGAGTATTGCCTGGTCGCGCTGGCGACAGTGCACAGCCAGGTCGCCGCCAAGCAGTAATTCGACGATGCTTTATCGGGCGGGGACGTACGCGCGCCGCGCGCCCCGCACGCGCTCACCGTCACGCAACTGGTATTGCACTCAAAATGGGGCACGAGGGTGAATTTTCCCGTCTGTATAGCTATCCCCGCCGCTCGTTTGACCCTGTTTTCCACCCGCCTGTAATATCGAGGTTTACCTCGACTTCACAATTGCCTTAAGCGCATGCCCCACGAACTGTCCAAGGCGTACGACCCGAGCGCCATCGAGCAGCGCTGGGCGGAATATTGGGTAAGCGAAAAGCTGTTCCACGTTGAAACGCCGCCCCTCCAAGAGAAGGCGCCGCCCGAATCCCACCCTTCGCCAAAACCGGGCGAAAGGGTGGGCCACCCGACGGTGTTCGCCTTGCTGCTGCCGCCGCCCAACGTTACCGGCGCGCTCCACATGGGACACATGCTGGAGCACACCGAGAGCGACATCGTGGTGCGCTGGCACCGCATGCGGGGCGACCTGACGCTGTGGATACCCGGCACCGACCATGCCGGCATCGCGACGCAGATGCTGGTGGAGCGTCAACTGGCCAGCGAAAAGCTCGACCGGCGACAGATGGGGCGGGAGAAGTTTCTGGAGCGCGTGTGGCAGTGGCGCGAGCACTACGGCGGCACCATCCTCAAGCAGATGAAGCGGCTGGGGACATCGGTGGACTGGGACCGCGAGTACTTCACCATGGACGAGCGGCTGTCGCGCGCGGTGAAGGAAGTGTTCGTCCGCCTGTACGACGAAGGGCTGATCTACCGCGGGGTTTACATCGTGAACTGGTGCCCGCGCTGTGAGACCGCCATCAGCGATCTGGAGGTCGTACACGAGGACACACCGGGCAAGCTGTATCAGATCAAATATCCGGTGAGCGGTTTGCCGGGTGAGTTCATCACGGTGGCGACCACGCGTCCGGAGACCATGCTGGGCGACACGGCGGTGGCGGTGCACCCAAACGATGCCCGCTACACGCATCTGCATGGGAAAAAGGTGATCCTGCCGCTGATGAACCGCGAAATTCCCATCATTCTGGATGAAGTGGCAAACCCGGAATTCGGCACCGGCGCGGTGAAAGTCACTCCGGCGCACGACCCCAACGATTACCAGGCCGGCCTGCGCCACGATCTGCCGCAGATCACGGTGATGGACGAGCACGCTCGCATGAACGAAAACGCGGGCGCGTACGCCGGGCTCGATCGCTTCACCGCGCGCGAGCGCGTGGTGCACGACTTGCAAGAGCAGGGGCTGCTCGCCGGAACCAGGGATTACGTTGTGCCGCTGGGGAAGTGCCAGCGCTGCCGGACAGTGGTCGAGCCGCGGCTTTCGACGCAGTGGTTCGTGGCCGTGAACAAGGAGCCGGTAAGCGGCGGGCTGAGCATGGCGGGCGCGGCGGCGGACGTGGTTAAGACGGGGGCTCTGCGCTTCACGCCGGAGAACAACGCCGCTAACTACCTGCAATGGGTGGAGAACCTGTACGACTGGTGCATCTCGCGGCAGTTGTGGTGGGGACACCGCATTCCGGCTTGGCACTGCGGCAACTGTCACAAGATCACGGTGGCGCGCGAGGCGCCGAAGTCGTGCACGCACTGCGGGAGCGCGAGCCTGGAGCAGGATCCGGACGTGCTGGATACGTGGTTTTCCTCCGCGCTGCTGCCGTTCACGTCGCTGGGCTGGCCGGATGCAACGCGTGACCTGGAAGTGTTTTATCCCAACACGCTGCTGATTACCGGCTTCGACATCCTGTTCTTCTGGGTGGCGCGGATGGTGATGATGGGCTGCCACTTCATGGAACAGTCGCCAGTCGCCAGTCTTCAGTCGCCAGGGAAAGCGGAAGAGGCGTTGGCGGAGAGCGTGCCGTTTCGCGAGGTGTACATCCACGCGCTGGTGAGGGACGCCGAGCGGCAGAAGATGTCGAAGACCAAGGGCAACGTGCTCGATCCCATCCAGGTGATCGAGCAGTACGGTACCGATGCCACGCGCTTCACACTGGCGGCGCAGGCTGCGCCCGGGACGGACATCGCGTTCAATCCGTCGCGCACCGAGGGCTATCGCGCGTTTGCCAACAAGATCTGGAACGCGGCGCGGTTCATGTTCATGAATATGGAGCGGGCGGGACAGTCGCCAGTCGCCAGTCTCCAGGAGGCAGGAAAGGCCGGCGTTGCGCGTTTCGAGGCTGTCGCGCTGGAAGACCGGTGGATCCTGTCGCGGTTCAATCGAGTGGCGCAAGAGATGAACGAGGCGATCCAGGCGTATCGCTTCGACAATGCGTGCCACGTCATCTACCAATTTTTCTGGGGCGAGTTCTGCGACTGGTACCTGGAACTGATCAAGCCGCGGCTGAACAGTGATGACAAGCCGACAGTGGAGCGCGCGTGCGCGAACCTGGTGGCGCTATTCGAGGCGGCGCTGCGCCTGCTGCATCCCATCATGCCGTTCATTACCGAGGAAATCTGGCACGCGCTGTACGATCAGAAGCCACCGCTGAAATCCATCGCGCTGGCGCCATACCCGCAGCCGGACGCCGCGCAGATGGACGACGCGGCTGAAACCGGGATGGCGATCCTGCAGGACCTGATCGTCAGCGTGCGGAATTTGCGTGCGGAGTTGAAGGTGGAGCCGCGGCAGAACATTCCCATCCAGGTGCACACGCAGGATGGCGTGCGGCAGATCTTCGAAGAAAATCGCGGTGCGGTGGAGCGCCTGGCGAACGTGGAGGAGATGGCGTTTGTCGAGCAGTCGCTGGCCAAGGAAGCCGGGGCGCGTTCGACGGCGCGGTTCGACGTGCGCGTACTCTACGAGAAGAAAATTGACGTTGCCGCCGAACGCGAGCGGTTAGATAAAGAGCTGGCGAAGATCGAGAAACAAATCGAGAGCGCCGAGCGGCAGTTGGGCAACGAGCAGTTCCTGGCGAAGGCGCCTCCCAAGGTGGTGGAGGGACTGCGGAAGCAGTTGACGGAGTCGAAGGTGCTGCGGGAGAAAACCAGGGCGGGGTTGCAGGAGCTGAAATAGTGCCGTACCTCCGGCGCTCGTGTACCTTGTCACTAAGTGTTCCCACCGCTGCCGCGGTGGGCTAACGAATACCGCGCCTCCGGCGCTGGTCATTGCCGACGACTTATGACTGACGACTTACGCCTGACGACTAGCGCCTGACGACTGAAGACTGGCCATGGACTGGCATTCACGCCGCATCACCGCCGTGCTGGAAAACGCGCTGCTGGAAGACAAAGCGACCAGCGATGCGACTACCTATGCCTGCATCGAGCCGCAGCAGCAGGCGACCGCCACCATCATGACCAAGCAGGACTGCGTGCTCGCCGGGGTGGGCGCCATCCCGCGCATTTTCGACGTTTTCGCGCAGCTCGACGGCACGGTCAGCGGTTATCCCGACGTGCGCAGCCACCCGGAAGTTTTCGACGGCGTGCGGCTGAAGAGGGGCGACTTCATTGCCGTGATCCAGCACAATGCGCGCGTCATCCTGTCCTGCGAGCGCGTGATCCTGAATCTTTTGCAGCGACTCAGCGGCATCGCCACCATGACGCGCAAGTTTGTGGATGCCGTCGAGGGCACGGGAGCACATATCCTTGACACCCGCAAGACCGCCCCCGGCCTGCGCATGCTCGACAAGTACGGCGTGCGCTGCGGCGGCGGCCACAATCACCGGCTCGATTTGAGCGACGGCGTGCTCATCAAGAACAACCACATCGCGCTCGCGGGCGGCATCGCCCCGGCGCTGGAGCGGGCGCACCGCAACCGCCGCGGCGATCAGCCGATCGAGATCGAGGTGCGCAACCTCGAACAATTGGAACAGGCGCTGCTGCATGGCGCCGAAGCCATTCTGCTCGATAACATGCCGGTGGAGGACGTAAGGCGTGCGGTAGAGCGCGTGGCGCATCACACGCGCCGCGTGCCGCTGGAGGTTTCCGGCGGGGTGAACCTGGAAACCGTGCGCGCGTACGCGGAAACCGGCGTGGAGTTCATCTCCATCGGCTCGCTGACACATTCCCTGTCCGCGGTGGACATGAATTTGAGGACGAAGCCGGCATAGCTGTCAGCCTTCAGCTCTCAGCCGTGAGCGGCACTTAGGATCGCGGAATACTTTGCGTTCCTATTCGCTGGTCACGCATAATCTCCGCATACCACGCAACCGTACATCCCGGACACCGCGGCAGATGCGGCCCGCGGCGAAACTGCGCGCCCACGACGGCGCACTGAGCGACGCGCGACTGGGTCGGATCGTGCGCCTGCTTGCCGACCACGCCATGGTGGTAGTGAGCGGCACCAAGCTGGCGCAGGAGATTGCGGCCAGCCGGTCGGAAGTCTGGCGCCTGGTGCAGCAGTTACGGCGGCTGGGCGTGCACATCGTCGGCCGTCCCGCGACGGGATACCAGATCGAAAGCATGCCTGACCTGCTGCTTCCCGAATTTCTCGCGCCCGCACTCCAGGGCACCATCTTCGCCCAGCACATTCATCATTACTTCTGCATCGGTTCCACCAATGCGGAAGCGATGAGCGCCGCCGCCGCGCCCGACCACCCCACCGCGCGAAAATCACGCGCGGCGGGGACCCCGGCGCCCGACCACCCCACCGCGCGAAAATCACGTGCGGCGGGGACCCCGGCGCCAGAGGGCAGCGTGTACGTGGCCGAGGAGCAGACGGCGGGTCGCGGCCGCGGAGGTCACGGGTGGCACTCGGCGCGCTCGGCGGGCATCTACTGCTCGGTGATCTTGCGTCCGCAGGTCCCACCGGCTGATGTGCTCATGCTTTCCCTGGCGGCTGGGCTTGCGGTGCGCCAAGGGGTCGAGCAGGTGACCGGCTTGCGCGCCGATTTGCGCTGGCCCAACGACCTGCTGCTCGGCGGCAAGAAATTCTGCGGCATCCTCATCGAGATGAATGCCGAGGCCACGCGCGTGCGCTACGCGGTGGTGGGCATGGGCATCAACGTCAACCAGGAGACGTTTCCTCCTAACATCGCAGCGACTTCGTTGCGGATGGAGAGCGGGAGAACGTGGTCGCGGGTGGAGTTGGCGGCCGCTTTGCTAAAATCGCTCGACCGCGAGTACCGCCGGCTTCCTGATGCTGCGGCGCGCAACGAGGTGCGGCTGCGCTTCGAACAGAGTTCTTCTTCGGCAAGAGGGCGGCGCGTGCGTGTCGAGGAAGACGGCGGTTACGAGGGAGTCACCGAAGGCCTCGACGAGCGCGGGTTTTTGCGCGTGAGAACAGAAAGCGGAGTGCGGACGGTGCTTTCCGGTGGAGTGAGGGAAATTGAGTGATTGGGTGATTTGCTGATTGAGTGATTGTCACGGCCAATCAGCAAATCGGCAAATCAGCAAATCGCCAAATCAGCGAATCGGCAAATCCATGCTCCTGGTTTTAGACGTGGGCAACACCAACACGGTGCTGGGCGTCTTCGAATCCACCGCCGGGTTCGAGCGCGACAGCGAGCCCGCACGCCTGCTGGCGCACTGGCGCGTCGCCACCATCAAGACGCAGACGGTGGACGAGTACGGCGTGCTCTTCCGCAACCTGTTCGCCATGGCGCAACTGGAAGTCGAGCAGGTGAAGGGAATCGTGATCTCGTCGGTGGTTCCGCCCATGGATACCACCCTGCACGAGGTCTGCGAACAATATTTCCGCACCAAGCCGCTGTTCATCGAACCGGGCGTCAAAACGGGCATGCCGGTGCACTACGATAATCCGGCGGAGGTCGGCGCCGACCGCGTGGTGAACGGCGTCGCGGCGTTCCAGAAATTCGGCGGACCCTGCATCGTGGTGGACTTCGGCACGGCCACCACCTTCGACGCGATTTCCGCCAAAGGCGAGTACCTGGGCGGGGTGATTGCGCCCGGCATCGGAATTTCCGCCGACGCGCTGTTCGAGCACACCGCGCGCCTGCCACGCGTGGACATTCGCAAGCCGGCGAAGATCATCGGTACCAATACCGTGAGCAGCCTGCAGGCGGGCCTGTTTTACGGGTACCTCGGGTTGGTGG
>DASWAR010000115.1:0-5612 GCA_036391015.1 Terriglobales bacterium
GCAGCGCCAGACGGAGGTTACGAAACGGCGGGTTTCCACCGATACCCTGAAACTGGCGCGGGCGATCAAGCAATTGGACGCCGCCGAACAGGTGGCGCAACTCGATTATCAGTTGGCCCAGGCGCAAGTCGATGCCGTGCAAGCACGCATCCAGACCGCCGCCCCCGGCCTGCCCGGTGCTCCCGGCCAACCGGCCGTCCCACCGCCGGGACCTCGCGAACTGGAGTCGGCGCGAATCCAGTTGAACGACAAGTACTCGACATACCTGGACACCGGTTTCGAATTGCAGAAGGCGCGTTTGCAGCTTCTGCGGGCGGCAGGCAAGCTGGATGACTGGGCGCTGGGAAAGGAGTAGGCAGCGGGGTTAATCAAAATGCCATCCGCCGGGAGCGCTGAAGAGCACTAAATGTTAACTATGCGGCGTCGCGGATAAGTTGAATATTTACTCGTTTCAGCGCATCTAAGTTACCATTCGGCCTGAATATCTTCGGGCCGGTAGTGGTCACTTGATAGTCTGTATTGTTTGCGCGTCCAATGACTTTTGCCTCCAGGCGCCGAGGAAGAGCTCTTCGGGTTACCTGAGCAGGTTGATCGCATCCTCTGAGAGGGTTTGTTAGTATGGCTGACTCAATCGCATGCCACTGAAAACGTTATTCCTGAATCCCCCTTCGTTCGAAAATTTTGACGGTGGCGCCGGGTCCCGTTGGCCGGCGACACGCGAGATTGAGTCCTACTGGTATCCGGTATGGCTGGCCTATCCGGCGGGGATGCTGGAAGGGTCGCGGCTGCTGGATGCGCCTCCGCACCATGTCTCGGCGGAAGAGACCATCCGCATCGCCAAGGAATATGAATTCCTGGTGCTGTTCACCAGCACACCGGGTTTTCCCGGCGACATTCGGCTGAGTGAAGCGATCAAGGCGGCCAACCCGAACATCAAGATCGCCTTTGTCGGGCCGCACGTTACCGTGCTGCCGGAAAAAAGCCTCCAGGAAGCGACCTCGGTTGATTTCGTGGTGCGCAAGGAATTTGACTACGCGGTAACGGATTTTGCCAAAGGCAAGCCGGTGGAGGAGATCGCCGGAGTTTCGTACCGCAAGAACGGCAAGGTCATCCACAACCCGGAAGGGCCGCAGATTTCCGATCTCGATTCCCTACCGAACGTGACCGAAGTTTACAAACGCGACTTGGATGTTCGCCGGTATGACGTACCGTTCCTGCTGCATCCCTTCGTTTCGCTGTACACGACGCGCGGGTGCCCGGCGCAGTGCACCTTCTGCCTGTGGCCGCAGACGCTGAGCGGGCATGCGTGGCGGAAGCGGTCCACCGACGCCGTGGCGCGGGAAATGGCGCAGGCGAAGGAATACTGGCCGTACGTGAAGGAATTTTTCTTTGACGACGACACCTTCAACATCCAGAAGGCGCGGACGATTGAGCTGTGCGAGAAGCTGAAGCCGCTGAAGCTGACGTGGTCGTGCACCTCGCGCGTGACCACCGATTACGAAACCCTGAAGGCGATGCGCGATGCCGGATGCCGGCTGCTGATTGTGGGCTATGAGTCCGGCGACCAGCAAATCCTGAAGAACATCAAAAAGGGCGCGACGCTGGAGCGGGCGCGCCAGTTCACCAAGGACTGCCACAAGCTGGGGCTGGTGATCCACGGCGACTTCATCATGGGCCTGCCGGGTGAGACCCGGGAGACGATTCGCCGCACCATTGATTTCGCCAAAGAACTGGACGTCGAGACTATCCAGGTTTCGGTGGCGCATGCCTACCCAGGGACGGAGCTGTATGACTTCGCGGTAAGCAACGGTTTCATGGCCAACAAGGAGATGGTGGATACCGGCGGCCACCAGATGGCGCATATCGAATATCCCGGATTGCCGGCCGACGACATTATGGAGGCCGTTCACCGCTTTTATGACGAGTACTATTTCCGTCCCAAGGCGGTGTTCCGAATTGTGAGAAAGGCATTTTTCAATTCCGACGAGCGCAAGCGCTTGTACCACGAAGCCAAGGGCTTCTTGAAAGTCCGCGCCAACCGCAATCGCTGGGTCAAGCAGCAGCGGCAAAAACCGATTGCGCCGCTGGCGCCGCCGGTGGGTGTCGAACCGGCTTCGGAGACGCAGCCGTCGGTGGCGGAACCCGCCAACGCCTGAGATAAATCATTGAACTTCCGTAAGCAAGCTACCCTGGCCGGGGTGGTGCTATTTGGCGCGTTTGGCGATGTCGCGCTTTCGCGCGGCATGAAGTCGGTGGGCGCGCTTTCCCTGAGCCAATGGACCCAGGTCATCCACGCCATCTTCACGCCCTGGGTTGGGGCGGGCATCATTCTGCTGCTGGCTTTCTTCGTCAGCTACCTGAGCGCTCTTTCCTTTGCCGACCTCACCTACGTGCTCCCCGCCACCGCCGTGGGATACATCCTGATGGCGCTGATGGCCAAGTTTTTCCTGCACGAGAACGTTTCGCCGTGGCGCTGGGCAGGGATTGCGCTGATCGCGATGGGAGTCGGGTTCGTTACGGCCGGGCCCGCGAAGACGGCAAGCGCGCGAGCCGTCCAGGGCCATCCACCGCCGCCGGTCGGCAGCGCGTGACCCACTGGCACTACACCTGGGGCAGCATTTTCGCAGTGGTGGTGTTTTCGACCGCCGGAGACGTGCTGACCTCACTCGCTATGAAGCAGTCAGGCGACGTCGGACATCTGTTTCACAACAATGGGTTATGGGCAACAGTTAAAGTTGTGGTTGGAAATGCGACGCTGTGGATCGGGGTGGCGTTCATGGCGCTGGCATTCTTCGCGCTGTTGATTGCCTTGTCGTGGGCGGACGTGAGCCTGGTGGCGCCGGCCTCAGCGTCGCTGACGTTTATCGGCAATGCGATCGTCGCCAAGATTTTTCTTCGCGAGCAGGTGGACCGGCAACGGTGGCTGGCCGCGATTCTGGTTGCCGCTGGAGTTGCTTTGGTAGCGAGGTAGGAAGAAAAAACAGGTTTTAGGTCTTAGGTCTTAGGCGAGGACGTAAAACCTAAAATATAACGCCCAAAACCTAAAACCTAGGACCTGTTAAACAGCCGCATGAAGCCGCGCGGTGGCAGATCGGGTACAAGATACCGCTGTGGCTTCCCTGCCGCGCAGGTCAGCGCCTCGGCGGCGAGGTAACCGCTGCGCACAGCACCTTCCATGGTGGCGGGCCACCCGGTGGCGGTCCAGTCGCCGGCCAGGAAAACCCGCGGCCAGGGCGAGGTTTGCGATGGACGATGCGAGTCCGCGCCCGCCAGCGGTGAGTAGGTGGCGTTCACTTCCTTGATGACCGTGGATTTCAGCAGCTTTGCATGGCTGACTTCAGGGAAGAATTCTGTAAGCTCCCGCAGGGCGAGATCGAGGATGTCCTGCTTGGACTTTTCGATCAAGCCGGTGGAAGAACTCACTACCAGTTCCACGTAGCTGCCACTCGTGCCGTCCCTGCGGGACTCTGATTCGCTTAGGCTGCCTACCCGGGGCTCACGCCCCGGGCTATGTACTGCCGCCCCTGCGGGGCTGGTATCCGAGCCTGCGGCCCTCTCGTCCGTCCCCGAGGAGCTCTCGTCCGCGCCTGCGGGGCTCTGCTGCTTAAGAATCTCCGATTTGTGAAACATCCACTGAATGGTGCGGTCAAGGAGCACGGCGTGCGGCAGATCGGTGATCTGGCGATCGAACCAGAGGTGAATGCCGGTGATGGGAGAGGTCTGGAAGCGGTCGAGAATGGCGCGCAACGGCGTTGCCGGATCGTCTTCGGGCAGCATCCCGGCCAGTACGTTAAACGGGACCGCGAGGACGGCATAATCAAATGCGGTTTCCTGGCCGGCGGCGCAGATGCGCACGTGGTCCTGCTCGGGGTGGAAGGCATCGGCGGCAGCACGCAATTGCACGCAACCGCCGTGGCGCTGAATGTGATCGCCGGCAATCCCGTAGAGGTCGGACAACGGGAGCGCGGGCAGGCCGAGGGCGCCCGCTTGCGCCGAGTTGAGGAATGACTCGCGAAAAACCTGGGCCGCGTAGCGCGACGAGACGCGTTCCAGATCCTCATTCAGCGCGCTGACCAGAACCACGCGCCAGAAGCGGTCAATCGCGCGCTGTGTCTGGCCGTTGGCACGCAGCCAATGGAGGAACGGCGGACTGTCGTCGGCGGGCAAGCGAGCTGTGAGCGCCAGCATGCCGCGCGCGATCGCCACCTTATCAGCGAACGAAAGGCAGGCGGCGCGCAAAAACGACATCGCGCTGTGGAACGGAGACGGCAGGATTCCCGGCTCAATGACGGAGCGCCTGCCTCCGGGCTCAATGAAGGTTAAGCGCCGGTACCAGCGGATTTTGTCCTGCGCGCCGATGCGCTGGTAGAAATCAACCAGGTTCGTACAGCAGCCCAGCAGCACGTGCTGGCAATTGTCCACCACCTCACCGGTGCCGGGGTGCTGGTAGGACGAGGCGCGGCCCCCGAGGTAGGGACGTCGCTCGAACAGTGCGACGCGGAATCCGGTGTCGACCAGCGCGCAACCGGCGGCCAGTCCGGCGAGGCCTCCGCCGATGACGGCTACGGCCGGTGATTTCTGGGCTGCCGGGTTCATCCCTTGATCCGCCGCCACAAGCCCTTGCAGAGGATGCGGAGCTTTTCGCCGGTGGTGAGCCGCACGCGCTCGGTAAAGACGTCGTAGTCCCTGGCAGCAATTTTTTCCAGCAACCGGCTGTAGATTTCGACCAGGGTCCAGAGTGCCGCTTGGCTGTCTTCGTCAATGTAAGGGATCAACTGCCGCCCGGAGTCGTAATACTGGCGGGCGCGATCGGCTTCCATCTCGAGCAGCACACGAAATGCCGCGGGGCTCGGTGCACGAAACATACTGGCGCCGATTCCGCAACGATCGAGATCTTCCTGCGGCACATAGATGCGGCCCATGGCGGCGTCTTCCTTGACGTCACGAATGATGTTGGTGAGCTGAAAGGCGATGCCGCAGCGCTCGGCAAGAGCTTCCGCCGCGGGATCGCGATAGCCGAAGACGCGGATGCAGACCAGGCCCACAACGGAAGCAACGTGGTAGCAGTAGTTGTAGAGATCGTCGAATGTCGGGTAGAGCACGCCCGGACTGTCGGCCGTCGGCTGCCGGCTATGGGGCCAGGGGACGTCCATGGCGGTGCCGTAGACCAGCGTCTCCAGCAGTTCAATCGGTATCTTGAAGCGGCGCTGGCTGTCGCCGACCGCCATGAGGACGGGGTCGTCGGTGGGTTCGCCGGCAACGACGCCATGCAGGGAGTCGAGCCAGGAATTGAGCTTGAGGCGCTTGTCTTCCGGCATGAGTTGCGGGTCGTCGCTGATGTCGTCGGCGTGGCGCATGAACGCGTACACGGCGCTGAGGGCATCGCGCTTGCGTCGCGGCAGCACGAGAAATGCATAGTAGAAATTGCGCGCCGCCTTTCGCGTAATGTGCCGGCACACGCCGTACGCAGTACGCAATTGCACAGGCGCAGCGCGGGGCGCGCTCGGGGCCTGGCCGGTTTGGGCGAGGACGGTCATCGCGAAAGCGGACGGCGCGAATTCACCACAGAGGCACGGAGACACGGAGAAAGACCGACTGACGATTTCTCTGTG
>DASWAR010000116.1:0-2145 GCA_036391015.1 Terriglobales bacterium
AATGCGGATTATGCCGTTCTGTTCTAACCGGCAGCGCCGCGGGGCTTCGCGCCGTGTGGCAGGCGGGGTAGGTGAAATCGGAGATCGGCGGCACGCAGCGGTGGCGAGTCGGGCGCGGGGGAAAAAAGGCATCGCTCCACCACCAGGAAGCCGTAGGCAGCAATGCAAAGGCTGGCGTGGTGGTGAAAGCCGCGCCAGTTCCGGCCCTCGAAATGTCCCAGTCCAAGCTCCTGCTTGAGTTCCTCGTAGTCGCGTTCAATGCGCCAGCGCAACTTGGCCGTGGCGACCAGCTTGCGCCGGTTGAGCAAAGCCGGCAGATTCGAAAGCCAGTACTTCGTCGGCTCCTTCTCGGCCTTGGGCCACTCGATCAGCAGCCATTGTTCGGGGCGTCGCCGGCTACGCTTTTCATCGCGATGCGCGGCGCGCACGCGCAGGGCAGCGAAACGCGAGTGCATCGTGCCGCGCGTGCCTTCCCGCCAACTCACCCGGCGAAGATCGGCTTTACTTAAGCACAACGCCAAGTCTTTCACCGAAACCGGGTGATGCCGTTCATCTTGCCGCAACAGCTTCGGCGGCCGTCCCGTTCTGCTTCGCACCTTGGGCGGAAGCGGGGCGACGCCGGGCGGCCAGACCGAAGTCGAAGACTGGACGCCCCCACAATACGAGAGTCCCAGCTCTTCCAGTCCCTCGCGGAAGCCAGTGTCGTTGCCATACGCGGCGTCGGCCAGCACCGCGGCACGCGGCACATCTTCTTCGACCAGCAAACGGATCTGATCGAGCGCCATCTCAGGCTTCGTCTGAAAGCGCACTTCTTGGGGTATGCCGGCCGGCTTTCGTCGTGCCGGGTCTTGGGGCGCCCAGATCTCGGGCAAATACAGACGATAGGCGACGGGAAGACTGGCCTGCTCGGTGGCCAGCGAGACGCTGACCGCCACACGGCAGTTCTCCTGCTTGCCCAGTTGCCCGCAGTACTGCCGCGTTACGCCCACCGAATGGGTACCTTTTTTGGGAAAACCGGTGTCGTCGACGATCCAGGCGGCCAGCGACTGTTTACGTGTCATGGCAGGCAGCACCTGGCGGCGAACCTCGCCGAGCAAGGCTGCGTCGCTCCAGGCCGCCTCGGCCACGATGTGATGCAGCGACTGGTGCATCTGCCGCACCTTGCCCGGAGCCAACCGTGCAGCCATCGGCTCGACGCTCTTGCGCTCGATCGGCAGGAGCAGGCCCTTGGTGTAGCTCTGCATGGGGACTACACGATCGGCGTGTCCGGCGACCTGCGCTAGCCGATCCAGGTAGGTGGCCAAACGCTTCCATTGACTGGTAGACCCTGCTCGGCGGGCTGTCATCGGTGACCAAGTTACCGCCTCGCAACTCAGCGGTGCTACTCAAATCGCAAAGCAGGAATCAAGTTTATAACACAGTAGTATTAATACTGCGCTAGGGCCGACTAAGGCTGGAATAAGGGAAAATGGGCGAAAACATCTATTGGGTTACAGAGGAAGGCGTTTGGGAGTGTGTTCGAGCATTCCGTCGTTTACCTTTACGACGTATCGTTGCAGAGCTCGAGCGGATCAGTTATCCGCGGCTTGGTGCATGGCCGGTGAGTCGCACCACGGAGGCGGTGTTCACTTCGGATTGATCCGATCTTCCGTGACCTCCACTTCGTCCACGCCACAGCTTGACGAGATATTTGGCGGGATCTTCGGAGGTTCGGCGGAGGATGGTGCCCACAGCGTCTGTCACGGTGGCGTGGAAGATAACCGAGCCCACCTGAATCCCGGCGAGATTGACACGCACCTGCTGGCCAGCTTGCAACATGGTTACACTTCCGACTCTGCGACAATCTCGGCGCGGCAGAGTTGATGTCGAACTCGTGGAGCGCTGTCGTTTCTGCTTGCGTTTCAAGCGCTTTTCTTGGAGGTGACGGCGTAAAACTTCGAGATTCTCTGTTCGACATCGTCGCTGCCGCAATCGGGGCAGACGACCTCTCCCTCTTCGTATTCCGCGAGGGTCAGGGTTTTCGAGAAGGGTTTCGAACACGCGTGGCAGAAGAATTCGTAAGTGGGCATGATCGCCTCCGCTCGTTCGAAAGAACAATACGCCGAATCGAGGGCGGCAGCAATTGACCAAGTGCAGCTCCTTACG
>DASWAR010000117.1:0-6571 GCA_036391015.1 Terriglobales bacterium
AAACATCATCATCTCCTGAAGAGGGCACTTGCATTATACGACCATGTCACCGAACCCTGTGACACTGGTCGCACCGCCTGCTTAGACCCGTTTACCCTGCCGAAGTTGCAGAATTTACGATGGATAGGCCGCCGCCGTCCGGTGCCTCGGCCTCAGGCGGGTTGGGAGGGGATCAGGCGAGGTCACCGTTTCCGCTTTCCTCTTCTTTTTCGTCCTCGTCTTCCTCATCGGAGACCTTAGTCAGTTCCAGGGGGTCGGTGGTGACCACCTCGAAGTCGCTGCCGCACTCCGGGCAGGAGACGATTTCGCCCTCGTCCACTTCGTCGACTTCGATATCGAGATCGCTTTCACATTCCGGACATAAAACCATTGCTGCCTCCGTGAGCAGTACCGGGTCGTGCGCAGTGGGGCCGGGACTACCGCAACCTGATAATATTTAGAGTTTCTTGGGTGCGTCGTCAACCCTTCTTGACGATGCCCACCGTTTAAGGATCATATGCCCCATAAAACGTCATGCAGTTTCGCGCTGATTGCCGGTGTCATTCTGATGGCGGCCGCTACCACGTTGGTTGCCCAGGGTGTTGTTTCCTCTCCCAAGTCGGCCCCAGCCGAGCGGGCCGTGATGTCGAAGCCGCTGCCGGCGCCGGTCGACCCGCAGATCGCCGCCGCCTTGAAACAGGTTTCCGCGGCCCAGATTCGGACGACGATTGAAAAGCTCGTCAGCTTCGGGACCCGGCTGACGATCGGCGATAACCCGGCGCAGGGCGGCCGCGGCGTAGTTGCCGCGCGCGAGTGGATCAATTCTGAATTCCAGCGCTATTCCCAGGCATGCGGCGGTTGTCTTGAGGTCAAGACCGACGTGTTCACGGAACAGCCTCGGCCGCGCGTTCCCAAGCCGACGGAAATCGTGAACGTGTACGCCGTGCTGCGCGGCACCGACCCGCAGGCTGCCAATCGCATTGTGCTGGTCACCGGACATTACGATTCGCGGCCGAGCAACGATCAGGACACCCAGGCTGACGCGCCCGGCGCCAACGACGATGGCAGCGGCACGGCGGTTTCGCTCGAGTGCGCGCGCGTCCTCAGCAAGTACAAATTTCCCGCTACAATTATTTTTCTGACCGTCGCCGGAGAAGAGCAGGGCCTTCTGGGCAGCGCGCATTTTGCCGAGATGGCGAAGCAGCAGGGCTGGACCATCGAAGCCGTGCTCAACAACGACATCGTGGGTGGCGACAACACTTCCGGGCAGGACCACAGCGTCGTTCGCGTCTTCTCCGAGGGCATTCCGCTGGCGGATGTGGGACAAGGGCGTCCGTCTCCGCCGCAAGTTGGCGCTCCGAATAACACACCCGGAGCGGTTCAACCCGATCAGGGGCCCAACATACGGGCGATTGCCTCCACCCGCGCCCTGGGCGCGGAAAGCGATTCCCTCTCCCGCGAGGAGGCGCGCTACATCCGCCAGATCGGCGCCCAGTATCTGCCGCCATCGTTCCAGCCCATGCTGGTGTTCCGGCCCGACCGCTACCTGCGCGGCGGTGATCACACCTCGTTCAACCGCCAGGGATTCGCCGCAGTGCGTATCACCGAGTATCGCGAAAACTACTCTCATCAGCATCAGACCCCAAGGACGGAAGACGGCATCGAATATGGGGACCTGCCGAAGTTCGTGGATTACGATTACATCGCCAACGTGGCGCGGCTCAATGCGGCCACCCTGGCATCGTTGGCTTCAGCGCCGGCGCCGCCCGCCAAGGTGCGGGTTGAGGCACAGAAACTGGTAAACGATTCCACCCTGACGTGGGAACCCTCGCCCGACGGCCGGGCAGCCGGTTACGAAATCCTGTGGCGGCCGACAACTTCCGCCGACTGGGAGCACGTGGTGCCCGCCGCCGGACTCAAGGAAACCACGGTTTCGCTTTCGAAGGACAATGTAGTCTTCGGAGTGCGCGCGGTGGACGCGCAAGGGCATCGCAGCCTGGTGGTCTTGCCCCGGCCAGATCGATAGTGCAGCTCAGGGACACGCGAAAACCAGGGACTCGCAATAACCGGGGACACGCGAAAACCAGCGCGCGCAGCGCGCCAAAGAACGTAGCCCCCGGCGTAAGCCGGGGGGACAATTAGCAAGAGGGCGGCCAAGCCCGCTTCAGCGGGCGAAAGAAACTGGCTGGGAGTACGAAACTTTGACCATTCGCAGTTATCGCGGTGGCGGCGGCCGAGGATTCGGCAGCAGCACCATGAGCATGGGATTTCCGCCCTTCACCCGCGCGGTGAAGTGGCTGGTGATCGCCAACGCCTCCGTTTACCTGCTGATGTTGATCCTGGGCGCGGTGGCGCCGTCGCTGGCGGGGTTCATCATCGGAGTGGGCGCGCTCGTTCCCGCCGCCGTCGCCCACGGCTGGATCTGGCAGCTCGTCACCTATTCCTTCCTCCATGCCGGACTGTTTCACGTCCTGTTCAACATGCTGACGCTCTGGATGTTCGGGTCGCAAATAGAGCGCGACTGGGGGCACCGGCAGTTTTTCGAGTTCTACTTCTACTGCGCCATCGCCGCCGCGCTGCTCACGGTGGGCATTTCGTACCTGGGAACGGTGGCGGCGTTTGGCTTCCTTGGCATCGGCCCGCTGACGGTGACGGTGGGCGCATCGGGCGCGATCTACGGCCTCATGGTCGCTTTTGCCGTCCTGCACGGCGATCAGGAATTCATGTTGTTCCCGCTGCCGTTCATGATCAAAGCGAAATACCTGGTCGGCATCCTGCTGTTCATCTCGCTGGCCGGGGCGTTCCAGGGCATGGGACCGGCACATCGGGGCGAGTCGGTGGCATACTTCGCCCACCTCGGCGGCGCGCTCTTCGGCTGGATCTATGTCCGCTTCCTGCCGCGCCGCGGCCTGATGTCGGGAGCGTCGGAGCAGTTTTTCGGCTTGCGCAACGAGTACTATCGCTGGAAACGCCGCCGGGCCGCCCGCAAGTTCGACGTCTACATGAGCAAGCACGATCGCAGCGACCAGCTCGACGAGATCGGCAAAAATCGCCCGCCCGAGAATAAAGGCAATGGAGAGACGCGCCGCCCGCCGTGGGTGAACTGATCACGCGCGGGCACAGGCGCTGCAGAGCTGTATTCCCAATCCCTCAGCGCGCGCCCGCCGACCACGCGCCTTCAATCAATTCCAGTTCTTCGATTACGCCTTCCACCTTTGAAACCTCAGACAGGCGCTGCCACAGTCGGTGGACTTCGGAGTCCTCATGCGCCTCCTGGCGCGCCTCTTCCGACCTCCAATAGCGCAGGTTGATCAGCCGTCGGTGGTCTTTGGCGTCGCGGTACAGCAGGTCGCGGCAGTAATTCTTCTTCCGCAGGAGGGTATAAAGTTCGGCCAGGATTTCGAGCGTCTGCTGCTCGTTCCCCTCTGCCGGCCTGACGTACGCGATGGAAACAAGTTCGGCCATTCGCTTACCTCTTGAGGTCTTCCGGATTGCGTTCCGCCGGGGCCCGCGCCCGGCGGCGCTCCGGCGGTCTTTGTTCCCCGCCGACAACGTGCAGCCGCATCAGGTTGGTGGATCCGGAAGCGCCACGCGTGCCGGAAATCACCGCCACCACGTCACCCGTCCCGGCGGCGCCTTGCTGCATCAGTTCGCGTTCCGCTCGGCGCACCATCTCCTCGGCGGTGCGCACGTGCTCGCAGGCCACCGGTCGCACGCCCCACAACAGGTTCAGGCGGTTACGCACGCTCTCGCGGTGCGCAAAAGCATAGATCGTCGCCTTGGGCCGGTACTTCGAAACCAGGCGTGCGGTGGTGCCCGTCTCGGTATAGACGGCGATGGCGCGCATCTCCAGTTCCTCGGCGGCATGCGCCACCGATTCGCAGACGGTTTCGGAAATGGAGAGCTTGCGGTGATGTTCGCGGCGACGCTGCGGCGTTGCGGCCTCGCGCATGTGGGCTTCGGCTTCCAGGACGATGCGGCCCATCATCTCGACCGACTCGCGCGGATATTTGCCGCTCGCCGTTTCCGCCGAAAGCATCACCGCGTCGCTGCCGTCGAACACCGCATTGGCTACGTCGCTGACCTCGGCGCGCGTGGGGCGCGGGTTGTCCACCATCGATTCCAGCATCTGCGTCGCGGTAATCACCGGCTTCCGCCATTCCGCCGCGCGCCGGATGATGTGCTTCTGGATGATCGGCACCTGCTCCGGCGGCATCTCCACTCCGAGGTCGCCGCGCGCCACCATCACCCCGTCGGCGACTTCCAGGATTTCCTCCAGGTGCTCGATGGCCTGCGGCTTTTCCAGCTTGGCGATCACCGGGATGTCGTCTGCGCGCACGCCGATCAGGCGCTTGGTTTCGCGCACGTCGGCGGCGGTGCGCACGAACGAGATGGCGATCATGTCCACCGCGTGCCGCAGGCCGAACTCCAGGTCCTTGCGGTCTTTCTCGGTGAGCGAGGGAACGCTCAGCGCCGTGCCCGGAAGATTGATCCCCTGGTGTTCGCCGAGCATCCCGCCGTTGACCACCTCGCACTCCGTGTCGTCACCGTGGATCGCTTTCACCACCAGCTCGATCAGGCCGTCCGACAGCAGCACGCGCGAGCCCGTCTCGACTTCCTGCGCCAGCCCGCGAAAGCCGGTGGGAATCAGGGCAGGCGTCCCCATCACGTTGCGCGGCGTGATGGTCACGCGCGAGCCCGTCTTCAACACGATGGGGCGGCGGTCACGCAGCCGGCCGGTGCGGATCTTCGGTCCCTGCAGGTCCTGCAGGATGCAGATGCTGCGCTCCTGCTTGGCAGCGGCGCGCCGCAGCCGCTCGATCACGCGGGCGTGCTCCTCGTGCGTGCCGTGGGAAGAATTCAGGCGCGCAACGTCCATGCCCAGGCGCATCAGCTCGCGCAGCATCGCCTCCGAGTTGCTCGCCGGGCCCACCGTGCACACGATCTTGGCCCGGCGCTCCGCTGCGTGGGTGTGGCCGGGCTGCACGTTCGCCATGGAGAGTTCTGTGATGGCCATTGCGGAAATTAAATTACCAAATCAAGATTTCGGTCCGGGCGGGCGCAGCACCGTCGTGTCCTGGCCCGCCACCACCATGCGCGGATAGAGCAGCGCGTTGAACTCCGCGCCCACCAGCACGATTACCGAAATGATGTACAGCCAGATCAGCAGCACAATGGCCGCCGCCAGCGAGCCGTAGAACAGGCTGTAGGCGGCAAAGTGGCGGACATACCAGCCAAACGCGATGGTGGCGGGAAACCAGATGGCGGTGGCCAGCGCCGCGCCCGGCAATACGGTGTGCCAGCTCAAGGTGCGCGGCACCGCGTTGTGATAGATCAGCTGCATCACCGCCACGCTGGTCAGGATGGCAATCAGCCAGCGCAGGCCGGTCCACACGAACAGCACGTACGGTCCCAATGCGTACCCCAGGTCGGCGGTCAAGCGCACTTCAATCTGGTTGCCGAACGCCACCAGCACGGTGGCAAAGGTCAGCGGAAGCCCCGCCATGACGACCAGTCCGAAGGCGATCAACCGTTCCTTCACCACGCCCCATACTTTGGGAAACTGGTAGGCGTTGCGGAAGCCTTCCATCCAGGAAATCATGACCCCGGAGGAGGTCCACAACGTGATCAGGGATGCCGCCACCAGCACCCGGCCCGACTTGCCCTGGGTGGATTCGAAGAAGGCGCGAACCACGATGCTGGCGCTGGGCGGCAGGATCTGGTAGGCGGCGCCGGAAATCTCACGGACGTATTCGGCTTTGCGCTCGAAGGTGGCGATAATCGCGCCCACGATCATGAGCGCCGGAAACAGCGTCAGGATGGCGGAAAAGGCGCCGCCTTTGGCGACACCAAAGGCATCGTGCACGAAGGCACGCCACAGCGCGACGCGGACGTTCTTCAGCAGTTTCAGCACAAACCACCCGCGAGGCCGCCCCGTGGTCCCGTGCTTCGAAGGCCGCGCTGGCGCCGGCTGGTCAGAAATTTTGATGGCGGTGCCGACGGTAACTCCCTCCACAATCGGCGTACTTTATAAGGTTTGGGCCGGTTCCGGTATACCCAACTTCGGTACCCCACGAAACAGGAAGAGGGGCGGATGTCCGGCATTCGCCCTCCGGACCACATTCTAAATGGTCGGTCGAGAATCAGCCTAGCGTCGGGCGGCGGACCGTGCCCCTACGGCGAAACTTAGGACCTACTGCTGACAGAGTCGCTCGCCGACCTCGCCGGGTGCGCAGAGCACACAGCCTGCCCTGAGCGAAATCGAACAGCGCCCCCGAGTGTGGGTAGAGTCGCGACCACTTTCGGGGGATCGCCCATCTCTCGCCATCACTCCTCAGCCGCCTAGCGGCGGGTGAAAATAGCCCGGCGCTTCAGCGCCGGGAACTCCCGCAAACAAAATCGTTCGAGTCCCGTAGGGACAGCACGAGTGTTTTTTTTTTGAAGAGGAAGCAGATGTCATCCTGAGCGAGAGCCCGCCCTGAGCGAAGTCGAAGGGGCGAACGCCCGAGTCGAAGGACCCCGTGATGCACGCATCGCGCATGCTGTCCGCAGTCGTTTCCACCAGTAGGCAAAGGCAACGCAAAAAACAGTC
>DASWAR010000118.1:0-10756 GCA_036391015.1 Terriglobales bacterium
AGATGGTGGAGACCTGGCGCTGGCCGAAGGCGTCGTAGAGAGATTCGTCGATCTGCTGCGGCTGGATGCCGAGCCTTCCGGCGGTGTCGCTGTCGATGGCCAGGTGCAGTTGCAGGCCCTTGTTCTGCTGATCACTGGAAACGTCGCGCAGCTCCGGAATCGTGCGGAGACGCTGCAGCAGGCGCGGCGCCCACTCGTTGAGTTCGCTCAAATCGGCATCCTGCAGGGTGTACTGGTACTGCGCGTTGCTCATGCGCCCGCCGACCCGCACGTCTTGAACGGGCTGGAGAAAGAGGGCGGCGCCGGGAATGCGGCCGAGTTTCGCGCGCAGGCGGCCGATCACCTGGTCGGCGCTGGCCTTGCGCTGGCGGAGCGGCTTCAACTGGATAAAGAAGCGCGCCGTGTTTCTGGCGCCACCACCGGTGAACGCGCCGACGGTGTCCACCGCGGGATCGGAGAGCACGATGTCGCTGAACTGCTGCTGCTTCTGCCGTAGCGAGACAAATGAAATATCCTGCGACGCCTGAATGCTGCCCATCAGCCGCCCCGTGTCCTGCTGCGGGAAAAATCCCTTGGGCACGATGATGTACAAGTACACGGCGAACGCCATCGTGGCGAGCATGACCGCCAGCATGAGTGCCGAATGGCGCAAGACCCAGCGCAACCCGCCGGCGTAAGTAGAATGCATCCCTTTGAAGGCTCGCTCGCTGAGGCGATACAGGCGGCCATGCTTGAGATCGGCCTCGGATCGCAAGAACTTGGCGCAGAGCATGGGGGTGGCGGTCAGCGACACCACCAGCGACACCGCGATGGCCATGCTCAAGACAACGGCAAACTCGCGGAACAGCCGCCCGACGATTCCGCCCATCAGCAGGATGGGAATGAACACCGCCACCAGCGAAGTGCTCATGGAGAGCACGGTGAAGCCGATCTCGCTGGAGCCCTTGAAAGCGGCGCGCACGGGATGCTCGCCGGCCTCGATGTAGCGCGCAATGTTTTCGATGACGACAATCGCGTCGTCTACCACAAATCCGGTGGCGATGGTCAGCGCCATCAGCGACAGGTTGTCGATGGTGTAATGCAGCAGGTACATCAGCGCCACGGTGCCGAGCAGCGACAGCGGGACGGCCACGCTGGGAATGAAGGTTGCCGCCGCGTTGCGCAGGAAAAGGAAGATCACCAGGACCACCAGCGCGACGGCGATGGTGAGCGTGAACTCGATGTCCTGCACCGAGGTGCGAATCGTGGTGGTGCGGTCATTCACCACCGACAGCTTCATCGAACCTGGGATCGAGGCCTGGAACAGCGGCAGCAGCTCGCGAATGCGGTCCACGGTGCCGATAATGTTGGCGCCCGGCTGGCGAAAAATGATCATCAGAACCGCGGGCCGGCTGTTGAACAGCGCCGCGTTGCGGACATCCTCCACCGAATCGAAGACGTTGGAAACCTGGTCGAGGCGGACGGGCGCGCCGTTGCGGTAGGTCACCACCAGCGGCTGGTACTGAACCGCGACCTTGAGCTGGTCGTCAGCGGCAATGGCGAAGGAATCACGGTCGCCGCTCAGCTCTCCCTTGGGACTGTTGGCGTTGGCGCGGTTGAGCGCAATGCGGACTTCGTCCATGCCAATGCCGTAGGCGGCAAGCTGCGTCGGGTTGGTCTGCACGCGGACCGCGGGCTTGGCGCCGCCGCCGACAACCACCTGCCCCACGCCTTCGACCTGGGCGATTTTTTGCGCCAGGATGGAATCGGCCGCGTCGTACATGCGCGCCAACGGCTGCGTCTCGGAGGTGAGGGCGAGCAGCATGATGGGAGCGTCGGCGGGATTGGTTTTGCGGTAGTTCGGAGAATTGGGGAGATTGGCCGGAAGCTGTCCGCGGGCTGCGTTGATGGCTGCCTGCACGTCGCGCGCCGCCGCGTTGATGTTGCGGCTGAGATCGAACTGCATGGTGATGTTGGTGGAGCCGAGCTGGCTCGTCGAGGTCATTTCCGTGATGCCGGCGATCCTGCCGAACTGCCGCTCCAGCGGCGTAGCCACCGCCGATGCCATGGTCTCCGGGCTGGCGCCGGGCAGGCCGGCCGACACGGAGATGGTGGGGAACTCAACTTCCGGCAGCGGCGATACCGGCAGCAGGAAATAGGCGATGGAGCCCGCCATCAACACCGCCACGGCGAGCAGCGATGTGCCCACCGGCCGGCGTATGAAAGGAGCGGAAACGTTCATACTCAGTCCGTCGCCGGCACCGACTCGGCATCAATGGGATTGCCGACGCGGTAGCGGGAAAACTTGCGCGCCAGGCGGTCAAAGAAGAGGTAAACGACGGGCGTGGTGTAGAGGGTGAGCAACTGGCTGAGCAGTAGCCCGCCGACAATGGTGATGCCCAGCGGATGGCGCAACTCCGAACCGGTGCCGCGGCCCAGGGCCAGCGGCAGTCCGCCGAAGAGCGCGGCCATGGTGGTCATCATGATCGGCCGGAAGCGCAGCAGGCACGCCTGGTAAATGGCATCTTCCGGCGGCATGCCGTCCTTGCGCTCGGCCTCGAGCGCGAAGTCGATCATCATGATGGCATTCTTTTTCACGATGCCGATCAGCAGCACTATGCCGATCAGTCCGACCACTCCCAGGTCCATGCCAAACAGCAACAGCGCCAGCAGCGCGCCCACGCCCGCCGACGGGAGCGTGGACAGGATGGTGATGGGGTGGATGTAGCTTTCGTACAGCACTCCCAGGACGATGTACACGGTGATGACCGCCGCCAGGATCAGCAGCGGCTCGTTTTTCAGCGACGACTGGAACGCCGCCGCCGTGCCCTGGAAGCTGGCATGGATACTTGTCGGGAGCCCGATTTCCTTCTCCGCCTGCTGGATCGCGGTGACGGCGTGACCCAGGGAAATTTTCGGAGCGAGGTTGAACGACAGGGTGGCGGCAGGGAATTGTCCCTGGTGATTGATGGTCAGGGGCGCATTGATCTGCTCGATGCGGGTGAACGCGGTCAGCGGAATGGCGCCGCCGGTGGCGGAACGCACGTAGATGTCCTTGAGCGAATCCGGGTGCTGTTGATACTTGGGATCCACCTCCAGCACGACGTGGTACTGGTTCAATTGCGTGAAGATGGTGGAGACCTGGCGCTGGCCGAAGGCGTCATAGAGCGTGTTATCGAGGTCGGCGGGGAGAATGCCCAGGCGCCCGGCGGTATCGCGGTCAATGGAAATGGCAGCCTGCAAACCGCCATTCTGCTGATCGCTGGCGACGTCGCGCAGTTCCGGCCGGGTGCGCAGCTTGTCCACCAGCCGCGGCGTCCACTGGCCCAGCTCCTGCGCGTTGGCGTCTTCGATGGTGTACTGGTACTGGGTGCGGCTGACCCGGTCCTCCACCGTCAAGTCCTGCACCGGCTGCATGTAGAGGGTGATGCCCTGGATCTGCGCCACCTGCGGCTGCAGCCGCCGGATGATCTCCGACGCGGTGGCGCTGCGCTGGTCGCGCGGCTTGAGGTTCACCTGGATACGGCCGGTGTTGATGGTGGTGTTGATTCCGTCCACGCCGATGAAGGAGGACAGGTTCTCGACATCCGGGTCCTTGAGAATGACCTGCGCGAGTTTCTGCTGACGATCGGCCATGGCCTGGAACGAGACCGTCTGCGTCGCCTCGGAAATTCCGAGAATCGCGCCCGTGTCCTGCACCGGGAAAAAGCCTTTGGGCACGACGATGTAAAGGAAGAAAGTCAGCGCCAGCGTGCCGACCGTTAGCAACAGCGTCTCCCGCTGGTGACGCAGAACAAAGCGCAGCGTGGTGGCGTACTTTTCTATTACGGCGTTAAAGAAGTGCTCCGACTTGCGGTAGAACCAGCCCTGCTCCTGTTCGGTCCGGTGGCGCAGCAGCTTGGCGCACATCATCGGCGTCAAGGTCAGTGAAATCACCGCCGATACCAGAATCGTGACCGCCAGGGTGACCGCGAATTCGCGGAACAGCCGCCCCACCACGTCGCCCATGAACAACAACGGGATCAGCACCGCGATGAGCGAGACGGTCAACGAAACGATCGTGAACCCGATCTGCTCCGAGCCCTTCAGTGCCGCCATCACCGGCGAATCGCCCACTTCGATGTAGCGCGCGATGTTTTCGATCATCACGATGGCGTCGTCCACCACGAATCCGGTGGAGATGGTCAGCGCCATCAGCGAGAGGTTGTCGAGGCTGTAGCCGAGCAGGTACATCACGCCGAAGGTGCCGACCAGCGAGAGCGGCACGGTGATGCTGGGAATCACGGTGGCGGAGACGGTGCGCAGGAAGAGAAACATCACCATCACGACCAGCGCGACGGTCAACATCAGCTCGAACTTCACGTCCGACACCGAGGCGCGAATGGTTTCGGTGCGGTCGGCGAGCACGCTGACGGTGACTGCCTTGGGCAGTGCCGAGCGCAATTGCGGCAGCAGCGTCTGGATGCGGTCCACCACGGCGATGATGTTGGCGCCCGGCTGGCGTTGGATGTTCATGATCACAGCCGGGTGCGTGTTTTCCCACGCCGCCTGCTTGACGTTTTCGGCGCTGTCCACGACGGTGGCGACATCCATGACGCGCACCGGCGAGCCGTTGCGATAGGCGATGATGACGGGCTTGTACCCGTCGCTGGACATGAGCTGATCGTCGGCGCCGATGGTATAGGCCAGCCGCGGACCTTCGATGCTGCCCTTGGCCTGATCCACGTTGGCCTGGGTGAGCACGGTGCGCAGGTCTTCCATGCCCAGCCCGTACGAGGCCAGCGCGGTCGGGTTGGCCTGCACGCGCACCGCGGGCTTTTGGCCACCGCTGATGGACACCAGCCCGACGCCGGGAATCTGCGAAATTTTTTGCGCCAGCGTGGTGTCGGCAAGGTCCTCGACCTTCGACAGCGGCAGCGTGTCCGAGGTCAGCGCCAGGGTGAGCACGGGCGCGTCGGCGGGATTGGTCTTGGTGTAGATGGGCGGGTTCGGCAGATCGCGCGGCAGATACGTGGAAGCAGCGTTGATCGCGGCCTGCACTTCCTGCTCGGCAACGTCGATGCTCTCGTTGAGGTTGAACTGCAGCACCACGATCGAGCTGCCGAAGGAACTCGTCGAGGTCATCTGGTTCAATCCGGGGAGCTGGCCGAATTGCCGCTCCAGCGGAGTTGTCACCGACGAAGCCATGACCTCGGGACTGGCGCCGGGATAAAACGTCAGGATCTGGATGGTGGGGTAATCCACCTGCGGCAAGGCGGAGACAGGCAGTTGCCGGTAGGCCACCAGACCCACCAGCAGCATTCCCACGGTCAGCAACGAGGTGGCGACCGGCCGGAGAATAAAAATCCGGGACGGATTCATGATCCCGCCGCCTTATTGGCGTTGGGCGGGGTCCCGCCGGACCGGTTGCCGCGTTGCACTTCAACCTTGGCGCCGGGCTGGAGCTTGTCCTGGCCGTCGGTGACCACCAATTCACCCGGTTGCAGGCCTGACTCAATGGAAGCCAGGTTGCCTTCGGTTACACCCACCTTGACGACTCGCGGTTCCACCGTGTTGTCGGGCTTCACGACATACGTGAAGGTCCCCTGGTTCCCGCGCTGAATGGCCGCTGCCGGCACCGTGATCGCGTTTTGCATGGTTTCGAGCAGCAGCCGGATGTTGACGAACTGGTTAGGCCACAGCACGCGGTCTTCGTTCGGGAAAACGGCCTTGTACTTGTTGGTGCCGGTGGTGGCATCGATTTCATTATTGAGAGTCAGCAGTTTGCCACTGGCAAGTTTGGTGCGGTCGTCACGGCTGTAGGCATCCACCTCCAGCGGCCCCTTGCGCATGTGCTGCAATACCTGCGGAATGTAGTCTTCCGGCAGCGTGAACAACACTGCGATGGGATTCAATTGAGTGATGACCAGCAGCCCGTTTTGGTCGGAGGCATGCACCATGTTTCCGATGTCCACCAGGCGCAGCCCGATGCGCCCGCCGATCGGCGAAGTGATGTGCGAGTACACCAGCTGCAGCTTGGCGTTTTCCATCGCCGCCTGGTCGGCGCCGATGGAGCCCTGCAATTGCCCGACCAGCGACTGCTGGGTGTTGTACTGCTGCTGGCTGATGACGCCTGCCTTCCACAATTCGGTGTAGCGGGCCAGGTTGAGCTTGGCGTCGGCGAGGGTCGCCTCGTCCTTGGCCAGGTTGGCTTCCGCCGTGTGCAGTTGCACCTGGTAGGGGCGCGGATCAATCTCGACCAGCAGGTCGCCCGGATTGACCTCCTGCCCCTCACGGAAGTTGATCTTGGTGATCTGGCCGTCCACACGCGCCTTCACCGTAACGGTGTTGAACGCCGACACTGACCCGAGACCGCGCAGGTACACCGGCACATCGCGCGTGGCAACCAGTTCGGCGAGTACGGGCACGCCGCGGCCGGCAACATTCGGCGCCGGGCCCTTCGAGTTTTGGGTTGGCTTCTTGGTGTAGCGGACGGCGGTGGCGCCGATCACGATCAGCAGGGTGGAGGCGAGAATGATAACGATGCGTACACGAGACATTCGGAAACCCGGTTGTCGGCGGACGTCGTACCAGAGGGGAGATGCGTGGCGATGCCGTCCCGAAGATCAACCGGCCCCATTAATTGTTTGTAAGCCATGCTCCGCCGGCGCATTTTCAGGCGCTTTGGCGGCCATTAGTCAGAGTAACCCCACTCACCACTGGGTGGTGTAAAAAGATTTGATGCGGGCGTAAAGTTTTGTAACTCAGGCAGCGGTAAGGCTCGCAGCCGCGGGACGAGCACCAGCGCGAGCAAATACGCCAGCGCACCCGACGCCAGGGTCCAGCTTAAGCCAAACTGGATGGCTATCACCATCGCCAGCACCGAACCCAGCACGCTGGAGGCGGCATTCAAGGCCCACGCCCACTCGATGGCGTTGTCCTGCTGCGCGCTTCCAGCCGCGAGGGTACTCGCCGCGAGGCTACTCGCCGCGAGCGCACGCAGGCCGCTGGGAAACGGCATCCCCATGGCGAGTCCCAGGGGAACCAGGGCGAGAGCGCTGATCATCAGCTTCAGCAAGAATGGCAAGCCAACCAGCGCCCGCAGTAGCGGCGGCAGCACCCAAATGTAGGCCAGCAACAGTGCGACGACCACGGCGAGCGGCGTCCGCACCTGCAGCGGATCGAACAGCCACCGCCGCGACAGCATGCTGCCGGCGCCGCTGGCCAGCAGCATGAGGAAGATGACCACGGTGAGGGCGTAGGTCGGGTGGCCGAGGAAGAGGACGAAGCGCTGGATGAAGGCGATTTCGGCCAGGATGTAGCCGAGGCCGATGGCGATGAAGTAAAGCAGGCGCGACACCGGCACGTGATTCGCCACCGGCTGGCCGCGGCCGGCGCGACCATGCAGCGCCAAGGGAAGAATCAGGAACAGCAGCACGCAGGCGATCGATACGACCAGCACCATGGCGAGGACGGCCACGCCGATGTTGTTTTTCCAGTCCACGCCACGACCGGAACCGCCGAGCAGGTTGGCAAATACGTCGCGGGTCTTCATGGTAAAGAAGAAGAAGGGAGCATTGTCGGAAACCGGCGCGACGTTGTACGCGTAGTTGGCGGCAAACAGCCGCGGATTACCAAGCCCGATCAGGTGATAGAAGGCATTCTGTTTCGCAAGGTGCTCTTCTTGTGCTGCCGCCAAAGGCCCAGGTGATTTGTCGTACACCATGTCCGAGGGCATATAGAGCGCGTGCAGCTCTGGGTATCCCGCCAGGTGCGCGCGCACCGCGGCTTCCTCAGCCGGGGTGAAAGGCGATTTCTTGAACAGGACCGCGACCGGGACACCATCTTTGTCGAGCGGGCGCTCGGAAACGACGATGAAGTGCGCGGGCGCGTCAGAAATTCCGGCACGCTTCAGCACTTCCAATTCCTGGGAAACAATGCGCAGCGCCTCGCGCGGCTGGCTGAACTCCCAACGCGTGATGGCAATGATGCCATCGGGCTTGAGGTGATCGAAATATTGTTGGAACGCCTCGACGGTGTAGAGGTTGTTCTCGCTCAGGGCGAAGGCGCCGGCGGCGGTGGAGGCCCAGGTGTCCACCAGCGTCATTTCCAAAACGTCGAACTGCTGGCGCGAATTGCGCACCCAGGAGCGTCCGTCAGCGAGATGAACGTGGACCTCGGGCTGGTCATAAAGGTGATAGGAAAAATCGGCCCAGCGCCCGCGCATGATGTCGTTGACGATGATCGGGTTGATCTCGATGGCGGTGACGCTGGGGCTGCCGTTGGCGAGGGCGCGCAAGATGTCGACGCCGCCGCCGGGGCCGATGATGGCGTAGTCGCCGCGCGGGCGCAGCACGTTGACGACGCCCGGCGCCGCCGACATAAGGTTCTCCTTGTAGTCCTGACTCCAGTGGTGGGGATCGGTGTTCATGATCCAGGTGGAGGCGTCAGCATCGATGACAATGACCCTGGCGTCGCCCTGCTCGTCCACCTCGACGCGGGAAATGGCGTTCCAGCGTGCGAACAGCACCCAGGGCCGGTCGCGGCGCACGCCCTTGGCGTAGACCACATCGATGAGTTTGCCGGAATAATTGGCGGCGGTGAGCAGGGCGAAGGCGGCCATCAGCACCAGGGCAAAGCGGCGCGACCGGGTGGTGCGCGCCCAGATAGCGGAGGCTGCCGCCGAAGCGATCATGGCGAAGAGGATCGAGTTCGGCCCGCCGACGAAGTTCAGCAAGGGCACGATGGCCAGGCAGGCGAGCGCGCCTCCGGTGAGGTCAGCGGCGTAGAGTTCGGTGATGCCGCGGGTTTCGCGCGCGAAAATCACCGACAACAAAAGCCCGGTGCAGAAAAACGGCAGCGCGGACACGATGTACATCAGCGCCAGCCGCAGCATCACCTCGGGCGTCAAGTCAAACGCGATCGAAACCGGGGCGTGCAGGTCAACCTCCAGGACGACCAGCAGCAGCACGGCGTTGGCGGCGGCCAGGCGCGAGCCCAAGGTGCGCGTGTCCCACTGTGCCAGCCGGTTCCTTTCCAGATAGGCAACCACCCCGCCGGCGCCCAGGCCGAGAAGCGCAATCGAGATCGCCAGAAAGGCGAAGTGGTAGAAGAGGATCACGGAGAAGAGGCGGGTGAGCGCCAGTTCCAACAAGAGGCTGGCAAAGCTCACCATGAGCACGCCGGCAAGATGGGTGCGGCGATCGGCTTGGGGCGTGAGTTGGGGCGCGGGCTGGACTGCAACCACGGTTTCGGACAAATGAACTCTCCAGGCTACGAATCTTCCAAGATCACGGACGCAATCGCCTGATCCTTGGTGTGCGACAGCGACAGTGAGGCTCGCGTGACGCCGAGGCGCGCGGCGAACTCGGCGGCCTTGCCGGTGAAGCCGATGGTGGGGCGGCCGCCGGGTTCGCGCCGGACCTCGACGTCAGTCCACGCCACGCCGTGTTTCCAGCCGGTGCCGATGGCCTTGAGCGCGGCTTCCTTGGCGGCAAAACGCGCGGCGTATCTTTCCATGCGGTTTGCCTTGGAGTCGCAGTAGCGGATTTCCTTTTCGGTGAAGATGCGGCGCAGGAAGCGGTCGCCGAAACGCTCGATAGCGGCAGCGATCCTGGGGACTTCGGCGATGTCAATGCCGGTGCCGACGATCATGCGCTTGAGTTGCGAGTGCCAACCTGGGAAATGCAACACATCATCCGCGGTCCAATGTACACCGAAAGGAATTCATGACGAAAAAGTATGCACCGCCAGGGCCTGGATTCACCAGCCAAGGCTGTTTTGAAGGCTGGCAACTGCTCCATGTCCAAAATGGAACGGCACCCAGGGGCCGGTGAATGCATGGCTAGCCAACGGCCGAAAAAAGGACTAATTTGGCAGGCTGCACTCACTTATTCCGGCACCGCCGGTATCCGGCCGCCACCCCAGCACGCGCCAAACCGGCGTGCGCCGGGAACCCCGGCCGGGCGTTCGCCGAGGAGGAATGCATGGCCAACGACACGCTCACCGTCGTCGACAATCGGACCAACCGTACCTACACCCTGCCGATTGAACACGGCACCATCCGCAGCATGGACCTGCGGCAGATCAAAACCGATCCCACCGACTTCGGCCTGATGGGATACGACCCCGCCTTCATGAACACGGCATCGTGCCGCAGCAAAATCACTTTCATTGACGGCGACAAAGGCATTCTGCGCTACCGCGGATACAACATCGAAGACCTGGCGGAGAACTGCACCTACCTTGACGTCGCGTACCTGCTGCTCAACGGCGAATTGCCTACACCCGAACAAAGCCACGAATGGGTGAAGCAGATTACGCACCACACCATGCTGCACGAAAACACCAAGCAGTTCATGAAGAGCTTCCGCCACGACGCGCACCCCATGGGCATCCTGGTGAGCACGCTGGCGGCGCTCTCCACCATTTATCCGGAGTCCAAGAACATCGCCGATCCGGAGTGCCGACGGCACCAGATCATCCGCCTGATCGCCAAGATTCCGACGATTGCGGCATATTCCTACCGGCACAGCCTCGGATATCCCTTCGTCTATCCCGACAACGACCTCAGCTTCCCCGAGAACTTCATGAACATGCTGTGGAAGATGGTGGAGCCGAAGTACGTGGCCAATCCGGTGATGGCGCGGGCGCTCGACGTGCTCTTCATCCTGCATGCCGACCACGAGCAGAATTGCTCGGCCAACGCGATGCGCTCGGTCGGCAGCTCGCAGGCCGATCCCTACCTGTCGGCGGCGGGCGCGGCGTCGGCGCTGGCCGGTCCGCTGCACGGCGGCGC
>DASWAR010000119.1:0-8760 GCA_036391015.1 Terriglobales bacterium
ACGCCCCCGCCATATTCTGGTTCGAATCCACCGGAACAAGCGGCGACAAAACCGTACCCACACGCGGACGGGGACTGGCCGGGTCCTGGTCGAGCCAGTTCACATCGGCGTTGAACCAGAAGCGACTTCCATCCGGGGGCCTACGCGAGACCCGCCACAGACCGTGACCACGGCGATAAGCCGTACGATCATCACTGAATCCCAGCCGCTCTCCCTCCACGGTAAGGCGTGATGCCCAGTTGCCCCCTAGAGGTATGGGGGTGGAAAACGCAGCGCCTCCACTCGCAAAGTTGCCACCATGAAGCTCCAGGGTCCTCTCTTTGGACGCCGTGTCCTTGTGGATGACCTGGATGACGCCCACGAACGACGTGGCGCCGTAAGCGACCGGCGCCGGGCCCCGAAGGACTTCGATGCGATCAATGTCGCTGAGACTGAGAGAAGTCAATGCAGGATTGAAGGTCCCTCCCCAAGGAACGCCATCGACCACCAGGAGAAACGCGTCGAACTCTTTCAGTCCCCAAAACTCCGGCACGGAACTGGCCGGTCCTGCGTCTCCGCCCGGCGCTATGGTTACGCCGGTAGCGAACGCCAGTGCGCTGCGCAGGTCGGTGGCGCCTCGTGCGCTCAACTCATCTCCGGTGAGTACTTCTACCGCGGCCGGGACTTTACCAGGATCCTCAGGCAGCCGGGTCGCAGTCACTTCCACGCGTTCATGAACGGGCGGCAACTTCTGCTGCGGAGTGGTTGTGGCAGCGGGAGTGTTTTGTGCGGCGGCGTACGAGAGCAGCACAACCAGCAGGATCGCCAGGCGAAATTTCATGTCAGCAGCGTAGCGGCAGCTATCGGTTACTACCAGGGTAGTAGGAAGATACCGGGTGAGCGGGACCCAACGTGAAAAAAGAGTGTAAGCTACTCGACACATGCCAACCTCGTAGAGAGATTACTCAACTGGCAGCCTCGCGTAAATACCGGAACAGCAAGGTCTTGGCCAATGTCCATGGCCGCAATCATGGCGCTGATGGTCTTGGGATTTCATTACCACTGGATCCTCACCCGTACGCACGAACTCACCGAACTTCTGGTCCGCTGACAGTCTCGGTTTCTTGAAGGGGCCTGAATCTCTCGTGGAGGCCCAAGAATCAGACAGGCTTGCTTGATCGGTAGGTAGCCGGTTGCACTGATACACCTGCTCACCACTACCCTGCCTTCCTGGCGACCGTCTGCTGCCTGAGATTCTACTTTGCTTTCGCTGGCGGTCGCGGCGCTTCGTCCAGGAAAGCGATATACGCGGCGAGTAGCTGGTACGTCTGGTAGTAGTCGTCCAGCCGGACAGCGGAAATCTTGTCTTTCGACGTGTGCAAGATGCGCGCGTTCCACGTCTCCTGGGTCAGCGAATGGATGGTAATGCTCGGGATCTTGCGCGCGGCAAACTGCTCTGAGTCCGTGCTGCCAACCTGCTCCACGTTCACACCGGTTACCGGCAAATTCAATTGCTTGGCCACGTACAGAAGCGCGCCGTGCAACTGCCGGTCCGAACGACTGGCCCAAATCTCCGTCGGCGCAAGACCGAGCGTGTCCATGTTGACCATCGCGTCGGTTGCGGCGACATTTTCTTTTGTCATGTGCCGCGCGTAAAATCGCGAGCCGACCTCGCCCTTCTCCTCGTCCGTGAAACCGATAAAGATAAAGGTGTGCTTCCGGGACTCACCCTTCACCGCTTCGTATAACGAGGGCAGCAGCGACGCACCGCTCCAGTTGTCCACTACGCCATCGCCTTGCGGCACATGATCGAAGTGAGCGCCCACGATGATCGTTCTATCCGTGCTGCCCGGGAGGGCACAGATCACGTTGGGCAGCTTTGATCCTTTCACCGGCTGTTCCGCAAGCTGCTGACCGTCGCATCCGGCTTCCGCGAACATCTGCTTGAGCGTCGCCTCGCGTTGCTGGTCGTTCCCGGCGTACTTCTGCAATCGCGCTTGAATAATCTCAGGTGGAAGCGGCTTGTATTGCACGGTTTGCGCAGGCGCCGCGGCGCATAACAGCAGGACAAGCGCGACTAGCACAAACTTCAACCGTCGAGAACCATGGGACAGGAACAGCGCCAAAACTTTCGCTCCTGAAATTCCTTGTAGATTTCAGGAGTATTGTCGCACTCGAGCGCGCCCTCTGGCCCGGCTGACAGGCGTCCCCCCACATCTTGCGCACTGCATTTTGCTCCGCACCACTGCGTTTTGCAGCGACTCGCCACTACATTCTGATCGCGGAACTTCCTAACTTCTTATTCCTCAATGTCGGCTCCCAATCGGCCTTTTGCCCCTCGCGTGCACTATCCCAGGATGAAGTTGTCGGGAAAAAGGAGACCGTATGTCGATCCTATTTGTGCTGCTGACTTTTCTGCTGATCATGTCGATCACGTATTTTCTGCGCCGCGAGCAGCCCGCGGTGGCGGTGCAGCCGCGCGTTTACCCGCAGCCGGCCGCGCCCAACATGATGCGCGATCAAGGCTTCGAGGTCCCCAAGGGCTACTGCTTTCATCCCGGCCACACCTGGGTCCTGGATGAAGGCCGCCAGAACGCGCGCATCGGGTTGGACAGCTTCGGCGCCAACTTGCTGGGCAAGATCGATCGCGTCGAAGTCGTCGGCCTGAACCGCTGGGTGCGTCAGGGCCAGAAGATCTGCACCATCTCGCGCGACGGGCTGGCGGTGGAGTTGCTGTCCCCCATTGAGGGCGTGGTTGTCTCCGTCAACCAGGACGTGGTCAACGATCCTGGAATCGTGCTGAAGGACCCGTACAAAGCGGGCTGGATCTGCGTCGTCAAGGCGCCGGAGATCAACCTCAACCTGAACAATCTGCTGCAGGGAAGCCTGGTCGGCTCGTGGATGCAAAACTCCGTGCGCCGTCTTTCCAGCATGACTTCCCAGCTCGCACCGGCGGCGGCGGCCGATGGCGGACTGCCCGTGTCCGGTCTGCTCGCCCAGCTCGAGCCGGGCGCGCAGCGCGCCATGATTCGCGAATTTTTCCTGACGTAGCGGGCCGATGGGAACACAGGCCCGGATAGAGGTACTGCCTGGGAGGCTTGAGATGAGCAAGAAATCGAAAGGGCTGTTGATCGACATCACCAAGTGCATCGGCTGCCTGCAGTGCTCCGCCGCCTGCAAGACCGGACACAAGCAGCCGGGCGACCCCGAGCCGACGCTCTCGGCCACCGCTTTCACCGCGGTGGAGCCGCGCGGCGACAAGTTCGTCCGCCGCATGTGCCTGCATTGCGAAGATCCTTCCTGCGCCAGCGCCTGCCCGGTCGGCGCCATCATCAAGACCGCGCAGGGCGCGGTGCGTTACGACGGCGCCAAGTGCATCGGCTGCCGTTACTGCATGATTGCCTGCCCGTTCAGCGTTCCCAAGTACGAGTGGAACAAGCTGGCGCCCTACGTCACCAAGTGCGACATGTGCGCCGAGCGCGTCCTGGCCGGCAACCAGGCCCTGTGCTCCGAAGCCTGCCCCACCGGCGCCACCTTGTTCGGCAGCCGCGAAGACCTACTGATGGAAGCGCACAAACGCATCGTGGAAAACCCCGGTGTCTATGTGCCGCGGATCTACGGCGAGAAGGAAGTGGGCGGCACCTCGGTGCTCTATATCTCCGACGTGCCCTTCGAGAAGCTCGGATTCATCGAGTCTCCGTTGAACCAGCCGATGCCGACTCTCTCCGCCGCCGCGCTGGGTGAAGTTCCCACCGTCGTGACCATCGGCGGATCGCTGCTGGCCGGCCTCTACTGGATCACGCAACGCCGCCGTGAAGTCGCCGCGGCGGAATCGGCCGAACGGGAACCGAAGGAAAGGAGCTAGCCATGTCGCAGATCATGAAAAAAATCACTTTGTGGCGCGCAATTTCGGCGGTCATCTTTGCCGCCGGTATCTGGGCCACCTACCTCCGGTTTTTTGCCGGATGGCGCGCGGCCACCAACCTCTCTGACGGCCAGCCCTGGGGCATCTGGGTGGGCGTCGCTACGCTGTGCGGCGTCGGACTCTCCGCCGGCGGCTTCGCCATCGCCGGCGCCGTGTACCTGCTCGGCATGGAGCGCTACCATCCCATCTCCCGCGCCGCCGTCATGATCGCGTTCCTTGGCTATCTCTCCGTGATCGCCGGCTACGCCTGGGAGCTCGGGCTACCCTGGAACTTCTGGCACCCGCTGGTCATGTGGAACCGAAAATCGGTGCTCTTCGAAGTGGTCTGGTGCATCATTCTTTACACCACCGTGCTGGCGCTGGAGTTCTCGCCCGCGCTGCTGGAGAAGATTCCTCATCAGCGTATCCGCGAACTCGCCCTCGAGTGGCACCACCGTATTCTGATCGCCCTGGTGCTGGTCGGCGTGCTGCTCTCCTCCTTGCACCAGTCGTTCTTGGGCGGCCTGTTCATCATCTTCAAGGGCAAGGAATATCCGCTCTGGTACAGCAGTTATCAGACGACGCTGTTCTATCTCTCGGCGATTCCCGCCGGATTCGCCATGGTCATCATCGCCCTGTATCTCAGCATGCGCTCGCTGGGCGTGAAGATCGATACCGGCATCCTCAAGGATTTCAGCCGGGTGATCACTCCCCTGCTGGTGATCTTCGCGCTGTTCCGCTTCGTGGATCTCGGCCGGCAGGGCGCCACTCATTACCTGTTCCTGGCGCGGCCCGAAACGTTTTACTTCTGGCTGGAGATCGCGCTGCTCATCGTCGCGCCCGTGGTGCTGTTCAACCTGAAGAAGGTGCGCGAAACGCCCATCGGACTCTACTGGGCAAGCGCGGTCATGGTCATGGGGTTCATCACCCATCGCGTCAACGTTTCCATCACCGCGCTGGAACGCGCAACCGGCACGCACTACGTTCCCAAGTGGTCGGAGATGGCGGTCACCATCATGCTGGTCGCCGCGGCTGTCATTGCCTTCCGCCTGGCCGTACTTCATCTGAAGATTTTTCCGCGCGTCGAGCGTGTCGAGCCCCGCACCCGCTGGCTGGCCGAGCCCGCGAGCGCGGATTAGTCATGGCCGTGGTCCCCGGCACGCGCCGCTCTTGCGCGTGATGGGGCGGATCGCCGGCTCCCGGGACGTGTCCCCTAGGCAGCACGTCCCGCGCGAGCCGACAGCCTCCGGGCGGAGCCCTTCACAGGGGGGAACAGGCTCCGCCCGGAGCGACATTTCGCTTTAGGAGGTCGCAATGAACTCGACTGATCTCCTCCCTCCCGAAATCATGGAAGAGGATCCCCTCCTCGATTCGGCCGCACAACTGGAACAATCGGCCCGCGCGCTCGACCTGGAAGACTGGATCGTGCAGCGCCTCAAGCACCCGGAACGCGAGGTCACAATCAATCTCCCGCTGCGGCGCGACTCCGGAGACGCCCTCACCTGCGCCGCGCTTCGCGTCCAGCACTACCGCCCGCGCGCCGGCTGCCTGGGACCGGTGGTGTTTGCGCCCGACGCCCACTTCGCCCAACTGCGTCCGCTCGCCCTGCAAATGACCCTGCAATGCGCGCTCTTCGACCTGCCGCTGGGCGGAAGCGCCGGCGCCATTGTCTGCGATCCGGCGCAACTCTCCGAACGGGAATTGCGCCACCTGGTCCGCGATTACGTGGTCGCGCTCGACATCCGCGGCGACATCTTTGCCCCCGCTGAATTCGCCGCCGCATGGACCTCGGCCAGCCGCCATCTTGAACCCGCCGCCCTGGTCGGCAAGCCGGCGATTCTCGGTGGACTTTCCGATCCCGCCGCTGCCCTCGCCACCGGTTGGTTCACTTTGATTTCCGAAGCCTTGCGAGCCCAGAAACCAGCCACCCGCCCGCCCCAGTCACCCGCCACCAGCCAGCAGCCTCCGTCCGCTCTGGACGGCTGCCGCGTCGCCCTCCAGGGATTCGGCCCGGCTGCAGTGGCGCTCGCCAACCTCCTGCACCATGCCGGCGCACGCATCATCGCGCTGGCCGACAAATCCGGCGGACTGTTCGCCGAGCGCGGTCTGGACCTGGCCGCCGTCGCCGCCCATCTCACAACCCACGGCATGCTCTACGGGTTCGACGGCGCCGAAGCGGTGCGCAACTCCGAGGTCCTGGAATCTGCCTGCGACGTTCTTGTCGCCGCCGCTGCCGAGCGCCAGGTCAATTGCCAGAACGCCTCTCGCATCCGCGCCTCGCTGTTGCTGGAAACCATGCCCAACGCCATCACTCCCGCGGCAGCGCCCGTGCTCGCCTCGCGCGGTATCACCATCATCCGAGCGCTGCTGGGCGCGGCGCCCCGGATGCTGGCCTGGTTTGCCGAGTGGCAGAACGCCCTCCACTACGCCGCACCCGAGCAAGCCGCCACCGAATCGCTGATCCGCCACCAACTCACCGAGATTTTCCACCGGGCGCAATCTTTTGCGGTATCGCAAAACTTTTCACTCCCCGACGCCTGCCGTCTGCTGGCGCTGGAAAAGCTGGCCGCCAAGTTGCGCCTCACGCAATAGATACTCCCGATTTGGGAAGCACCGCGGCTCTTCTGAAACAATTTTTGCAACATTAGTGCAGGAATGTTGCACACTGCTTGGGCTTGAGTTTCTTCCCCAGGAGTCTTCCATGCCGGCGCGCGAAATTCCACCCCCGCAGTGGTACAGCTTTCTCGGCAACTTTGGATTCCGCCATTTCGGCTGGAATGTCACCTTGGAGCAAAAATCGCCCGGACGCGGCAAGCACCTTGTCGTTAACCATTCGTTCCTGGAGGAACTCACCACCGACGTCGCCGACGGACAGCAGCAGATCACCATCGTGCTGGGCACGCCGTTCCAGCCATTCCATACCCACGTGGTCAGTAACCCACTCCGCGTGCGCGTGGTCGCGGGCGCTCAGGCCGCGCTGGAGATCGAGTCCGCCGACGGCAGCACCATCGTGGTGCATCTCCGCCGCCAAGATTGCGCCGCCTGAATTTTACCAACCTGAATCTTGGAAGCAGAAATGAAAAAGGCACGGCCGCAGCCGCGCCTCACCATCCTGTTTTTGCTAAAGCCTAGAACCAAACGCCTAAAACCTGTTCTTACGATCCCACCAGCTTCTCCAGCCCAGCCTTGTTCTTGATCAGCAGCGTCGATCCCCGCAGCGATGCCATCTGCTTCTTGCGGAAGCTGCCGAGCAGCCGCGTTACCGTCTCGCGCGAGGTCCCGATCACCTGCGCGATCTCCTCGTGGGTCAGCGCCAGCTTCACCCGGATGCCTTCCTTGGTCGCTTCGCCTTCGCTGGCCAGCTCCAGCAGCATGCGGGCCAGCTTCTCGCTCGCCGAGTGCGACAGCCCGATGGCCCGGATCATGTCGTACGCGTTGTGGCAGTTGTCGCTCAGGTGCCGCGCCGCCTGCAGGCACGCCGACCCGTGCTCTTCCAGGAATTTCTGAAAATCTTCCCGCTTGATGAACACCACCTGGCAGGGCTGCACCGTCTCGGCGGTCAACTCGTAGGGCTGGTTGCTGACCACGGCGTGCATCCCCAGCACCTCGCCCGGCTCGGCGATCTTCAGGATCATCGTCTTGCCGTCGCTGGAATTCACCGACAGCTTCACCCGCCCGCGGCACAGCAGGTAGAGCCCGCGCGGCATCTGTCCCTCGACAAACAGCACGCTCGCCCGTGGCAGCGCCGACGGAAACTTGATTTTTTCGAAGGCTTCCAGGGTCTGGGGCGGCAGCGAGCAGAAAAAACTCTCGTTGCGCATCTTGCACATCAGGCAGCTTTCCACCAGCTCCATGCCATACGGAGCAGCGTTCGGCATACATTCTCCCGGCCAGAAAGGACCCCGCGACGCTGGTCCTGAACTTGTGGATTCCGGCGTCAAGAATAGCACCAGCATACGGGCATTCCTAGCAGAAGCGGCGGACTACGCGTTACTTTCGAGCGCCGCCGATAGCGCTTCCCACTCCGCCACCAGCGGCTCCAGTTCCGACCTGCGCCGCTCCAGCAACTCGCTGAGACGCGCCGTCTCCTCGGCGCTGACAAAGCTCTGCAGCCCGCTTTCGCACTGCGCGATCTCCGCCTCCACCCGGCCCACCTCTTCCTCCAATTCCTGCTGCCGCTCCTGCATCTGCCGCAGCTTGATCGGATTCAGCCGCTTCTTGTTGGAAACCTCCGCCGCTGCGGTTGCTTCGCTTTGAAGGAGCGCGGCTTCAGCCGCGCCGTTCAATCCCGCGCCTTTGCCGGCTTTAGCCGCCGAGGGAATGTCTGTGCCCATGCTCTCCTTCCGCCACCGGAAGTCCTCATAGTTCCCGGGAAACACCGTCACCGTCTGCTCCGCGACCTCGAAAATCTTGGTCGCCAGCTTGTCGATGAAGTAGCGGTCGTGCGACACGAACACCACCGTCCCGGCAAACTTCTCCAGCGCCTCCAGCAACACGTCCTTGGCGCGCAAATCGAGGTGGTTGGTGGGCTCGTCCAGCAGCAGGAAATTCGAGGGATACATCAGCATCCGCGCCAGCGCGTAGCGGTTGCGCTCGCCGCCCGAGAGCACCCCGATCCGCTTGAACACATCGCCCTCTGTGAACAGGAACGACCCCAGCAGGCTGCGCAGCTCGGTCTGCGTGGCGCGCGGGGAAAGCTTTTCCAGATCGTCGAACACGCGCTGCTCCGGATCGAGCTGCTTGTACTGGTCCTGCGCGAAGTAATCGGCCTCGACGTTGTGTCCCAGCCGGCGCTCGCCCGCGCTCACCGGCTCCAGCCCCGCCAGCAACCGGATCAGCGTTGACTTCCCTGCCCCATTCACGCCCACCAGAGCGAT
>DASWAR010000120.1:0-5609 GCA_036391015.1 Terriglobales bacterium
GCGCGATTGAAATACTGGATGCCGGCGCTGACCTCGCCCGCCGCCGATTCGCCCTGCACCTGCGCCGGATAGATGAGCACGTTGAGCCCGCGGTGCCGCCGCCGCACGATGTTGACGATGTCTTGGATGGCGGCGCCCCGGGGCGAGGTCACCACGCCGATGCTGCGCGGCAGCGCCGGAATCGGCTGCTTGCGCGCCTGGTCGAACAGCCCCTCCGCCGCCAGCTTCTGCTTGAGTTGCTCGAAGGCGATTTGCAACGCGCCCGCGCCCCTGGGTTCCAGGTACTGGGCCGAGAGTTGGAGCTCGCCGCGCGCTTCGTACACCGTTACCCGGCCGCGCGCGATCACCGCCATGCCGTCGGCGGGCTTGAATTTCAGCAGGCGCGACTGCGAGCGGAACATCACCACCCGCATCTGCGCCCCATCTTCCTTCAGCGTGAAGTACAGGTGTCCCGACTCCGCCGGCCGGTAATTGGAAATCTCGCCTTCGACGAACACGTCGGTGTACTCGCGCTCCACGGCGGAGCGCACCGCGCTCATCAGGTCCTTCACCGTCCAGATGCGCCGCGCCGGCGCCTGGAAGGTGAACCCCATTTGGTCGGGAAGTGACATCGAGGGCAGTGTAACTCAGGCAGGCTTCAGGCTTCAGGCGCAAGGCTGCACGCCTCAGGCTCAGGGCTTAGTATTGCTGGCATGCGACCAGTCGTGACCCTTGCCGCCTCGATCCTGCTGCTTGCTCTTACTAGGCAGCCAACCGCCCAGGTTCACCAGGGCCCATCAGTCGAATCGGAGATTCGGCAACTCCACGCCCAGCTCATCCTGGGCTACTTGCACAACGGAGCGAGCATCCTCGACCGCGTCCTCGCCGACGAGTACACGTTCATCGATGGCGAAGGCCGGTTACTCACCAAGCCGCACATCGTCGAGAGCTTCCGCTCGGGAGACCACCACATCTTTTCCTACAAAATGAGCGAGGAGACGGTCCGTGTGTACGGGACCGCGGCTGTCATGACCTACCGCTACGTCTCGAAGGAAAACTACAAAGGTCAGGATGAGCGCGGCGACTACCGCATCACCAGGGTGTTTGCGAAGAAGGACGGCAGATGGCAGATCGTTGCTGGGCACGAGACAGGGATATCGGTGCCGAAAAGTTCGAAAACCGAGAGCCCAAAGCCTTCCACGCTACCGCCTGAACCTGCCGATCAGATACAGCACCACCGAGAGCACAAGGCTGATCAAGATTGAGGTCACGATGGGAAAATACACCGTCGTATTTTTCCCGCGATAAACGATGTCGCCCGGCAGCCGGCCGATCGGCAAGTGCAAGCGGCTCCCGAAGACGAGAAGCACCCCGAACACCGCCAGCAACACGCCGAGGAAGATCAGGATCTTGCCGAGATCGGTCATCCGGTCAATTCTATGCGCGCAGCGACCGGCCATCCAACGACCAACGTCGATTCCCCACTCGTCCCGGAAACATTCATCCCCGTGGTTACGTATCTCCTCCCAGTCCGTCTGACCTTCTGAAAGAGTGTGCCATGACCACAAACCGTCGTTCCCGTCTGCTTCTCCTCTTCGCCATGGTCCTAGGCCTGTGTTCCCTCAGCCGCGCTCAGCAACAGGGCGATACCTTCCACTGGAGCGGCAAGCTGGCCGCCAACCAGCTCCTGCAGATCAAGAACATCAACGGCGGCATTGACGCCGAAGGCACCACTGGCGACACGATTGACGTTTCCGCCGTCAAAAGCGGTCGTGACCGCGACCAGGTCCGCGTCGAGGTGGTGCAGACCGGCGACGGCGTGACCATCTGCGCCGTCCATCCCGGCGACAGTTGCACCGGAGACGGCGGCTCGCACTCCCACGGCGACATCAAGGCGCAAGTGGATTTCACCGTGAAGGTGCCGCGAAACCTGCGCTTCAACGCCACCAACGTCAACGGCAACATCAAGGCCGAAGGCCTGGGACGTCCTGCCAGGATTACTACCGTCAACGGCGGGATTGACGTCAGCAGCGCGGCCTGGGTCTCGGCAAGCTCGGTCAACGGCGGTGTAAAGGTCGCGATGGGCAGCGCGGATTGGGACGGGAAGCTGAAGATCTCCTCCGTCAACGGCTCAGTCACCCTCGACATGCCCGTCGACACCAATGCCGAGGTGCACTTCAGTTCCGTCAACGGCAATCTGGATTCCGACTTCCCGCTGAACATGCGCGGCATGGCGTTCGGGCCGAAGAACCTCCATGGCACCATCGGCAATGGCGGCCGGGAACTCGACGTCTCCACCGTCAACGGCAGCCTGCACATCCGCAAGGGAAAGGCGGCGATGTGAGGAGAAGGAGTTAGTAGTTAGGAGTTAGCGAAAGCAGGCGCGCTGCAAATCACAAGAAGGCATGCTGACTCCCAACTCCTAACTACTAACTCCTGCTTTCTCACCATCCCATTCTTTTCCGCAAGCTCATGATGTGCGCCACGTGGTGCTTGCCGTGCCAGGCGTACATCCCGAGATAGCGGTCCAGGTTCAGTTCGCCCAGTTCCGGATGCTTCAGCTTGAACTCGAACTGGTCCGGGGTCATCGCCCGCAGCACCGCCACCCAGCGGTGATGCAGCGCCTCCAGCAGCACCAGCGAGGTTTCGATCGGCACCTGCACGTCCGCCAGTTCTGCCCACCGCTTTTCGTCGTAAGGCTTGACCGTTGGGTTCGGTTCGGTAAGCGCCAGCTTGAAGCGGATGAGGGCGTTCATGTGACTGTCGGGCACATGATGCACCACCTGGCGCACGGTCCAGCCGCCGGGACGATAGGGCGTATCGAGCTGCGATTCCCGCAGGTTGTGCACCGCGCCGCGAAGCCGCTCGGGCGCTGCCGCGATCTCGTCGATAAAGTGCCGCCGCTGGTCGTCCGTGTACGGGCCTTCGTAGCTGAATTTGCCGATGGGATAGCTCAGTTCGGGGGTTGCTGCGGTGCTCATGCGCACATTGTAGCGGGAAGTTGGTCAGTTTTTCAGTTCCTCGGTACGCGGATATCGACGAGCAGCCGGGCATCGACGCTACTGAAAAACTGACGCACTTTTCCATTTCAGATTTCAAATCTACAATACCGGTATGCAACATTCACCGCGGTTCCTGCAGATCGTCAACGACGCCAAGAAGCGCGTCCGTGAAACCACCGTGGACGAAATCAAGCGCCGCCAGGATCGAGGCGACCGCTTCACGCTGGTTGACGTCCGCGAAGAGAGCGAATACGCCAAGGACCACCTGCCCGGCGCCATCCACTTGGGCAAGGGAATCATCGAGCGCGACATCGAGGCGAAGGTTCCGGACGCCTCCGCCGAGGTCGTGCTCTACTGCGGCGGCGGCTTCCGCTCCGCCCTCGCCGCCGACAATCTGCAGAAGATGGGCTACACCAATGTCGTTTCCATGGACGGCGGCGTCCGCGAGTGGCGCGAGAAGAAGTACCCGCTGACGAACAAGTAACTCACCGACAGTTTTTTTGAGTGGTTAGCGCCCTCTGAGTCCGGGAAGGACGAGACGCTGGCAGACCCGGGACGGAAGAGTCTGTGTGAGAACTGTGCCGCGCCGCTGGCGCTCGCTAATTCTGTTCCACCTTCTCCAGCGCTGCCGCGCTGGGCTAACGACCACCCCGTCACGCGCAAAGGCGGCGCGTGCCGGGGACCCCGGCGAATTCCGCCGCTCCGCGGCTGGATTATGGGTGCGTTTGGACCACTGCGCTTCCCGAAAAGTGAGTTCTCACACAGACTCGGAAGTCCTGGGTCGGAACTACCTCTGCTCCTCCGCCACCGCCGCGCACAGCTCGTTGACCGCCCGGCGCTGTCCATCGCGCGAGTAGAGAAACTCAAACCCATGCTCCGTCCCGCGCGTGTTGCGCACCATGGCATAGAGCGCGGGCATCGGCGGCATCTCTAGGCGCACCACCTCGCCAAGGTAGAGTTGGTCGGTGAGCCTGGCGCCCAGTCCTCCCTCCCCCACCACCAGGGCGCGTCCGTGGAGTTTGCGGATGGGTTGGTCTTCCCAGTAGACGGTGGCTTGCAGCGGCCGGTTGACGCTATAGCGGGGAAACCGGCGGGATTGCACGGCTGCTTTACCTCTCAGTCTTGAATGTTGGGACCTAAATTGTAGGGCGAGCGGTTCATCTTGTCGCGGCACGAAAGACGCTGGTGGGAAGTAACAACGGCGCCTGGCGCCGCTGGCACGCGGTGCCTCTTGGGCGTACAATTCCCGCCCTATCCGGTGTGGTGGGTCCGCGGTTTGGGGCACGCGGCGGGTTACTGTCGACATCGATGTCAACAGTGCCAGGATTTCGCCCACAGCCTCTTTGAAGAGCAACGCCCGCAATTCGCGCGCGCAAGAAAAGGCCTGGCCAACCGCCTTGCCTCCAACAACTTTGAGGCTGCCCCACCAGCATCCCTGCGGCCAATGGGCTGGCCTCGACTGGGTACGAAGGTGCACCACCAGCCGTAATTTGGTACATGGCCGTCGGGTGGACTAACGTTTGCCCGCACCGGACGTTGAATTGACCGTACCCTCCCCGGAATTGCGAGTGCGATTTGTAGATACAGGTGGCGCCAACGCCGCTTGGGCGGAGCGCAAAGGGAGGTAAGACATGGAGCCATTGGCGGGCAAAACACGCGGACGCCGCGGGCGTCGCATCGCGCGGCGCCTGCCGCTAATGCTGCACTGGCGCGAACCCCAGGGCGCCTGGCGGGAACTCCCGGCGGAAACCAGGATGCTCAGCCGGCACGGATGCCTGGTTACTTGTTCAGCGCGCATCAAGTATTCCGACGAGGTCATGGTCTGGTGGATGGAGAGAATGCGCTACACCCAGGCGCACGTCGTTTTCCGATCCGTCAGCGCCAGCGATGATTCGGTGGAGATGGCGCTGGAATTCAATGGTTGCGACGATTTCTGGGGGATGGACTTCTCCAACGAAAAGGCGTCGCAGCATCCCAATGACGATCCTGCCTTGCAGTTGCTGTGAGGCCGCGGGCCCGCGCTATGAACTGGCGTCCGCTGCGCGGACTCTGATCCGCGTTCATCCGCGTGAATCAGCGGCTGATCCTCTGGCTGTCCTAACAAGAACTGCGCTGCCCGCGGTTTTGCCCACGAGCAGCGCGCCTAGGCAAGTCTCAATTCCGCAATTCCGCAGTTACTTGGCGGCTGGCGCCATGTAGCTGAGGTCGGACCGGAAATGCAGCAGCTCGGTGGTGGTGCTCCAATAAGCCTTACGGAGCGTAGCCATGATGGTTGCGCCCTGGTCGCCGTAGGCTTCCTGCATGATCGCGTCCAGCGTTTTTGCGCTTGTTCCCGCCATCTCGCCGATGCTCTTGCGTTCCTGCACCAACACCAGCTCAGGGCCGTGTCCGCCGTTGGCGAGCGAATACCAGTCCTGGACGGTGGTGGGCGTGTTGGTCTTGGCGAAGGCGGCGTTAACCTTCTTGACCCCGTCGGCGAAGTCGAGCACCCCCTCCGGCTTGAGATGGAAAAAGATCAAGCTCAGGTACGGGGGCGGCGTAGTGCCGGGCTTGTGGGCCACGGTGAGGTCGGAACGGAGCACGTAGTACGCCATGGTTTCCCCGGCCAGGTAGGGACCCATGGAGGCG
>DASWAR010000121.1:0-2274 GCA_036391015.1 Terriglobales bacterium
CAGGGAGGCGCCCATGGAGGCGGTGGCGTCGAGGCCATCGGCGATGTTGAACTTCTCGCGCGTGTCGAAGTCCTTCCAAGCGTGGCCGCAGGCGGCCACCAGGTAATTACCGGTGTTTTCCCCGGTGGTGATTTCCCAAACTTCCCAGGACCATTTGTCGTTCTGCGACTTGTGCCAGGCCATGTGCTTGGCGCGCCCCTGTTCGTACTGCGCGGCCATGCCCGGTTTTACTTTGTTGATGTGAACCTCGCAGACGCTGGCCGGTGGGGCTTGGGCTACGGCCAGGGTTGCGGCTAGACAAACGATGAACAGCACGAGAAACGGTTTGCGCATGCGATGCGACCTCCTCAACGACTTTCTTTAGATTTTGTGAGTGAAGTTACGGGCCGAACGGTTCAATACCCCTGCTTGGTTGCCGCAAGCCTACGCGGCGGGTGGGACGAGTGTCAATGCCAGCGCTTCAGTGGGCCACGCCAAAGAGCGTGCGCACGCCCCAGGCGGCGGCGATGCCGAATGCCACCAGAAAGGCGAGTCCCACGATCCGTCCGGTAGTATCGCTTTTGCTCCAGCCTAGGAGCATGCCGACCAGTCAAACCGAGAAGAGAAAAACAGAGGCAACGGCGAGAATCTTGATCCACATGGCGAATTCCTTGGGTACCCCCTCCCCCCGGCCGTTGTGTGAAACCAACAACTTAGCTCCAGGTAACCCGGGGATACCGGCAGGTAACCTGGGTTTCGGGCGGGTGCGGCCCCACCCCCTCCGTGATGTCTCGGGCGTCCCAACAAAACAAAGGAGTTGCGGGACGTCGTCTCGGGGTGACTCACGCTTTGCTTGCCTGGGCAGCGCGGGAAACACCACAACTCTTACGCACGATGCGCATAATCAGGTTAGCGGGTTGAGGGCGGCGGTGTCTGTGACAAGGCAAGAAAAATTTGCGTTGGCGGGGCGGCGCGTGTTCCAGATTGGCAACCGGATTTTACCACGGAGGGCACGGAGGACTCCGCGCCACCAGCACCCTACAATATTTGTCTCGCTTGTGCGTCTTCACCAGTAGATGGACCAGGCGCTGAGAAAACAGTGGCCGATGACAGAGCAGGACCAGCGGATCTCGGAAGCGATCGACCGCGACCAGGCGCGGCTGCGCAACTTCATCCGCAGGCGGGTGGCAGACCCGGCGGAGGCCGAAGACATCCTGCAGGACGTCTTCTACGAATTCGTCGAGGCCTACCGGATGATGAAGCCGATCGAGCAGGTCACGGCCTGGCTGTTCCGCGTGGCCCGCAACCGGATCATCGACGTGTTCCGCCGGAAACAGAGAGAGGCGGAACGAACCAGACCGGCGGCGGCCACAGAAGATGACGAGGCGCGGTTGACGGCAGAGCTGATTCCGTCGCCGGATGCCGGCCCCGAGGCGGCATACGCCCGAAGCGTGCTGCTGGAGGAGCTGGACGACGCGCTTGACGAGTTGCCGGAAGAGCAGCGCGAGGTATTCATCGCGCATGAGCTGATGGGCTACAGCTTCAAGGAGCTTGCCGCGCAATCGGGCGTCGGCGTGAACACTCTGCTGGCGCGCAAACGCTATGCGGTGCTGCACCTGCGGCGGCGACTCCAGGCCATCTATGACGAATTCATGAGGAAGTGAGGTCCCAAGATGACGTCCGGAGAGATGACAAGGCATCGGGTTTCAAGAGCGGTGAGGTTCGCGGTATTTGCCGTGCCGGCGGCCGTGCTGTTCCTGGCGCTGGCGGGCTACGTGGTCATGAGCCTGTGGAACTGGCTGATGCCGGCGCTGTTTGGGTGGCGGCTGATCACCTTCTGGCAGGCGGTGGGCATTTTGATCCTGAGCAAGATCCTGTTCGGCGGCTTCCGTGGTGGCCGAGGTTACGGCCGCAACCGGTACTGGCGCCGGCGAATGATGGAGCGATGGGCACAAATGACACCCGAAGAGCGCGAGAAGTTCCGCGAAGGGATGCGTGCCCGCTGCGGTCCCTTCCGCGAGCCCGACACGGCGCCGAAAGCTCCGACAGGGTGAATCTTCCCTCAACCACGGAAGACTTGCTCGTTATGCCACCTCAAGGCCTCCGCAGATGGGTGGAATTGCTCGACCTGTGGCAGGCGGATTTGCTTCCCGTCTAGGGCGTAGTACTCGGCACCGTTGTTGAACTCATCTTTGATTCGGCGGCTCACTTCCAGTTTGAAATCGGGTGTTACTGTCATGTATCCGCGATCAAACAACGTGTGGACATCCTGTCTGAGAAACAGCCCGTTTGTGG
>DASWAR010000122.1:0-18500 GCA_036391015.1 Terriglobales bacterium
ATGGTCTGAAAGGCAGGGCGAAGTTAGCGCGGGGACAGCGGACAAGTCAAGAAACGAGCTCTTAGCTTTTAGCTCTTAGCTATTAGCTTGTCTCGCTGCAATTCGAGCGCAGGGCAGCCTACAGTTTCTTTTTGCAGCGGACACCGGACCTTCAGCCCCAGTTCCTGCAGTCAACAGCCAAGAGCTAGAAGCTAAAAGCTATTCAATCCGTATGCTTCCCGACCCGGTGTGCAGGTCGAGATGAAATCCGCCGCCGTTCACGGTTCCCCGCAGGTCACGTTTCCCAATCGTGCCCTGAACCGTGACCTGGCGGTCAGTGTGGATAGATCCTGAGCTGGTGTGTGCGCTCAAATAGAATGCCGCTTGTGCGGGCAGGCGCACGATAATGCCGCCCGACCCGGTGCTCATGTTCCAGTCGCCGGTAGGCTGGCCCTGCAACTCGATGCTGCCGCTGCCGGTGTGGGCGCGCACCGCGCCGCGCACGTCGTCCACCCGGATGCCGCCTGAACCTGTCTGGAAATCGATCTCCGAGCCCGACGAACCCATGGTGGAGCTGTCGGTATAGCTGTTGCCGGAATTCTTGGCGCGACTTTCCACGGAGGTTCCGATTCCAACGCCCTCGCCACGAATCGAGCCGCTGCCCGTGTGGGCGCGCACCGAACCGTGCAGTTTGCTCACCGTGATGCTGCCCGACCCGGTGTGCGCGCGCACCTGGCCCGCAATGTCCGCCAGGCGGAGGCTGCCGGATCCGGTGCTGACCTCCGCCGGCCCAGCGACGCCGGAAATTTCCTGGTGTCCCGAACCGGTCTTCGATAACAGCTTCGTCTCCGCCGGCACTACCAGCTCGTAGCTGATTGAAATATTGTTGTGCCGCTGGGTTTCGCCCAGGTGTCCGATGCGCACCGTGTTGCCGCTTTGCTCAATCGGCGGATTGGCCACGATCGCCTTTATTGCCGCCTCGGGATCGCCACCTCCGCAAAAGCCGAAGCAGAAGCCGGCACGAACCGTGCCATGGACACGAATCGTTCCCGGGGCGCCGCTGCGCACCGTGATGCTGCCCGAACCGGTTACGACTTCCAGGTCCACCGGTCCGCTGACGTTCAATGTGCGATCGAATGTAGCTTCTTCCGCCAGCAACGGCAGGGTGCACAACGCCAGAACCAACAGAAAACTGAAGCGTAGCAAAGATTTCATCGTGACCTCGCAAGGGGCTCAAGGCGCAAGGCTCAAGGCGAACACCGTATCAACCTTGAGCCTTGTACCTTGAGCCTGACGCCTGATTTCTGGGGATCCCCCAACTGGAGGGGTCTTGGGGGATCCCCTTAGTGCCGCACCCAAGTTACTGCAGCACGATCTGGTCGCCTTCCTTGAGACCTTCCAGCACTTCCGCTTTGGCGCCGTTGGAGATCCCAAGTTTTACTGCGACCTTTTTCTTGCCGTCCTTGGCGCTCGGGTCAGGGACTTCCACCGACGCCTTCTTGTCCTTGTCGTACAGCACTGCGCCTTCCGGAACGCGCAGCACGTTCTTGTGTTCGTCCAGGATGATTTCAGCGTTCGCCGTCATGGCCGCTTTCAACTCGCCGCCGGGATTGGTAATCGAGACCCGCACCTCGAAGGTGGTGACGTTGTCCTTTTCCACGCCCATCGGCGAAATCTTCGTGACCTTGCCGGTGAAGCTCTTGTCCTTGAACGACTCCACCTTGATCCGCGCCGGCTGCCCGAGATACACCTTGCCGATATCGCTCTCGTCCACCTTGCCCTTGACGTAGACCTCGCTGGTGTCGCCTTCGGTCATCACCAGGGTTGAGGACGAGCCCATCACCAGAATTGAGCTGACCGCGTTGCCGATTTCCACGTCGCGCGAGAGGATGATGCCGTCCATCGGCGCCACGATCGTGTAGTACGTATACTGCTCCTGCAACTGCGCCAGGTTCGCGCTGGCCTGCGCCACTTGCGCCTGGGCCTGTTTTTCTTTCGCCTTCAGCACGCCGAGCTGGGCCTGCGCCACCTGCTGCTTGTTGAGCGAAAGCTCATAGTTCCTCTGCGCGTCATCCAGTTGCGACTGCGAAACCACCCCGTCCTTGGCCATGCTGATGGCGCGATCGTAGGCACGCTTGAGCAGCGGGACATCGGGACTGAGGGCATCCACCTTGGCGCGTTCGTAGTCCGCGGTAGAGGCGTGCTCGCTGGCCTCGGCCGCCTCGAGCTGCGCCTTCGCCTGCCGCACCTGCGCTTCGATTTCCACTTTGTCGAGTTCGACCAGCACCGTTCCGGCCTTCACCATCTGCCCGGCGTCGATGTTCCACTTTTTCACGATGCCGCTGGCTTTGGACTTGATCTCCACCTTGGTGATCGGCTCGATTTTCCCGGTTGCGACCACGCTTTTGGCCAGATCGCCGCGGTCCACCTTGGCCAGCTTCGATGAATCAATCTTGGTTCCGCCCCGGGTAGCAGCCACCACGGCGGTTACGATGACCAGTACGCCTACAATCGATCCGCCGATATACAGCCAGCGTCTCTTCTTTTTCTTACCATTGCCGTTTGCCATTACGCCCTCCTCGCCCTAACCGCCGGCCATGCTGGCTGTCACGGTGCTGGCGTCGCGCAGGGAAATACAGCCCCTATGATCATCATTACGCACCGGGTGCGGATTTGGTTCCGCGATATCGGCGCAGTTCACGCCTGGGACCAATTTGGTACGAACCGCTTTTCCCTTTTCTTAGACACCGCCGGTTGGAAAAGGAAAGCAAAGAAACAGTCTTCAGTCTTTAGTCGCCAGGCTTATAACCCCAGGCGACCGGCGGCTGGCGACTCACGCCTTGCGCCCTGCTAGAATCCGCCAATGGCCGGATACGTCCTCCTGCGGGTGTTTGCCGTCTTGCTGCTGGTGGCGGCGAATGCCTTCTTTGTGGCGGCGGAATTTGCCCTGGTCAGCGTGCGCGACACCCGCATCCAGCAGCTCATTGAGGCCGGCCGTGTCGGCGCCCGCACCGTCCGCAAGCTGCACGAGCGCATGGACGAGTTGCTCAGCGCCGTCCAGCTCGGTGTCACCCTGGCCAGTCTCGGACTGGGGTGGATTGGCGAGCCCACCCTGGCCGCCTTGCTCCAATTGGCTATGGGCGGCGGCGACCACCCCACCGTCCTGGCCCACACCACTGCCGTCGCGGTGGCTTTCATCCTTATCACCTACCTCCACGTTGTCCTCGGTGAAGTCGTGCCGAAATCGGTGACGTTGCAGCGCCCCGACCGGGTCGCGCTCGCCGTGGCCGCGCCCATGGATTTCTTCATAATGGTGGCGCGCCCGTTTCTGCGCGTGATCAGCGCCTCCGCCCGCTTCGTGCTGCGCCGCTTCGGGACCCACGAGGTGCGTTCCTCGGTGGTCCATTCGCCGGAGGAGTTGAAGCTGATCGTGGAAGCCTCCCGCCGCTTCGGCATCGTTCCCCAGGTCGAGCAAGAGATGATGCTGCACGCGCTCGAACTGGGCGAAATCACCGTGCGCCAGGTGATGGTGCCGCGTCCCCGGATTTTTTCCCTGCCTGCCGACATGCCTTTGGAACAGGCGCTGATGCGCGTCGTCGAGGAACAGCATTCGCGCGTTCCGGTATACGACCCGCAGCGCGGCTCCGAACACATTATCGGCCTGCTCTACAGCAAGGACCTCACGCGCTGGATGCGTCTGCGCTACACCAAGCCGCCGTCCGATCCCGCGGCCGCGCGCCTCGCGCATATGGTGGTGCGCGACGTTATGCACGACGTCATGGTCGTGCCCGAAACCAAGCCGCTCAGCGACCTGCTGGTCGAATTCCGCCACCGCAAGCGGCACCTCGCGGTGGTGGTGGACGAGTTCGGTTCCACCTCGGGCGTGGTGACCGTCGAAGACGTGCTCGAGCAACTGGTGGGCGAGATCGATGACGAGTTCGACATCGCGCCGCAGCCGCTTCCAGCCGGCGCCACCAGCATGGTGCTGGAGGGCGCGGTCAATATTCGCGACCTCGAAACCCAGTACCACGTCGTGCTGCCCTCGGACCAGGGATTCGAAACCCTGGCCGGCTTCATGCTGGCGCAGTTCCAGCGCATTCCGAACCTGGGCGACTCGTTCGAATACGGCGGCCGCCGCTTCACCGTGCTGGAAATGGAAAACCGCCGCATCGCCCGCGCGCTGATCGAGGCGGTGGAATCCCATGCGGCGGAGCGGGCAGGGGACTGAGCAACATCGACGAATTGCCGAATTTCCGAATTGACGAATTGCCGCTCGCCACGGCGCGAATTCGTCAATTCTCCAATTCTTCAATTCGTAAATACGGGCCGATGGCTTAGAAGTCCAACACCTAACGAACAATGTTTCGCTTCCTGACAACCCGCGTCCTCTACACGCTGCCCGTCGTCTGGCTGGTGGTCTCCATCGTGTTTCTGCTCATCCACCTGGTCCCCGGCGACCCTATCCAGCAAATGCTGGGCGAAAGCGCCGCTGCCGCCGACATCCAGGCGGCGCGCCACGCCTACGGTCTCGACCTGCCGATGAGCCGGCAATACCTGAATTATTGGAAGGGCGTGGTGCACGGCGATCTTGGGCAGTCGCTGCGCTTCAACCAGAACGTCGGCAGCCTGATCGCCGAGCGTTACCCGTTCACGCTCAAGCTGACCCTGGCATCGCTTCTGGTCGCGCTGGCGCTCTCGATTCCCGCCGGCGTCCGTTCGGCGCGCCGGCGTAACCGCTGGGACGACCGCGCCATCAGCTTTGCCAGCCTGCTGGGGCTTTCGTTCCCGAACTTCGCCCTCGGTCCGGTGCTGATTTTGTTTTTCGCCGTCAATCTTGGACTTCTGCCCGTCTCCGGCAGCGGGACGGTGGCGCATTTGGTCTTGCCGGCGATCACCATGGGCGGCGCGCTCGCGGCGATCCTCACGCGCATGGTACGCACTTCCATGTTGGAAGAATTAGGCCAGGACTACATCCGTACCGCGCGCGCCAAGGGCCTGCCGGAGCGTACCGTGGTCTATCGGCACGCGCTGCGCAATGCCATGATTCCGGTATTGACCGTGATCGGGCTGCAATTCGGCGCGCTGCTGGCAGGCGCCATCGTCACCGAGACCATCTTCTCCTGGCCCGGCATCGGCCGCCTCACCATCCAGGCGATCAATACCCGCGACTACTACCTGGTCCAGGGCTGCATTCTGGCGATTGGATTGACCTACGTTGCGGTGAACTTCCTGACGGATTTGCTGTATTCCGCGTTCAATCCGCGCATCAGGCAGTAGGGCTGGCAGCCAGGGCTTTGGGGACTTATTTGGGCCAAACTTGTGATAAGTGCTGTTATCAACAATTACCTCGGCGTAGAGCCGCCAATGTGCGGCAACGTCCTAATGCGATGCCCCAGACTGCTGACTTGCTTTGTTACGCGCGCTCTCTTTTCATGATTCGTGAAACCGTCTGCGGTTGGGACGTAATGACGAACGTTCGGGCGCGTATGTCGCCTTCGAGGAAGGGCAGCATCAGAGAGCGAACCCGAGGAAAAGTGTCCTGCTCGTAGCGTGCAGCATCATCTTCGGTATCCCAGAAACTTGCGATCACCACAATTCGGGGCTCCTCCCTCAGGACCATCATGAGGTGGCCTTGGAATCCCCCGCATCGTTGGGCAAGTGGTACTGCACGATTGTCGACCGCATCGGACAAGCAGGCGGCCGCTCCAGGCTTGACCACCATTTCGACTAGCCGAGCGACCATGACGCCTCCGATGAATGTCGACGCAGGCTGTTCGCGCAAAGAGCGTGAAATACGCTTCATTTCCTTTCAAATGTCACGCCCGGAGGCCGAAGCCTCCGGGCTAGACCATCACCCAAGTTCAGCTAATTACATCCCGTAAATCCGAACGTGGGCACGTTGTTGTTGCTGTTTACGCCGACATTGCTGATCGGGTTGGTGAACGTGTTTGTCGAACACGTGAGGTCCCCAGTCGTCGTCGAGAACGCGCGTGCCTCCACCTTGTAGGTCGGGTTTAACGCCCCGCCGGCGCCATAGTTGATGCTGCCGCCGGAGAACGTGCCCTGCAGCACGGTTGCCGCCGGGACACCGAATGTGTAGTTGCCCATGCCGCCGCTAGTAACCAGGTTGACTAGCGTGTTGGACGGAGAAGCTGCAACGGCGGCGGGAATCGTTACCGGCGTGGTGTTCACATCCTGCAGCGCCGAAATGGTGATGGCCACCGTACTGGCGGAGCCGGACGTCGTAACCTGGCCGCTGAAAATGGCCGGCGCGCCGGCACCATTTGTGCCCGCCAAGGTAAGCCTTACGTCACCAACCGTGGTCCCGACACTAATGTTGCCGGTAATCATGGTCGGCCCGTATGCGTTGTTCTGATTGTCGATCGCGACGGCTACCAGGTCGAACGTCCCTGAAAGTGTGACTGGACAGAACACGAACTGGCCGGTCACCGGATCGGTTGCAACCTGCATCACCATGCGATCAACACCGGAGCCATCATTCTGCTCGAGCGCAACCACGGCCTTGCCCGTGATCGGAGTGCCCGACTGATTCACCAGCCGGCCCACAATCGCGGTGGAGTTGGTGGTTGAAACTTCGCCCGCATGCAACACCGGCTTCAGCAGGTACTGGCCAGTCCCCGCTTGCAACAGCACCGAAGCGCAACCGTCGAAATCGATATTCAAGTCCTTGGTCTGGCCTGCAGCAATGGTGAAGGCGCCGCCGGCAATCTGCCCCGAAGGGATCTTGATTCCAGTGTTGGCTTGGCTGGTGAGTTGCAGCGGAAACACGCTGCCGCTAAGGACGGCACAATTCGCCACCGTTCCACAGGGATTTGTTCCCGACACGGTGGTGTTGTTGGAAGCCAGCTTGAGTCGGATCTGCTGATACGTGCCTGCCGGAATTCCGGCCGTGCCCAACATCGCCAGGAAGCACCCGTTGGTCGGAATGTTGAGCAGATCCACCTGTTGCGGCGCGCTGTTCAAGTTCGGCGTCAGGTCCACCCAACCAGCGTCGCTGTTGCCGGCGGTAGCGCTCGTGTGGATCGCAACATCTGTAATGGTGACGAAGATGTGATCAAAAGATCCCACTGTTGTGCCCCGACAAGTCGGTGGATCGCTCAGGCTGAGGTTGACGGTGCCCTGAGTCGAACTTGAGCCGTTACTGCACCCAATCAGAAACAACGCTGTTAATGCCGCAATTACGCACACTGCGAGGACCCATTCCCATGACTTCATGCTTCCTCCCAGAACGATGACGAGATGTGTTGTAGGGCGCCTTAGCTGCCAATGCAGCACCGGAGGCGTTGCATGCTGTTGTGCTGGTAATAATTGTGGTCGAAAACAGCGGCTGGAAGAAGATCACTGCTGGTCAATGCCGAAAGTGCGCGCGGATGGCCTGCCCGTCCGCGACTTTCAACGCTTGCACCACAGACGGTGCAAACCCGTAACTTACGCTAAGCGCTGTGGCTGTTGAAAAACTCGAGATTTCACAAAACAGGATAATTTTGGGGGATAGAAAATGTCTAGGCGATCAGACAAAATCGTTTGTAGGGCATCCTGACGCGATGTAATTTCTGCGGATTTCCGGGAAGTGAGTTTTTCAACAGCCACCGCTGTTATCGCCAGTTACGTCCCCGGCATTCACAGGCGCGCTGAGTTTCAGGTATCGCGATGTACGCCCACAGAAACAGACGAAACTGGGCATATGGCCAAAAGTGGACAGCTTGGACGAGGATAGTTCTGCCACACTGCGGCCATGACAACTAGAACGATTCCGGAATACCTTGAGGACGAGCGCCGAAAAAGTAGAGACGTTCAGCTGCGGATAGAAGAAGAAGCTGCGCGCATCCAACCGCTGCACCATGGCCACCATCGCACTGCGAAGCAGCCCAAGCTGGAATTGCCATCTCCGGTTGAAGCCGCAGCTAAAGCGAGAAAAACTGCCGCAGCAGCTCGGAAAAAGCCACGCGCGTCGCGAGCGACGGCAACGAGAGCCCGCAAGCATGCGTGACTCCCAAGGCTGCGATCGCAGGTAGGGTGTGGCATGCGCTAATGGGATCGAGTGGTGAGAGAAAGGGAGATTTCGTATGAAAGTTCTCGAAGTGATGACTGCAAATCCAGTCTGCTGTCTCTTTACTGACACAGCTCAGAAGGCCGCGCAAATCCTGCGCGACCAACATGTCGGTTCATTACCCGTTATTAGAGATCAACAATCGCGCCAGCTCGTTGGCATGGTCACTGATCGCGATATCTGCTGTTCAGTCGCCGCGGACGGCTTGGATCCTAAAAGCACGTCGATTGAGAAATACATCAGCGCCGATCTTGTGACTTGCCGCGATGATGACAATCTGGACAAATGCGAACAGGCAATGCAGGAACATCAAATCAGGCGCATTCCGGTTGTGGACGACGAAGGCCGATGCATCGGGATTGTGTCACAGGCTGATCTGGCGCTGAAGGACAAGCCTGAGAAAGTATCTAGAACTGTTGCCGAGATTTCCAAACCTGGACCTGAGCGCCCGACGATTGCGGCCTGAGAGGTAGCCGAAAGAGCGGGTCGGGGAAATCGCTTCGAGCAAAGGCAATTCCGGTGTAGAGGCTCGGGGTGAAGGGCAGTCCGGCGTTGTGGGGGTGCCAGATCCTAGGAAGATAAATCTTATGTTCCCAATCGGTGATGATGATAGCGCTCGCAGAACTGTTCCGCTGGTCACGTATGCCTTGATCGCTCTGAACGTCCTGTTTTTCTTGGTGGAGCTGAGTGGCGGTGACACTTTCATTGGGAAGTGGGCTTTCGTTCCCAGGCGCTTCCTGGCCAATCCCTTCGGTGATTTTCTGACGCTCTTCACGTCCATGTTCATGCATGCCGGGTGGGTCCACCTGGGAGGCAACATGCTTTACTTATGGATCTTCGGGGACAATGTGGAAGACCGTTTCGGGCACGTCAAGTTCACCATCTTCTACCTGCTCTGTGGGCTGGCGGCAACTTTTGCACAGTTGGCGTTTAGCGTCGGATCCAACGTGCCAAACTTGGGAGCATCGGGGGCGATTGCGGGGGTACTCGGCGCTTATATTTTGCTGTTCCCGCAGGGGAAGGTCAAAGTATTGCAGGGCCAACAAGTGATTCAAGTGCCCGCCCTGATCGTCATTGGGATGTGGATCGTTCTACAGTTTTTTAGCGGCATCGGTTCCATTGCTAACACAGCGCAGACGGGTGGCGTCGCTTACATGGCGCACATCGGCGGATTTCTGGCGGGGTTTGTGTTGACTTTTTTGTTTCGTGGAAGTAGCGGGGCGCCGGCGACTGGCTGAACCGCTACAAAGGAATCAACGCAACGCGGAGCGCCAAGGTTTCCGTTTGTTGTGAATGTATGGTCCGCCGCGCACCTGCAAATGAGAAGTTCGAAGAAGAAAGTCAGTCTGCGCAAACGTGTCCGGTTTTGTTGAGGATCAAGGGCGCACGTTAGCTCAGACTGCACTCAGGAGCAGTCAACGAGTGTGAAATCGCCTTATCACTAGCAACGACTTGGCTAGCCCCAGCTACTCTTCGATCACCCTCTTCGGCACGACTTCCCGATATCCCCGCGGCATGGCGAACTCCGCCTCCGGCACCCTGACCTGCTTCACTTCGAGCACGTTCATCTCGCTGCGGCTGCTGTGCTCGCCGTTGGCGCCAGCGGTGCGTGTCACCGTCACGCGCTTCAGCGGAAAGCCCTCGACCTTCGCCATCTCGGCGCGAATCATCTTGTCCACCTGCGCGTCTCCCGTGCTTGGCGGGTCTTGTTTCAACCAGACCTTCAGCGCCGGGTCGGCGAGCTTGTCGGTGGTCCATATGTCTTCCTCCATCACCGTGGATACCTTCTTCGCGCCGGTAATGTGCATGGTGACGGTGTAGCTGGTGCGATAGCGATAATGCCGCGTCGGCAGTCCCGCCAGCAGCCCGCCATCTTCCTCCAGCAGCTTTTCGATCTTGGGCGATTCGAAGTTCACCTTCATCATGCCGCGCATGCCCTGCACCATGCCGCCCATGCCCGCCATCATCGCTGGCACGTCGTACTTGGTGTAGGTCTTGGTTGCCGGGCTGATCAGGTAGAGCGTCTTGCCCTCGTCGGGCGAGAGCATGTAGTCGCCGATCGCATAATCGTCGGCCTGGCTCTCGACGAACACCACTTTGGCCCGCACACCGCTGACGTAGGCGTGCACGGTGACGTCGCCGCCGCCATCGCTGCGCGTCTGCGCTACGAATTCCACCCCGGCAAGGCAATACGCCGCCGCGAGTAATACGAACAAAATCAGCCACGAACCTTTGCGTATTCTCATGCCCTTGACGATTGTCATCCTGAGCGAGGCGTCGCCGCGACGCCGAGTCGAAGGACCCCTATTCGTTCCGTATGATGACGACTTTGTGAGAACCTTCGGTCGTCAATCCGATGTTAAACTGAACCGGAAATTTCGCCGGCATCTACAACCCTAACTCATGGCCACAGTTGCGACCACTCCCTCCGGCATCCCGGCCACTGCGCCCGCGGCGCAGCGCTTGCGGCGCGCCATCCTGCTGAACCCGCTCGCCGCTGCGGGGATCGTCTTGGTCGTCATCTTCACCGTGCTGGCCATCTTTGCTCCCTGGATTGCGCCCCACGATCCCGCCGAAATCAATCTCCCGGACCGCCTCTCCGGACCTTCGGCGGCGCACTTGCTTGGCACCGACGAGCTCGGCCGTGACATGCTCTCCCGCATCATCTATGGCGCGCGCATCTCCATGCTGGTCGGCTCCAGCGTGGTTACGGTCGCGCTGATTCTCGGCCTGATCGTTGGCTGCATTGCCGGGTACTATGGCGGACGCGTGGACCGCGTCGTCAACATCGTGATCATGAACGCCTTCCTCTCGTTTCCCGGCATCTTGCTGGCCATCGCCTTCGTCGCCTTTCTCGGTCCCGGGATATTCAACCTGATCCTGGCGCTCTCCATCGGCGGATGGGTGGGCTACGCCCGCCTGGTCCGCGCCCAGGTACTGGCGACCCGCGAGCGCGAATTCATCGAAGCGGCGCGCGCCCTCGGCGCCAGCGACTGGCGCGTGATCACACGCCACGTCCTCCCCAACATGATCCAGCCGGTCATCGTGCAGGCCGCCATCGGCATGGCCGGCGCCATTCTCGCCGAAGCCACTATGAGCTTTCTTGGTCTCGGGGTTCCGCCGCCGGCGGCAAGCTGGGGATCGATGCTCAACGACGGCCGCGCCCACCTGTTCGACGCGCCTCACCTCGTGCTGTTTCCCGCCATTGCCGTCATGCTCGCGGTGCTTTCTTTCAACTTCATCGGCGACGCCCTGCGCGATTATCTGGATCCCCGCGCCCGCATCGAAGCGGGGCTCTAATTTCGGGTGGAGCAGGGCTTTAGCCCTGCATTTACTGCGGCAAGAAGAAACGGGCTTTAGCCCCTGAGGTACTTCGTAACTTGAAGACGTACCTCAGCGGCTAAAGCCGTGACCCCAGGGCGGTTCCAATGCAGGGCTAAAGCCCTGCGCCACTTCTCACGCCTGGATCCGTTCATGCATGAATCCGTCGCCGCTTTTATCAGCCGAGGAATTTCAGGAATGAGTTGGGGTTCGCCTCAAACCCCGGGAACACCGCACCCAGGTTGCGGTTCCCCAGGTGCCGGTATACAACTTCGCTCAGTACGGTGCGGAAATCCGTGGTCAGCGCCAGGTCGCGGCCTTCATACAAATATTCCTGCGCCAGGCCCGGCCACCGTCCGTACACCCGCCGCCCGCGCACCGGCCCGCCCATGATGAACATCACGTTGGCGTGCCCGTGGTCGGTGCCGCGGTTTCCGTTCTCGCGCGCGGTGCGTCCGAATTCCGACATCGTCACCACCACCGTTTCTTCCGCCAGGTTACCCATGTCGATCCAGTATGCCGACATCGCCTGCGCCAAATCGCCAACGCGATTCGCGATCTGCCCCTGCACCGAACCTTCGTTCACATGGTGGTCCCAACCGCCGACATCGGAGAACGCAATCTCCACCCCCAGGTCCGCCTTCATCAATTGCGCCACCTGGCGCAGCGCGTTGCCCAGCGGACCGCGCGGATAATTCGCGCCCGGCGCCGGCGTGTACTTCGCCGGGTCCGCCGATTTCAACATCTTCACCGCGTCAAACGTCTCTTGCCCGGTGCCGTGCAACACCGCGTCCACCGACTGGTCGTACATCGCCTCAAAGGTATTCGACAACGGCTGCGCCTGCGGGTTGCGCCCGCCCACGCCAAATTCGTTTACGTTGCTGATCGCCACCGCCGGCGCGCTTCCCGCCAGCATGCGCGGCAGAGCGCTGCCGAGCGCGATCGCGCGGAACGGAGATGTGTCCTTGTCCGCGGGATTGCGCAGCGCGCGGTTCAGCCAGCCGTCCTCGGTGGCCTTCAGCCCCGGCGTGCCCGACTCCATGTAATCCTGCGCGTCAAAGTGCGAGCGTGTCGGATCGGGCGACCCGGCGGCGTGCACGATCGCCAGGTGTCCCTGGTCCCACAGCGGCTTGAACGACGACATCGCCGGATGCAGCCCGAAAAATCCGTCGAGATCAACCACCTGCTGCCGCGGGATCGCAATCGTCGGCCGCATCGCGTAGTACGACGCCTCGCCGTGCGGCACCACGATATTCAGTCCGTCCGCCGCGCCCCGCTGGAAGATGACGACGAATCGCTTCTTGCCAGTCGCCGCCTTCTCCGACGCGAACGCCACGCGTTGCAGGAACGCCGGCACCACCGTCGTCCCCACCACTGCCATCGCCCCGCCCTTGAGGAATACTCTGCGCGTAATTGACATTGCAAACTCCAATGGCTCTCAGCTCTCAGCTTTCAGCAAAAACGGCTTCCAGTTGATAGCTGATGGCTGAGAGCTGACAGCTATCTCTTCTGAAATTCCGGCGACCCCAAAATCAATCCCGCCAGCACTCCCAGGTTCACCGGCCGTGACGGATCGTCCAGCACGCGCCCGGTGACTTGCGGATCCACGGCGTGCTTCAGGATGGTCTCGTGCGTCTGCTTCGACAGATCGCCCGCCAGCAGCGTGTTTTCCAGTCTGGCTAGCGCCGCATTGGTATCGCTTGGGGCCTCCGCCGACCCCAGCACACGCTCCGGCGAGAACGACACGCCCGGCATCCGCCCTGATGTGAACCGCAGCGCAAAGTTCATGCGGTTCAACAGCGCCGCCGAATTCACCCAGGTTTCCGCCTTCGTCGAGTACCCGGTCGGCGGCTGCGCCCCGTACAGCGGCATGCCCATCTGGTTCAGCGTCTGTACCAGAGGCATCGCGTTGCTCACATCCGCGCCGCTTGCCCGCACCGCCGATACCACGAACTCCAGCGGCGTCTTCACCTTCGCGCGATACGCCTGCGGCGCCCAGAATTCCGGCGAATCGAACATGGTGCGCAGCACCTGCCGGATGTCGCCGTCGCTTTTCAGGAACGTGCCCGCCATGCGGTTCACCAGCGCTTCGGGCGGATTGTCGGAGACGAACCGCATCACCAGCTTTTTCGATATGAAGTGCGCCGTCGAAGGATGATGCGCCAGCATCTGCAGCACTTCCTTGCCTTCATCCTCGCCATGGTCCTTGATCGTATGTCCGAGCACGAACTTCGTTCCCGGCTCGTGCATACGCTGGTTGAAATCGAAATCTCCGCCGCGCCTCGGTTCCCTGATCGTCCACCCGGTGAACACGCGCGCCATTTCCGTCACGTCCTTCTGGGTGTATCCGCCGTCCACTCCGAGGGTGTGCAATTCCATCAATTCGCGCGCGTAGTTCTCGTTCAACCCGCGCTGCTGCTTCTTGGCGTTCGCCTGCTGCGGCGGTTGCGGACGCTGCTGCGGCCTGGGGAACGGACGCCCGAAAGGCCCGCCAAACGGCCGATTCCGGCCCATGCGGGCGTTGTTTCTGGCCCGCGGCGACTCGCCCAGCCCCACCGGCGACCGCGGCCCCACGCTCTGCCAGTTGTCCAGGTAGAACATCATGGCCGGACTTTTCGCGGTGGCCATCAGCAGGTCCTGGAACTTGCCGAGCGCGTGCGGACGGATGACATCGCGCTCGTATTCGCCGACCAGGTAGCGGCCCGCTCCCTTGCCGATGAATACGTTGAAGTGGTTAAACCAGAAGTCGGTCATGACCTCGTCGAGCTGGCGCTCGCTGTAGGCTGCCCGCAGGACCTTGCCCTGCATCAGCTCGGTGGCCGCCACCTGCGGCGGATTGTTCATCGCCATCAACTGCTCGCGCTGCTGCGGCGTGAGCGAATCCATCAGCTGCTGCCGCTCTTCTGGGTTCAGCGCCCGTGCCAGCATCTGACGCTGCTGCGGATCCATCGCCAGGATCGCCTGCATGCGCTTGTCCGGTGTCGGCAGCGCGAGTATTTTGTCGACTTGGTCGCGCGCGTACATGCGGGCCTCGCGACGTTCCGCCTTCTGCTCTTCCGTGAGCATCATTCCCTGATTGTCGCCCGCTTGATCGGCCGGTTCCGCCTTGGCTGCTTTCTTCTCCTGTTTGTCCCGGTACTTCTCCACCTGCGATTCGTAGATGGCGCGCTCCGTCTTGTCCGACGGCATGGACCTTCGCCCGTCCGCCACCTGCTTGATCAGTTGCGGAGGAGGGAACTTCTCCACCAGCGCGCGCGCGTCCATGCGCAGGGTGCGTAGCGGCTCCAGCCGCGCCTCCAGCGCCGAGTCGTCAATCTTTTCGGGATGCAGTTGTTGCTCGATCCACTTGTCCACGCCCATGGCGGTTACGCGGTCCACGTCGCCCGGCCGGGGGCCAAACGTCAGCCGGTTGAGCGCGTGTTGCGCCCGCTGCCGCTCTTCCATCTGGGCGGTTGTTTTCTTTTCTTTTTTCTTATTGCCGGCCCAGACTGACGCCGACACCGCCAAGGCGAGAACAACCAGCAGGATTTTCAGTTGCTTGCGATGCATGGACAATCTCCGAACGAGCGCCATCCCATGCCGATTATGAACCCGTTGGGGACGAAAAGTTGCTGGTTTCAGACGAGCAAGAAGCTTGAACCGCAAAGGACGCTAAGGACAGGAAGGCTAAGATGAGGGAGGCCGAAAGAGAACCGGCGGTGATTGGCCCAGATTACGGTGCCTTTTACTTGGCGACCTTTGCGTCCTTTGCGGTGAGATGTTTTGTCCTCACGCCGAATAAATCCTGCCGTGCGTGACCTTGTGATTCAGCGCCGACGCCAGCACGTCAACGTCGGTGGGCGCGATATTGCAGACTGTCCGCTCGTTGAGGAACCGATTCTCCTTGCGCCCGACCGCGTCGCGCCTCACCTGCACCATGAGCGCCTGCACCGCGTTGATGTCGAACTTGAGGGGCGCAATTCGCACGATCTCGCTCAGCGCCTCGCCCACCGTCATCCCCGATCGGTACGGGCGCTCGCTGGTCATGGCGTCAAAGGAGTCGGCCACCGCCGTAATGCGCGCCGGCATGGTGATCTCGTCGGCAGCCAGCCGGTCCGGATACCCGCTGCGGTCCATCCGCTCGTGATGTGACCTCACTACCTCCGGCACTTTCGGCCACGGAAACTCCACGCCCTCCACGATCTGGTACCCGACCACGGTGTGGTCCGCCATCTCGCGGAATTCGTCTTCATCCAGCGCGCTCGGCTTGGCGAACAGCCGCTTGTCCACCGCGACCTTGCCGATATCGTGCAGGTACCCGGCCGCGCGCAAACCCGCGATCTCGGTCTGCTCCAGTCCCATGGCATCGGCGATCCCGGCGGAATATCGCCCCACGCGCAGCGAGTGCCCGCGCACGTTCACGTGCTTGATGTCGATCGCGTTGGCGAAGGTCTCCAGTGCGGTGTCGTAGAAATTGTGTACCGAACCCAGCAGCTTCAGGTGCTCGGAGACCCGGTGCTCCAGCGACTCCGAGAGCGTGTGGTTGTGCACCGCCAGCGCCACGTAATGCACCATCATGCCGATCGCCTGCAGGTCGTCTTCTCCGTACTGCGCTTCTTCACCGCGGTGTCCCAGCGCGACCATGCCCACCAGCTTTCCGGCCACGCGGAGCGGAGCGATGCACTTGAACAGCTCCGGCGCCACGTTGCCGTTGGAGCTGAGGTACTGCTCCCAGGTGGCGCGCGAGATCAGCAACGGCGCACGCACGTTGTTCAAGGCATGCACATGCTTGGGTAACAGAGGTATGACGGCCTGTCCGGGAAAGGAAGTGTAGCCGCGCACGGCCACTGTCGCCAGCACCGCGGGCTTGTCGCGGAAGATAAATAACGCGCCTTCGCGCGCGTCCGCAGCTTCCATGACGCAGGAAAGGATGGACTGCGCACGCTGTCCAAAGTCGGTGTCCGCCGTCATCTCCGAGCCCAGTTCGCTCAGGGCCTGGAAGGTCAGCAGAAGCCGTCGAAAATTGTCGTTCTTCACTCCCATTGTGGCGCGCGGGAGCAAGAATCGCAGTTCAGAGCAAGTTGAGAGTACCATGCCGAAACATTTCCCGGTGCCGCGCGCGTGTTAGCTAATTAGGTTCAAACTCGTGTGCTCCCAATCAGTTACAGAAGTAACGCGCGGGCTGTCGGCTGTCGCAACCGAAAACCGAAAGCCTAAAACCTGAAACCCAAAACCCAAAACCTAAAAATGCTCCCTCAGCCCGGCAAACTTTTCCACCACCAGCAACCGCTGCCCCTGCGGCGCCTCCGCCACCTCTTCGTGCTCCAGGATCCAGGTCTGATCGTGCGGCACGAACACGGCATTCAACCCCGCCGCCAGCGCCGGATTGATGTCCGACTTCGGACTGTTCCCGATCATCCACGTCCCATCGTGCGCCAAACCGTATTTCGCGACCACCTCGCCATAGGTCGCCGCGTTTTTCTCCGCCACAATCTCCACCGCCGCAAAAAATTCCTTCAGCCCCGACCGCTCCACCTTTCCCGACTGCTCCGTAATGTCGCCCTTGGTCATCAGGATCAGGTGATGCCGCGGCGCCAGGTACTCCAGCGTTTCCGGCACGCCCGCCAGGATCTCCACCGGATGTTCCGCGATGGCATGCGCGAAGTTGTGAATGCGTTCGTGCTGCTGCGGCGCGACCGGCTCCACCGCCAGTTGCTCGAAGGTCCGCATCAGCGCGTGCGCAAAGCTATGCAGCCCGTACCCGTGCGAAATGATGCACTCGCGCTCGACCTCGTTCAGCACCGCACGGACCTGTTCCGGCGAATATTCGCGATGGTTCAGATAAGAAATAAAGCCGGCGATGGCCCGCTCGAAGTAGATGTTGTTCTCCCAAAGCGTGTCGTCGGCATCGATGAGCAGCGCCTGCGCGCCGTTGGTATGGGGAAAACCGGACATGTTCTTAATAATAGCTGCGAGTTTTTCAGTATGTCAGTAGCTCAGTTTGCTAGTAAAGAAATACTGATGAACTGCTAGAATCTGCGGCATGCGAAGCGTTGGCGTCAGCTTCTTCCTGGCCCTGCTGGTCCTCCTCATGACTCCACGTACTGATGCTCAAACGTCCCGTAAAACGCAAAGCACGGCCACAACCCTCAAGGTCGTCCCCAATCTCGCCCAGCGCGTCGCCAAATTCAAGCCCGTCGAAATGCCCTTCAAGGCGGACGGCCTCAGCCCGCGCGAGCGCCAACTGGTGGACAAACTGGTGGAAGCTTGCCGCTACATCGAGGAGATCTACTGGCGCCAGAGCGATCCCGAGGCCCTTACCCTCTACCAGCAGCTTGCCGGCAGCAAGGACCAGCGCGACCAGCTTCTCCGCCGCTATTTGTTCATCAACGCCAGCCGCTTTGACCTGCTGGAGGACAATCAATCCTTCGCCTGCACGCAATCAGAAGCGGCAGCCAACCGCGGCACGTGCCCGCCCATGAATCCCGGCCGCGGCTTTTATCCGCATGGCCTGACGCGCCAACAGGTCGAGCAATTCATCAAGGAACATCCCGACAAGAAACCCGCCATCTACGACCCGCACACCGTGGTCCGCTGGAAAGGGAACCAGCTTGACGGCGTGCCTTACCACGTTGCCTACCGCTCGTTCCTGGAGCCCGCGGCCGGAGCCCTGAACGCCGCCGCCGCGCTCTCCGACGAACCGCAGTTCGCCAATTTCCTTCGCCTTCGCGCCGGCGCCCTTCTCTCCGACGACTACTACCCGAGCGACATCGCCTGGCTTGACCTGAAATCCCCCAAGTTCGACATCATCTACGCTCCCTATGAGACCTATGACGACGGCCTTCTCGGCATCAAGACCAGCTACGGCGCCGCGGTTCTGGTCCGCAACGAAACCGAGAGCCGCAAGCTCTCGCTCTATGAAAAGTACATCCCCGACATCCAGGACGCGCTCCCCCTGCCGGCGGAAGATCGTCCCTCCAAGCGCGGCCACCAGACCCCGATGGAGGTCATGGACACGCCCTTCCGCGCCGGCGACCTCAACCACGGCTACCAGGCTGTCGCCGACAACCTGCCCAACGACGCCCGCATTCATCAGGAGAAGGGCACCAAGAAGATTTTCTTCAAGAATTTCATGGACGCGCGCGTCAAC
>DASWAR010000123.1:0-4228 GCA_036391015.1 Terriglobales bacterium
GGGGAGCGATTCTATCTCCAAATTGCCGCCGTGAATACGGACGCGCTCCTTGATGACAGCCGGTCCAGTTCGGGAGGCGTCCAATTCGGCCAGGGATTTCTTGCCGTGGAAATCGAAACCGCGCCCATCGTCTTCCACCTCCAGGGTCCACCGGCCCTGGCGGACGCCGAAGCGGACGAGCACATGCCGGGCGCCGCTGTGCTTGCGCACGTTGGCGAGCGCTTCCTGGGTGATGCGGACCAGTTCGCGGCAGAGGCGCGGCGACAGGTCAACGTCGTCCAGGAGGGAAACAAACTCCGCGGTGATGCCGGTGTCGCGGCGGAATCGCTCGACGATGTCGGCCAAGTTGTCGAGCAGATGAGCGGGACTGAATTCCACGGGGCGCATCTGCTGCATCAGCGTGCGCAGATCGAACACCTGTTCCCGCAGCATCTCCTGGATGTGCTCCAGCCGGGGAGAGATTTTGATGAGGTTCTCGGTTCTCGAGGCCTCGCGGCGCAAGACGTCCACTTCCATCTCCACGGCGATCAGCGCCTGGATGGCGCCGTCGTGCAGTTCGCGGGCGACGCGCGCACGTTCCAGCGCGCCGGCGCGTGAACGTAACCGGCGCAGCAGGTAGACGTTGTAAACCGCCGGCCCGATCTGACGAACGAGCTTCTGCGCGAAGCGAAGTTCCTGCAGCTTGTCGCCCATGCGGGCGTCGAAGAGCAGCAACCAGCCGTTCCATTCCTGGCCGGTGTGCAACCCGACGGAAAGAACGGAGGCGGCGTCTCCCAGTTGTGGACAAGCCGCGGGTGACCAGGCAGGGTCGGTACGGGCGCGCTTGCCTTCGGCATTAATGGCCCATGTCCTCCAGCCGGCGCCGCGGCGCTGCGAATAGGAACTGTGCGCCGGTATTGAGACCAGATACTGCGGCCGTTCTTCGGGGCCGACCTCCGAGCCGGCAACGCTGTTTCCCCCATCGGGCAAAGCGTGGGACTCCCACAGGAAAACGCGTCCCGAACCCGTCTGCTGGACCATCGCCAGGGCACGAGGCGAGAGATACAGGCGCATGGACTCGCCCAGAACGGCCTGCATGCTGCCACGCAGGCCGACATCCACGCGCGCCTTGCCGATGGCGCGTCCGACGAAGACATTTTCGGCGCGCAACTGCTTCTCTTGTTCGGCCAGATAGCCCAGCAGGAGGCCGAGCAAAATCAAGTACGTGGCCCGGATGACGAATCGATTCACTTCGTAGTCGCCTTCCAGCCAGGTGCCCAGGGGATGGCCGAAACTCAGCATCGCCGCCTCAATGGTCATGAGGGCGACGATGGCAAGCGCCGTCGCGAAGGTTTCGACAAAGCCCCAGCGGAAAGCGGCGGCCGTCAGAACGAAAACGAAAAAAAGAAAGAACGCGCTGTTAGGACCCTCGGTGAACAGCGTGAACACGGCTGGGAAGAGAAGGTCGATAACGTGAATCCAGGGAGAAGCCGGTGCGACGGCTTCGGAACGTTTCAACACCGCCCACACAACGAAACTGTAGCCCACGTAGCCGATTAACAGGGCGTAGGCAAAACTGGCGTAGCGGCTGGGTTCCGTTGGATCGAGATAGATCGCCAGCAGACCCGAACAGGCAAGAAAGACTCGTGCGGAGGCGAGCACGCGCTCGATGCGGTTTTGTTCGTCGCGGTCGACCGGCGCACCCAGGCGCGTCAGAAATCGTGGAGTCTTCCCCAGCGAGAGCATGGAATGTGTGGCTAACTGTAACCGGGTCAGCGGCGGGCAGCAAGCCTTGGCGCGTAACCGACGGGCTACATGGTGTGACGCAACTCACAGCACTGGCGGACCTACAGGGGGTAGCCTTGTAATGCATAGCTCCGAAGCAAGGGCGGCTGCTGGAGTGGCCGCGGGAAGGAGCAAGTCATGCTGGCACCAAAGTCGGTTGCACTGGTTTGCTTGGCCGCCATGTTCCTTCTGGCGCCACTGGTCATGGCGCAGAAGACCGCCGCCGAGGGTCCGAAGTACGAAGTGGCCAAAGAGGTCACCATCAAGGGGGTGGTGGAGGAGATCAAGGAAGTGCCGAATCCCAAGGGGCAAATCGGCATTTACCTGATGGTGAAGTCGGGTGCGGAGATCCTGGAAGTCCGGCTTTGCCCCAACAGCTTTCTCAAGGAATTCGAGGTCGCGTTCAAGAAAGGCGACCAGTTGATGATCACCGGGTCCAAGGTCCGTGTAGAGGAAAAAGATGTCATCCTGGCGCGCGAGATCGAGTTTGGCAACAACAAGATTGTTCTGCGCGATCAGCAAGGCGTGCCGGTCTGGACGTGGCTGACCAAGGGCAGCAGCCACTAGGGAACTGATCCGGCGAAATCCGATTGGCAGCAACCAGCCCGTCGTTGCGACCTTACATTCGGCGCGTTCCAGGGCGAACGCGCTGCATCCAGCCTTTCCGTGCTGTATTCTTCTCGCGTCGGAGTACGATCAGCAGCAGGTTCCCGGCGTGACCATTAGACCATTAGCAACTGGGAACTGATGGTCGGGCTCTAATTGGGGCGGAACCTGTAATATCGAGGCTTGATGCGCTCCCCTGACACGGAAATTCAAATCTCGCCCGTGACCTACGAGTTCTCTCTCCTGAGCGACTACGACCTCCACCTGTTCAATGAAGGAGCGCACAACCGCCTCTACGAAAAGATGGGCGCGCACGTGGCGGAATGGAAGGGGAAGCCAGGGGTGTACTTTGCCGTGTGGGCGCCGGACGCGGAAGAGGTTAACGTCCTGGGCGAGTTCAACGGCTGGAACAAGTACACGCACCATCTGCGGTCGCGCGGCCACTCCGGCATTTGGGAAGGCTTTGTTCCGGGTCTCACCGACGGCACTCACTACAAGTACTACATCGCCTCGCGCTATCACGGGTACCGCGTGGACAAGGCCGACCCATTCGCGTTTTTCGGCGAGGCGCCGCCGCGGACCGCCTCCATCGTGCGCGACCTCGATTACCAGTGGGGCGACCAGCAATGGATGCAGATCCGCCACACGCGAAACTCGCTGCAGGCGCCGATGTCCGTTTACGAAGTGCACATCGGCTCCTGGATGCGGGTGCCGGAGGAGAACAACCGTCCGCTGAGCTACCGCGAGCTTGCCCCCAAACTGGCCGACTACGTGAAGCGCGTGGGCTTCACGCATGTGCAGTTCATGCCAATCATGGAGCACCCGTTCCATGGATCCTGGGGCTACCAGATCACCGGGTTCTTCGCGCCCACCAGCCGCTACGGCACGCCGCAAGATTTCATGTTCCTGGTGGACTACCTTCACCAGAACGGCATCGGGGTGATTCTCGACTGGGTGCCGTCGCATTTTCCGTCGGACGAACACGGGCTGGCATATTTCGACGGCACGCACTTGTACGAGCATGCCGACATGCGTCTCGGTTTTCATCCCGATTGGAAGAGCTACATTTTCAATTACGGGCGCAACGAGGTGCGCAGCTTCCTGCTCTCCAGCGCGATTTTCTGGCTCGACCGCTATCATGCGGACGGGCTGCGCGTCGACGCCGTTGCATCCATGCTGTACCTCGATTACTCGCGCAAGGAAGGCGAGTGGATTCCGAACCGCTACGGCGGACGCGAGAACCTGGACGCCATCACGTTTCTGCAGCGGATGAATCATGACGTGTACCAGAACTTCCCGTCGGTGCAGACCATCGCGGAGGAGTCCACGGCGTGGCCGATGGTGTCGAAGCCCACCTATCTCGGCGGGCTCGGCTTCGGCCTCAAGTGGGACATGGGGTGGATGCACGACACGCTGGTCTACATGTCCAAGGAGCCGGTGCATCGCAAATTCCACCACGGCGTGCTCACCTTCCGAGGCCTGTACGCCTTCACGGAAAATTTCGTGCTGCCGCTCTCGCACGACGAGGTGGTGCACGGCAAGGGATCGCTGCTGGGCAAGATGCCGGGCGACCTGTGGCAGAAATACGCCAACCTGCGGCTGTTGCTCGGCTACATGTGGGCGCAAAGCGGCAAGAAGCTGCTGTTCATGGGAGGCGAGTTCGGCCAGTGGCCGGAGTGGAACCACGACACCGGCCTGGAATGGAACGTGCTCCAGTATCCCGATCATGCCGGCGTTTTGAAGTGGGTCGAAGACCTCAACCGCACCATGCGCGACGAGCCGGCGCTGCACCTGCTCGATATTGATCCGCGCGGTTTCGAGTGGATTGACGCGAACGACGGCGATAACAGCGTTCTTA
>DASWAR010000124.1:0-9701 GCA_036391015.1 Terriglobales bacterium
GTAGGTTTCGAGTTTCAGGTTTCACGCTTCACGAAACCGCAGCAGCGTGAAACGTGAAACTTGGAAACGTGAAACCTATTTCTTCTCCTTCTTCTCGGCCTTTTCCGGCTTCTCGGCCTTCTCGGGAGCAGCCTCGGTGCCTTCCTCGGCAGTCTCCTGCTTGCCCTTCTTGATGACCTCGGGCTCGGCGGGCACGGCGGCAGCTTCGGCGGCCACGGCTTCCGGCGTCGCCACAACTTCTTCCTTCACCGAGGTGACGTGCGCGACCACCTGATCGGCCGGGGTAAAAATTTTCACTTTGGTCCGGTCCAGCGGCAGGTCGGAGACGCGCAGCGACTGGCCAAACACCAGGTTGCTGACGTCGGCGTCAACGTGGCTGGGAATATCGCCGGGCAGGCACTCGACCTCGACCTCGCGCAGCACCTGGTCGAGAATGCCGCCCTGCTGCTTCACGCCGGCCGCTTCGCCCTTGACCACGACCGGCACCTTCACCTTCAGGCGCCGGTCCATGGCAATGCGCTTCAGGTCAAGGTGGAGCAGAGAGCCCCTGATGGGCTCGTACTGCCAATCGACGATCATCGCCTTGGTGCGCTCGCCGTCGACTTGCAGATCAAAAATCGTGTTGTGCCCCGCCTCCGAATGCAGGATGCGCGCAATCTGCTTGGGATCCACGCTCACCGACAAGGGCTGCTTGCCGGCGCCGTACACCACGGCGGGCACCTTCCCGCTCTTGCGCACGCGGCGGGCGACGTTCTTGCCGTTGGCCTCGCGCGGCTGCGCTTCTACGACGCTGGTTTCCGTTGCTGTAGCCATAATCTCGATGTCCTTTTCTGAACTGTGTGGTCCGGGTCTCCGACCCGTGCCACACAAAATCTCTACACGAACAACTTGCTCACCGAGGTCTCTTCGTGAATGGACTGGATCGCGCGCGCGACCAGCCCGGCGATGGAGAGCACCTTGATCTTGGGCTCGTTCCGTCCCGCCTCGGAGAGCGGAATCGTGTTGGTCACCACCACCTGCTCCAGCGGCGACTTGGAAATTCGTTCGATGGCCTGCCCGGACAACACCGGGTGGGTGGCGCAGGCGACCACTTTGCTGGCGCCGCTTTCCAGCAGCGCGTCGGCGGTCTTCACCAGCGTTCCGGCGGTATCAATGATGTCGTCGAGGATGAGGCAGGAGCGGCCCTTGACGTCGCCGATCACGTGCATGACTTCCGTCTCATCGATGTCGACGCGGCGTTTGTCCACGATGGCGAGCGCCGAATCCATCTTCTTGGCGAAAAACCGGGCGCGCTCCACGCCGCCCGCATCCGGCGAAACCACGGTCAGGTCGGAGAATGCCTGCTCCCTGAAATAGCCCACCAGCACCGGCGAGGCAAACAGGTGGTCCACCGGGATGTTGAAGAATCCCTGGATCTGCGGCGCGTGCAGGTCCACGATGAGGGCGCGATCGGCGCCGGCGGTGGTCAGCAGGTCGGCGACCAGCTTGGAGCTGATGGGAGAGCGCGGCTTGTCCTTGCGGTCCTGGCGCGCGTATCCGTAATACGGAATTACCGGCGTGATGCGGCGGGCGGAGGCGCGCTTGAGCGCGTCAATCATCAGCAGCAGCTCCATCAGGTGCGAGTCCACCGGATGGCAGGTGGGCTGCAAAACGAAGACGTCAGCGCCGCGCACATTTTCCAGAATCTGTACGTAGTGCTCGCCGTCGGAAAAGCGCGTGATCTGCGTTTGCCCGCGCGGGATACCGAGAAAGGCGCAGATCTCGTCGGCCAGCGCCGGGTTCGCCGTGCCGCAGAAAATTTTCAGCCGGTCGTCGCTGCGGCCTCGCATCGGCTTACGCTCCTTCGGCTGTGTGCCGGCGTCTTTCTTTTCCTGCGTCGTCGTAGCCACGGTGGTTGCCATAGCATTGCTCGCTGATGCTGTCCGCATCTCAGTGGGATCGACTGCCTGGCCCGGTTTTTGTCCGGTGTACATGAATAGCTCTTGGCTGTTAGCCCTCAGCGATGAACTCTGGCTGGGCGGCCAGGATTCGAACCTGGACAAAGTGCTCCAAAGGCACTTGACCTACCATTAGTCGACCGCCCAAACCTTATTGAAGATTGACGATTTCAGATTGCAGATTGTTTTGGGTCGTCGGGAACTTGCAAAATCAATCTTCAATCTGCAATCTTCATTCTTCAATCAAACATCTGCTTCCAGTACTCGGTCCGATTCAACGTCCTGCTCACTCGCGCCTCGATGCCCTTGGCCTTCAGCGCGGCCGCTGCCTGTTCCGCCGACTTCGTGCTATCGAAAATTCCGTACAGCGCGGAGCCGGAACCCGACAAGGACGCGTACTTTGCGCCTTCGCGCTCCAGGACCCGTTTTACCTCGCGCAGTTCGGGATACTGAGGAAAGACGACACGTTCGAAGTCGTTTTCGATCCCGGCACGGACGAGGTCGAGAAGCGGTGTCTCGGCCCGGTCCCTGTGCTTGACAGGAACACCGGATAAGGAGCCCGCCAGCCACACAAACATCGAGCGGCTGAACTCATCTATTCTACTGGCCACGCTTCCGGGCGTCAACGCGGCATTCTCCGACGCGGCCAGCGCGTCCCAATCGGCGAATGCTTTTGGAGTGGAGACCCCTACGTTGGGGGTGGCAATGGTCACCGCCATGGGCGGCAATTCGGGCAGAGGCAGCACCTGCTCGCCGTGTCCGATGCCCAGCATCGTGCCCCCGACCAGGAACAGCGGGACATCGCTGCCGATCTCGGTCGCGATGGCCAGCTTGTCGTGGGCTGAAAGCGGCAGGCCCAGCTCGCGTTCCAACCCGAGCATGGTGGCCACCGCGTCGGACGAGCCCGCTCCCAGGCCGCCCTGTACCGGCAGGTTTTTTTCGATCTGGATCACCACGCGCCGCCGCTGCTTGAGCGCTTTCATGACGCGCTCCGCGATCCGCCAGCAGGTGTTGGTTTCATCCCGCGGTACCTGCGGATTCTTGCAGCGGATCTCAATGCCGGCGCCCGGCAAGGCGCTCACGTGCACGCTGTCGTGAACGTCCACGGTCTGGTACACGGTGCGCAGTTCATGCAACCCGTCGGCGCGCCGCGGCCCGATGTATAGCCCGAGATTGATCTTGGCGAAGGCGCGGAGAGTGGTGGGCATGAGGGAGCGGCAATTGTAATGCAGCGCCCTGCGCCTGAAGCCCGGCTTTCTAAGCACGAATGAATTTTCCCGGCAACTCCCCCCGATATAACAATTGCCGGCCTGTGGCGAAGATTTACACCGCCCTGCGGGGTGCCAGGCAGTCCACGGGTGGAAAAAATGTGCTACAACGGTGGAGGCATCCGGCAACTCGCTTTGGTTGGAATACGAACCGAATCTCGCGCGGTCCGCCCCGCGGCATCCGGTTTGGCCAGCGAAGTGCACGGGAACAACGATCCCCCCTTTGGAAAGGACTTGAAACGCGATGTGGAAGCCCACGAACCAACCCGCCACCGGCGGGCCGACCCCGAGCCCGGAACCGCAGCGCGCGAGCGCGCCCACCTTCACGCCTTCGGCGGAGCCAACTTCCGCCGCAGCTCCCAGGACTGCCTCCATGACTTCGCAAGACCAGGCGACCATCGGCAAATCGCTCGTCATCAAGGGCGAAGTGACTGGCTCGGAATCGCTTTACATCGACGGCCGCGTCGAAGGATCCATTAACCTCTCCGGCAATCGCGTCACCATCGGGCGCAACGGCGTCGTCAATGCCAACATCAATGCCCGCGAAATCGTCGTCACCGGCAAGGTGCGCGGCAACCTCGTGGCCAGCGACCGTGTGGACATCCGCAACGAAGGCTCGCTGACCGGCGATGTCATCGCCCAGCGCATCTCGATCGAGGACGGCGCTTACTTCAAGGGTGGGATTGACATCCGCAAGCCCGGCCAGAAGGCCAATGGTGAGGCCAAGGATGCCAGCATGCCGGCCGAGACCGGCACCAGCACGTCCCACACGCCCGGCACCGGCGTGCGCGCCTAGGTACAGATTTGAGTTGTGAGTTCTGAGTGATCGTGGGGTTCGAGTGGCCGCACTCGCAACTCACAACTCAGAACTCGCAACTCGGGTTTTTCAAATGTTTGAAAAATTTCTCCAGTTTCTCTCGATGACCTGCCGCCACAAGCACACTTCGCAGCCCTTTGCCGCCGTGGTTTCCGCCGCGCCGGCAGCGGCCACTGGGGAATGGGAATCGGTGGGCGCGGGCACCGGCCACTACATCGTCTGCCTGGATTGCGGGAAGAAGATCCCCTATGACTGGGCGAACATGCGCCGCATCGGATGACGAGTTGCGATTCCGAGTTGCGAGCGGGCACTCGCGACCCACGACTCGCGACTCGCGACTGTCCATCACTTCACCCGCCGCAGCCGGCGCCACACGCCTTCCATCATCGAAATTCCCATCCAGTGGGTCAGCAGCAGGTAGATCCCACCAAACGGCAGCAACACACAAGGCCCGACCAGCAGCGGTGAGCGGCCCGGCAGCGCGATCTCAATTCCGTATCCAGCGGCCGCGGCCACCAGCGCGGCGAGCCACATTTTCAGCACGCCTGCCATGGAGTAGGGCACGGTCCCAATGCGGCTCTGCAGCGATCTGCGCAGCAGGACGAACTCGATCCACCCGGCAATGCCGGCCGACAGAGTCAATCCGGCAACTCCCCAGCGCCGGTCGATGCCGAGTAAAGGCGGCAGCGGCAGCGCGCAAAAGTAGCCCAACGCCAACGTGAGCGCGACACGAACTACGGCGAACTTCAACGGCGTGCGCGTATCCCGCAGCGCGTAAAACGCCGACGAGTACAGCCGACCCGAGGTCGAAGCCAGCAATCCGACCGCCGATCCCGCCAGTACTCCCCAGACGTAGGTCACGTCGCGGGCGGTGAACTGGCCGGAACGGTAGATGGTCGCCACCACCACGTTGCCCAGGAAGAGGAACGCCGCCGCCGAGGGGACCACGAAGAAAGCGATCTGCTGCAGTCCCTGCGCCAGTCGTTGTCGCAGCGCGCTGGCAATCTCCTCGGGGCTGCCCAGGGCGCTCGACATGGCAGGCAGTTCGGCGGCCGACACCGACATCCCGAACAGGCTTACCGGAAGCGCATAGAGGGTCTGCGCGTAGCTGAGCGCCGCCACCGCTCCGGTGGGCAGAAAGCTGGCCAGAAGGGAGTCGATGTAAGCGCTGATCTGCACCACGCCGCGGCTGACAAAAACCGGAAAGAAATTCTTCACCACGTTGTGGACGTGCTCGGAGCCCAACCTTTTCGGAATCCGCAGGGGACGCAGGAAGCGCACCACGGCGGGAAGTTGTGCCAGAAACTGCAACGCGCTGCCGGCCACCGACCCCAGGGCGACCGTCACCGCCAGCCGAGGCTGGGTTTGGTGTCCGCCCTTCCACAGAAACGCGGCAATAATCGCCGCATTCCACAGGATCGGGGCGGTGTAAGAAAGCAAGAACCTGCGATGGCTGTTGAGAATGCCGAGACACCACGCCGAAAACACCAGCAGCCCCGCGCCCGGAAACAGGACTTGCACCAACCGGATGGTGAGCAAGCGCTTTTCGCCCGAGAAACCCGGGGCGATGGCGGCAATCAGCCATGGCGCCGCGAATACGCCCGCCACCACCAGCACGGACGTGATCAGGAACAAGAAGACGAATGTCGCTTCCGCCGTTTCCGAGGCTTCCTCGTGGCGCTGCTCGGCATTCAGCCGCGCATAAACCGGAATGAAGGAAGCGGACAGCACTCCCTCGCCGAACAAGTTCTGCAGGAAATTGGGAATGCGAAAAGCGGCGCGGAAAGCGTCGGCGGCATCGGAGTTGCCAAAGTAGTGGGCGAATACGCGATCGCGCACCAGGCCGGCAATCCGACTCAGGAAAATTCCCAGCGCGACGGTGAATGCGGAACCTTGTCCCGCCGAATCGCGTTTTCCGGACTCTGCATTCCTGGCGGGCGTGGACATCGCTAGCCGGATTGTACCGTGCGAATTGCGAGTTCCGAGTTGCGAGTTGTGAGTCCCGCGGACGATTACGGCGCGGAACTCGGGACTCGCGACCGGTAACTTCCGGTGGTAAGCTGTCGCTCGCGAAGGGTGGCTCGCGATGCAATTCGAACAGTTTTACCTGAACTGTCTGGCGCATGCTTCCTACCTGATCGGCTCCGGCGGAGTCGCCGCCATTGTCGATCCGCAGCGCGACATCGAAATCTACCTCAAGGCCGCCGAAGAGCAGGGCCTGAAGATCGCCCACATTTTCGAAACCCATTTGCACGCTGACTTCGTCTCCGGCCACAAAGAATTGGCCCAGCGCACGGGCGCGAAAATCTACATCGGTGAACGCGCCGGCGCCAAGTTCCCGCACGTCCCGCTGCGCGACGGCTTCTCGCTGCAGTTCGGCGAGATCGAAATCCGGGCGCTGGAAACTCCCGGTCACACGCCGGAAAGCACGTGCCTGCTGGTCTTCAACCGCGAGCAGAGTTCGGAGAAGCCCTGGGCCGCGCTCACCGGCGACACGCTATTCATCGGCGACGTGGGACGCCCCGACCTTGCCGAGGGCTACACGCCGCAGCAACTGGCCGGCGACCTCTACGACAGCCTCCACCAGAAGCTGCTGACGCTGCCTGACGATGTGCTGGTGTATCCGGCGCACGGCGCGGGCTCGCTGTGCGGCCGCAACATGCGCGCCGACCGCTTCTCCACCATCGGCACCGAGCGCCTCACCAACGCGGCGCTCCAGGTGAAGACCCGCGACGACTTCATCCGCGAGCTGACCACGCACCTTCCGCCGCGCCCGCAATATTTTGCCGAGGACGCGGCCATCAACCGCGAAGGCGCGGAAGCGTTGCAGGACCTGCGACCGCTGCCCGCGCTCTCGCCTGACGACATGCGCGAGGCGCAGGCTCACGGCTACGTCCTGCTGGACACGCGCGCCGGCGACGAATTCGCGCGCGGCCACGTGCCGGGTTCGGTGAACATCGGGCTGGGCGGCCAGTTCGCCTCGTGGGCGGGAACGGTGCTGGGCCTCGGCGCCAGGATGATCGTCATCGCCGAATCGGACGAGAAAGCGGCGGAAGCGCGCCTGCGGCTGGCGCGCGTCGGCATCGAACACGTTATCGGCTACTTGAAAAACGGGGTGCGCGGCTGGGAAGAAGCGGGCAATTCTCTGGAAAAGATTCCGCAGATTGCGGCCGCACAGCTGCGCGACCGTCTCGGGGAACTCACGGTGCTCGATGTCCGCCGCGAACCGGAGTGGCAGGCGGGCCACATCGAGGGCGCGCACTGGCACGCGCTCGACGACTTTCCTCGCGCCCTGCCGGAACTTGACCGCGACGCGCCCATCGCGGTGCACTGCAAGGGCGGCTACCGCAGCATCATCGCCGCCAGCCTGCTCCGCCGTGCCGGCTTCCGCAACGTCACCGACGTGCTCGGCGGATACGATGGGTGGGTGGCGGACGCTTCTTCCGCTGTGATTGCCAAGTAAAGCTGATCCACCACCGAGGCACCGAGTTCACCGAGATTCACCGAGGGAGTTTTTCAAATAGTTTCCTCGGTGATCCTCGGTGATCCTCGGTGAACTCGGTGTCTCGGTGGTGCGAAGTCCTATCAGACGAAACCTACTGCCCGTGCTGGTGTTCCATCTGCTTCTCGACCGACCAGATGGCGTCCTGCGTCTTCTCGTTGGGATAGACGTGCACCATCCAGCCGAAAATCTGCGGACGGAACCTGCCGCCGGCGGCGGTGCATTCCTGCTCGGTGGAAATGGAGCCCAGCAATCCGAACTGTGCTTTTGGGCCGAAGTATTCGCTCTCGCGGCCGCGGGGCGCGCCGCAGAAGTTCACGTGCTCGTGCCAGCGCGCGATGCTGAGCGGAACCCGCGTGTCCAGTTCGTCTGCGTTCACTTTGGCCGGCGCGGTGTACATCACCCCGATCAGCTTGTAACCGCCATCATTGGTTTTCTCGTACAGCAGCGACGTCGGATGGTCCGGATTCAGCCGGAACGCCGCTTCCATCGCGTACCCGGCGTTGGTGAAGTGGTACATCTTCTGCTTCCTGTTGGGCAGGAAGATGCGGAATCCGTCGGCGAGCGCGTCGTGATAATCGGCGTAGCGCTGCATGACGCCTTTGGCCGACTGCACGATCTCGTCGGCGCGCTGCTGATCGCCTGGGCGCACGGGCCGCATCTCGGTCATCTTCATGTGCGCGCCCATGTCCATGTGGCGGCTGGACATGGCGTGCATGGCGTGGTCCATGCCGTCTTCGGACTGCGATTGCGCAGGCTTGTCTTGTGCGGCGGCGACCGACGCTAGCAGAAACACGGCGGCGAGAAGAAACAGTCTTTTCATCGCTTCACCCCACGTCCTTAGAACCAATTGTAGCGGCTGGATGCGTGAAAATGGCTCCGCGCCGCGTCGAAAGGCACGATTTGGCGAAGCGATGCTTAGCCGCGGAGCGGCGGCATGCGTCCCTTCAAAGCCGGTTGGTCAGCGCCAGCTCTTCCAGATTCAGCTTGCTCACCCCGGGAATCGTTTCCACGAAGCCGCGGATTTTCTTCGCCTGTCCCGGCGTGTCAATGTCGCCCTTGACAGACACCGAGCCGCTGCGCGCCACCACCTCAAACTGCAGGTCGCAGGTGGCCGGATTCATCGCCAGGTTGGCCTTGACGCAGCTTGCCAGCGCCAGGTCCTCGATCGCTGCCTGGGTTTCGGCCGTGGGCTGAAAACTCTTCGACTCCGCCAGTACACAGATGGCCTCGCAGGCTTCCTCCAGGTTCATCTGCTCCAGGTTGAGCACCACGTCGTAGAGCGATGCGTCCGCCCAATCCACGCCGTAGAGGAACCGCGTCCACTTGCGCCGGTCGGCGTCGATGGTTTCGATGTAGGCGATGGCTTCCTTACGGTTCAAGTTCATGCGCTCCTGCACCTTGGCGATACGAAACTCCATCGGTGCAATGATCCGTGTGCGCAGAATGTGCAGTCCCTTGCCGAGGAGAAGATGGCCGGCGAGCCCGTGGTAGATGGCGTCGCCGTGCCGGACGTCCTCGGCCAGCGCCGCCTGGATGAAGGCCAGGTAGATGTACTTGGTGTGCTGCGACTGGCCGAAAAAGCTGGGCGGCTTTTCGATGGCTGTCCGCAGATCGTCCTGCGACACGCCCCATTCCGCCGCCTTGCGGATCACCTGGTCGCGATCAATGTAGCGGTATCCGAGCCTGCGAGCGAGAGCCTCGGCCAACATCTTGCCGCCGCTGAACGATCCTCTCGATATGGTGATGATTGCCACGGTTGCCTCCCCGTCGTTTGCCTGCTTGCCGCGGCGCCGGTTCAACGGTTGCCCGGCGGCAAGTTACAACCCGGACATTTACCACCTGGAAGCAACAAATACGGTGATGGGCCTCACCGTTGCGCGTGCGCCTTTTCGGGGCTACCAGATGAGCAGGGTTGTGGGCCTAGAGATCATCGTTTGCGGTATGCCGAAGGTCAGGGTCGGCAGGGATTGCCGGGCGGCTCCCCTCAAAGACGAGGGTTGGCGGTATGTAGTAGCGCTGGCCGCAACGGTCGCAGCGATAGGCTCGAATCAGGAGCAGCCGAAAGGCAATTGATTTGACAATACCCCGCCGGTGGGAACGATAGAGCTCGCCGTCGCAGTTCGGACAATTGTCGACTGGGTAGATGACCTTCACCGAGAAATAGACTACCCGCC
>DASWAR010000125.1:0-5720 GCA_036391015.1 Terriglobales bacterium
GCCTTCGCGGCCGCCCTCTCTCTGGGCGACCGTTTCGGGCGCATCTACCAGAACCCGTACGACAAGCCGAAGATCAAGGGTGTCGAACTCGACTTCGACATCGTCCGCGAGCGCCGCTCCGCGCAACTGGAAAGCGCGCGCACCGACGTGACCGAGGCGCGGCCGGGTGACGAGATCGTAGTCGAATCCGTGCTTCGTCCTTATCGCGGTGAGCGCATCGTGCGCCAGATTCGGGTGAAGATCCCGACCTCAACCCCCAAAGGAACGCTGCGCATCCTGATCAGCGACGGCAATACGCTGGACCGCATGCGCAACATCGGCGTCGCATTCGGCCGCCGCATGGACCTGGCGTCCACCATCGCCCTGCTCAACAAGGAACACTCCAACGACCGGCTGTACGTCTCGCTGCTGGAGGCCAACCCGCAGGCCATGGTGGAAGACAAAGTCATGCCCACCATGCCGCTGTCGGTGATGACCGTGATGGAAGGTATGCGCGGCACGCAGGACATGGTGGTGGTGGGCGAGTCGTCGGTGAACGAATCCTCGACGCCGCTGGACTACGTGGTCTCGGGCGCACAGATCATCACCGTCAATGTGAAGTAGGCTTGTAAGCTTCAGGCGCCAGGCGCCAGGCAGTCTTTACGGCTACCACTCGCAACTCGCGACTCGCAAGTCAGAACTCGCCCCCTGCGCTATTTCACCCATAAAGCGCTGCCGGTGTGCGCGTACGCTCACAGCAACGTGTGATGCCGCGCACACCTCCCCTGGCATGTCTTTTGCAACTCGTTGATTCTAAAGACATCCGTTTGGACATCAGCGGCTGGGCGGTTTGGCCGCGGTCGTGCTTTTGTATTCCTCGGAAGCAGGTCTCGAAGGTTTCGAGGAGGCACGCAAGCCTCCGAGGAAGGATGCAATGTCTACCTACCGCACTCCGTACAACCTTCAACCGAGCGAATCCTGTGATCACTGTGGCGCTCACTCTGCCGGGTTCTTCTGCCAACTGCCGCCGGCGACGCTGAAGAAGCTGGAGGCAATTTCATTCGTGACCGCGTACCCGCAGGGCGCTGTGCTGTTCGTGGAAGGACAGGCGCCGCGGGGGGTGTACATGATCTGCCGCGGCGAGGCAAAGCTGTCGGTGGTTTCGCCGGACGGCCGGACGCTGATCCTGAAGATTGCCGGTCCGGGAGAGGTCCTGGGCCTGAGCGCGTGCGTCATGAACCAGGGCTACGAAGCGACGGTGGAGACCCTGAGCCCGTGCCAGGTGAACTTCATCCGCCATGACGATTTTCTCCGCTTCATCCGCGAGGACTCGGAAGCCTGCCTGGCCGCCGCCAACCAGATCAGCCGGCAATACAACAACGCCTGCCGCGAACTGCGCTGGGTGGGCCTGTCGCGCTCGGCCGACTGGAGGCTGGCAAGCCTGCTGCTCGGCTGGTGCGAAGATCACGCCGAAGGTAACGTTACCAACGGGACGCCGGGATTCAAACTCACGTTGACCCATGAAGAGATTGCGCAGATGATCGGCACCACTCGCGAGACCGTGACCCGTGCGATAGCGCGATTCAAGAAGCAGAAGCTGATCGAAGTTCGCGGCGCGACGCTGGTGTTGCGGAATCAGGCGGCGCTGCAGGAGATCGCCGGAAGGGTTGAACCGATCGCGACGAGCAATCACACGCCGGCAGCAGGGCACGAAAAGGAACCCCGGGAGCGACAAAATTGTACGTTTCGGGTTTTGAAAGACAAACAGGCAGCCTGCGTGGCCGTCTAATGCTCAGGTTTGGCCTAGGAGGCTCCTATGAGCCGGGTGCAAAATTATAAATGCGAAGTCTGCGGGATGCAGGAGCGCGATCACAGCCAGTGGCTCCTGGTGAGTGACCAACCCCGCGCGCACCACATTGACATTCTCAAGTGGAACGACAAGCTTGCCGAACAGCCGGGCATTTGCCACGTTTGCTGCACCCGGCATTTGCATGTGCTGGTCGGCGCCTGGATGATGCCCGACCTCGGCATCCCGGAGCCGCCGGCAGAACCAGACGCGACCGGCGATGAGGGCTCGTCCATCCTGGGCGAATTGAATCTCGACCGCACCTGCCTGAGCAGCGGCCTCAACACTGATCGCGAGTCGTTGCTGACGATGCTGGAAGCGGCGGAAATCGTTCTGAAAAGCTCCCAGTTCCAGGAAGAAGACCAGGCCCCGGTTTACGATGCTTGAGAGGTGTACCTTCCCCGAAAGCCCCCGCGCGAGTGCGGGGGCTTTTCGCTTTCAGGCACAAGGAGCAAGGCACACGGCGCACGGCGCTCAGCGCGTAAGCAGGTTCGGCTCCGGCCTTGAGCCTTGTGCCTTCTGTGTTACGCTGTTGCCAATTCCCACTTAGGATTCATGATGCGAAAGCTGTACTTGCCACTCTCTTTACTTCTTCTCTCCATCCTTGTGTTGGCCGAAGGCACCCGCACCTGGGAACAAAGCAAGTTTGATGATCTGGAGAAGGGCACGGCGAAGGGAGTTGCCATGCGTAGCGAAGGCGGCCTGGAGCTGGCGCCCTCGCTGAAGCCGATTTTCACCACGCCGTCAACCTATGTGTGGGCGATCGCCGGAGACGCGCAGGGCAACATCTACGCGGCTGCGGGCGCGCCCGCTCGGGTGTATCGGGTGACGCCCTCCGGCCAGGCCAGCATCATCTTTCAGCCGCAGGAATTGCAGGTGCAGTCGCTGGTGGTGGATGCCAGCGGAGCGATTTACGCCGCTACCTCGCCCGACGGGAAGGTATACAAGATCGTGCACGGCGCAGCGCCGGGCGTCAAAGCGACGCCGGAACGGAACGCTAACGCCGCGCCGCAGCAGGCAGCGAAACTTCCGGTGGACGCAAGTTATACCTCCTCGGTCTTTTTCGATCCGAAAACCAAGTACATCTGGGACCTGGCCCAGGACGCGCAGGGGCGGATCTATGTCGCCACCGGTGACCAGGGGCAGATTTTCCGGGTCGAGAAAACGGGCGAGCATTCGCTGTTTTTCAAAAGCGACGAAGCCCACATCCGCGTCCTGCATTTCGATCCGCGCGGCAACCTGATTGCCGGCTCCGACGGAAGCGGGCTGGTCTACCGCATCTCGCCGTCGGGCGAGGCGTTCGTTCTCTATAGCGCGCCGAAAAAAGAGATTACCGCGCTGGCCATCGACCAGGCCGGCAACATCTTTGCCGCAGGTGTCGGAGAAAAACGCGTGGGAACCGCGCCGCCCCAAGTTATAGCCGGACAACCAGCAGCGCCCACCATCACGGTTACCACCGGCGCGCCCGCGGGCGCGATGCAGGTTGCACCGGCGCCGATGGCCATTCCGTTTCCGGCATTCGGGGCAACCGGCGGGTCCGAGGTCTACCAGATCGCGCCCGACGGCTCGCCGCGCCGCATCTGGAGTTCGCGGGAAGACGTGGTCTATTCGCTCGCCTTCGATCAGCGCGGGCAGTTGCTCGCCGGCACCGGCAACAAGGGACGCGTGTACGTCATCCGCGATGCGGGCAGCTTCACCGACCTGGTGAAGGCCAGCGCCACCCAGGTGACAGCGCTGGCGCAGGCGCCGAACGGCGGGGTGTATGCGGCCACCAGCAATCTGGGAAAGATCTTTACTCTGGGCGCGGCGCCCGACGCCGATGGCACCTACGAGAGCGACGTCTTCGATGGCCGCAACTTCTCGCTCTGGGGACGCGCCGAAGTGCGCGGCAGCGGCGCCTTCGACGTTTACGCCCGCAGCGGAAACGTGGACAATCCCGACCGCAATTGGAGCCCGTGGAAGAAAATCGATTTCGCGGCGGGCGCCACGCTCGACGTCCCGCCGGCGCGGTTCGTGCAGTGGAAGGCGGTGCTGCACCCGGGCAAGCCCAACCCCTTCATCAGCAGCGTGCTCATCAATTACCTGCCCAAGAACGTGGCGCCGGTGATTGACGAGGTGTACGTGCAAACGGGCGCGCGCTTCCAGCCGTTGTCCAAGCCGAGCGTCGAAAATGTTACCGTCGGCAGCAATCCCGCGCCGCGATTCGAGGCGCCGGCGCCGGCGGTGCGCGACCGCGGATCCATGGCCGTGCGCTGGACCGCCCACGACGAGAACGACGACGAGATGGTCTATTCCATCTCCTATCGCGGCGACAACGAAACCCAGTGGAAGCTGCTGAAGGACAACATCACCGACAAGTTCTATTCCTTTGACGCCGCGTTGCTGCCCGACGGCGGCTACACCATCCGCGTGATCGCTTCCGATTCGCCTTCGCACTCGCCGGAAGAGGCGCTGAACTCGGCGAAGGAAAGCCAGCGCTTCGAGATTGACACCACGCCGCCGCAGGTGGCGAACCTGAACGCCGCCTTCGACAACCATGCACTGCACATCACCTTCCGCGCCATGGACGGCTTTTCGACCATCAAGCGCGCGGAATACTCGATCGACGCCGGCGAATGGCAGTATGTGGAACCCGTCGGCCGGCTCTCCGATTACCGCATCGAGAACTATGATTTTCTGGCCGCGCTTCCCGGCGACCCAGCGAAAACCGCCGCGGAGAGCGCGGGCGCAGAACCGGTGCGACCGAAGCCGGGCCGCCGCGTTGCCGGAGGTGGGGACGGGGCGGCCTCGACCGGGCCGGCGCAGGAGCATGTGGTGGTGGTGCGCGTCTACGATCGCTTCGAGAACATGGGCTCGGCCAAGTTCGTGGTACGCGGGCGGTAGATCCCAAGGCTGGCGGAAAGCGCGACGACAAATCAGCCACGGATTTCCGCGGATGCACGCGGATAAGAAATCAAAAATTCAGATCCGTGTGTATCCGTCGTGATCCGTGGCTAATCCTGGGTGTCGTTGATTCGCGGAATGTCCATTCTCCACACCGTCGCGTGGGCGATCGCCATCATCTACGCGACAATTCCTTGCTACTGGCTGCTGGTCCACCCGCACATTGATTTCTGGCGCGCTCGCCGGGTCCGACTCGGCATGGTGGGGCCGCTGTGGGTGTTGTTGTGGCTGGTCGCCGGCGCGATCACCTGGCCGTGGAGGACGGTGGCGCTTTACCGGGCAGGGTGGGCGTGGATTCCCGCCGCGGGGCTGATCCTGACGGGAATTGTTATCTACAGCCGCGCGCGCCATGATTTCAGCACCGACCAGGTCCTCGGCCGCTCCGAACTCGAGCCCCATCGCCACGAACAACGGCTGCACACCTCCGGCATACGCGCGCGCGTCCGCCATCCCTACTACCTTGGCCATTTGTGCGAATTGCTCGGCTGGGCCTTGGGGACAGGACTGGCAGTGATGTACGCGCTGCTCGTCTTTGCCGTGATCACCGGCGGGCTGATGATCACCGCCGAAGAACGGGAATTGGAATCGCGCTTTGGCCAGTCCTACCGTGACTACAAGCGGCGCGTCCCCGCCATCCTTCCGCGTTTCTAACCGCGGCGTTCCCTGGCTGAAACTCGAGCTTGAAACTGGAACTACTTCGGCGCCGTGTACTCGCCGCTGCAGTCATCGAGAAACGTGCCGTCAGGTTGCGGATGGAGTTTGCAGATTCCCTTGCCCCTGTACGCCTTGTAACTGCCCGTGCCGCCGTTGACCTCCCAGGCATCTTCGCCGGAGGTGAAAGTGCCGTTATTCAGCACGCCTCCGCCGTGGTGCTGGTAGTAGAGTTTTTCGCCGTTGCTCATGGTCTCGGTGTACACGCCGTGCCACTGGGTGCGCGTGCCGGTGGTCTCGC
>DASWAR010000126.1:0-4287 GCA_036391015.1 Terriglobales bacterium
CGCGTTTGCACGAGCACAGCGCCGTAGGCTCGGTTGACAGTACAGCGCCGTAAGCGCGGTTGACAGCACAGCGCCGTCGGCGCGGTTGACAGTAGCCCGGCACTTCAGTGCCGGGAAGATTCTGAGAACTGGCAACTGACAACAGTTTTTGTGTGGGGAAGAAAACGCCCGGCCGCTATCGGCCGGGCTTTTTCGCTAACTCCTAACTCCTAACTCCTGCCTACTGCTGTCCTCCCGCGATGGGCTTGCCTTCCGTGTCCTGCGCCTCCACCGTGCCCAGATCCAGCTTCTTCAGATCGGGCTCGATCTTGGCGCGGTCTCCGGCAACCACCACCACCATCCTGTCCGGCGAGACGTACTTTTCTGCCATTCGGTGCACATCCGTCGCCGTCACTCCCTCGATCTTGGTCGGCAGCGTGCGGTAGTAGTCCGCTGGCAGGCTGTAGACGAACAGGTTCGACATCGAGCGCGCCGTCTGGCTCGTGGTCTCGAAATCCGCGGTCAGCCCGCGCACATTCGACTCCTTCGCCATCGCCAGCTCTTCCGGTGTCACCTGCCCCGCGCGTATCTTCTCCACTTCATTGAACACTTCCTTCACCGCCGGCGCCGTCACGTCCGTCCTGATCATGCTTCCGATAATGAACGGCCCCGTCCCGCGCCGGAACTGGAAGAACGAGAACGCGCCATACGTGTACCCGTGCGCCTCGCGCAGGTTCAGGTTGATCCGGCTGGAGAACAGGCCGCCCAGGATGTCGTTCATCACCAGCACCGGCGCGTAGTCCGGGCTGTTGCGCTGCAATCCGACGTGCCCGATTCGCAGCGCGCTCTGCGGCGCGTTCGGCTTGTCCACGATTACGATCCGCCGCTTCAGCGTGTTTTCCACCTGCGGCGCCCGCGATATCGTGGCCTGGCCCGTCCATCCCCCGAAATATTTCTCCGCCAGCGCCTTCAGGTGCGCCTCCGTGACGTCCCCGGCCACCACCAGCGCCGAGTCCTGCGGTGCGAACCCGCCCCGGTAAAACTTCACCAGGTCTCCGCGCGTGGTTTCTTTTGTCGAACCCGGTGTGCCCGTTTCCAGGTACCCGTACGGGCTCTTGCCTCCGTACACCTCGTGCAGCAGTACCCGCTGCGCCACCACTTGCGGCTGGTCGTTTTGCTGGATCAGCGTGGTCAGCCGGCGTTTCCTCACCCGCTCGATCTCTTCCTCGCGAAACGCCGGATGGATCGCCACGTCCGCCAGCAGGTCGAACAGCTTGTCCGCGTTCTTGGTCAGCGCTCCGGCGCTCACCTGGGTCGCGTCCGCCGTCGAATTCGCGGCGACCGTCGCCCCGATCTGCGCGATATCATCCGCCAGTTGCGGCGATGTCCGTTTTTCCGTCCCCTCGTTCAGCATCATCGCGGTGAACGACGCCAGTCCCGGCCTGTCCACCGGATTCGCCTCGCTCCCGCGCAGCACCGTCACTTGCGCCGTCAACACCGGCAGTGCGTGCTGCTCCACCAGGTACACCGGCATTCCATTGGCCAGCTTGAACTCGGTCGGCACCGGCAGCAGCGGCGCCGCCATCTTCCCCGGCTTCGGAGGCGCTGCCCGCCACGCATCGTTCCCCGGCCCGCCCGGCAACGCTTCGGCCGATTCCGGCTGTGGACGCTTCGGCGCCTCGTTAATCACCTTTTCGCCCGGCACGCCGTACACCACCGCGCGCGAATTCGCCGTTAGTCCTTGCGCCAGCTTCTTCACCGACTCCGCTGTCGCGTCCTGGTACCGCGCCAGGTCCTTCGGCAGGTAGCCCGGATCACCGGTGTAGTGGTTGTACAGGTCGAGCATGTCGGCCTTGCCGCCAAACCCGCCCAGCCGCTGCAGACCCTGGATCTTGCGCGTCTCGATGGTGTTGCGCGCCCGCTCCAGCTCCGCCTGCGTGATCCCGTCCTTCTGCACCGCCGCCAGCTCTTCCTCGATCGCCTTTTCCAGCTCTTCCGGCTTCACTCCCGGCTTCGCCGTCGCCGTGATCTCGAATATCGACCCCAGCATCGCCGAGTTTTGTTCCGCCTTCACGTCCTGCGCGATCTGCTTCTGGTACACCAGCTTCTTGTACAAGCGGCTCGCCTTGCCGCCGCCCAGCGCCAGCGCCAGCAGGTCGGCGTCGGCGTCCCCCGGCTTGAAATACGCCGGCGTCAGCCATCCCATGTACACCCGCGGCAACTGCACCTTGTCGGTGATCACCGCCCGCCGTTCTTTCGTGATGGGCGGCGTCACCGCGTCAATCTTCGGCACCGGAGGCCCCGCCGGGATCGGCCCGAAATATTTCTCCACCAGCGCCTTGATCGTCTTCGGATCGAAGTCCCCTACGATCGCCACGCTGGCGTTGTTCGGCGCGTAATACGTCTTGAAGAAATCGCGCACGTCGTTCAGCTCCGCCGCCTCAATGTCCGCGTGCGACCCAATCACGTACGCATAGTAAGGATGGTTTTTCGGGAACATCTCGTGGATCAGCCCTTCTTCCGCCAGGTAGTAGGGCTGGCTCTCGCCCTCCCGGCGCTCGTTGCGCACCACGTCCCGCTGGTTCGCCAGGTTGCGCCCGTTCACGTTGTCCAGCAGCCACCCCATGCGGTCGCTTTCCAGCCACAACCCCAGTTCCAACTGGTTGGCCGGCAGCGTCTCGAAGTAATTCGTGCGGTCGAATTCCGTCGTCCCGTTGATGTCGCTCGCGCCCGCCCCTTCCAGCAGCCGGAAGTGCTCGTTCGCCTTCACGTGCTTCGATCCCTGGAACATCATGTGCTCGAACAGGTGCGCGAATCCCGTCCGCCCCGCTCGCTCGTTCGCCGGCCCGACGTGGTACCACAGGTCCACCGCCACCAGCGGCAGCCGGTGATCTTCGCTCAGAATCACTTCCAGCCCGTTCGGCAGTTTGTATTTCTCATACTTGATAGTAGGGAACTTCTCGCTCGCGGCTTGTGCCCACATCGGCGACGCGCTCATCGCCGCGAGCATGACCACTGCCAGAACGAACCTTCCCGCTCGTCCTGCTCTTTTCATATGAATTCTCCTCGGTCTTACCTGAAGCCCTGATGGCTGAATTGCAAAACTTCAGTATACAAGCCCTTCCGCACCCTGCCGTCTACCCGCATTCCCAGTATGGGCACACCTCTGCCCGTCCCCGTTACATACGTATCCTTAGACCGATCTAGTTCCATTTCGTCACCAATCTCGGCTAAAGGAAATAAAACCTTTGTAAGGCCCGGTATAGCCGGTGTGCGGCAACGACTACATCGCCGCCGAAAACCTAATAAAACCTAATATGCAGCACGAAACAGGACTACCTCGACCAGTAGTGGCCACGTAGTAACAGCGATTGGTCGAGCTGGTGCCGGCTTCAAGATTTTCTGGTGTTCATGATCAAACTCAGGCAGAATAGAATTGTCACGGTGACGATTCGCCGTGGCGTCATGCAGGTTGCGGGTTGTCACCCGCAGGTCTTAGGGCGTTTCGCCCAGTCTTTCAATAAAAAATTTGCGGTCGTTGTGTGCCCGGCGGTCCTTCGGGAGACCCGCTCGTGTCACGTACCGGCGAGCTACTCAGTGCCACGTGGGTTCGCTTGGCGACCGCGTATTAGCTGGAGGGAAGGTGTCCAAGAAAACTGACGGCTCATCTCAGAGGCTGCGCCGCAACCCCACCATCAAACAAGCCCAATTCGCCATCGCTTACGCCGACCCCAAGGGCGCAAACGGCAACGGCGTCACCGCAGCCCGAGCAGCGGGCTACAAGGGCGATCCCCGACAATTGGCGGTACAGGCACACGCAAACTTACAGACTCCCACTGTCCAGCACATGATCGCCGCCATGCTGGACAGCAAGGTGGAGCATGCGCTGCACCGCCTCAGCGAGGCGATGGATGCCACCAAGACACGCTCGATGCTGAGTAAAGATGGCTCGATCGTCTGTACGGCGCCCGAGCCTGACCACCGCACCCGCCTTGGAGCGATTGAGTTTTTCTAAGCATGGGTAGACCGCGGTACCAAGGACTTCGAGCGCAGGAGAGAGGAACGCGAACTCGCCGCACTTCAGCGCAAGGCCCTCAGCCTCGGGATGCAACTCGTCCCAGCGACCTGAAGCAAAGCAAACGGAAGCGTCCCGAGGTCAAGTTTCCGGAGAGGACGATGAGGTTCTCTTCGCAATCCGCTCCCGACTGGCTCCTCCGAACCAGGTGATGGATCTGAAGTTGATCTCGCCGGCCACAGTGCTGGCAGTCCCAGCTATCCCGCTCCAGGATTTTGCTTTTTCAGCTGGCG
>DASWAR010000127.1:0-3520 GCA_036391015.1 Terriglobales bacterium
GGTAAATGATGCCGAGCAGAATGGTGGTTGCGACGGTCATCAGAACAGCCGTGATCAAATTTTTCTTCATGTCCATTTCCTATGCAAGATGGGCGCTGGTGATCAGCATGTCGATCAGCTTGATCCCGACGAACGGAATCAGGATGCCGCCTACGCCGTAGATCCAGAGATTGCGCCGCAACAGCGCCGCGGCGGCCATCGGGCGGTATTTCACGCCACGCAGCGCCAGCGGAATCAGCGCAACGATGATGAGCGCGTTGAAGATGACGGCCGAAAGCACCGCCGACTGCGAGGTTTGCAGGTGCATGATGTTGAGCGCGTTCAGCACCGGGAACGTGGCGGCGAACATCGCCGGAATGATGGCGAAGTACTTGGCCACATCGTTCGCAATGGAAAACGTGGTGAGCGCACCGCGCGTCATCAGAAGCTGCTTGCCGATTTTCACAATCTCGATCAGCTTGGTGGGATTGGAGTCCAGGTCCACCATGTTGCCGGCCTCTTTTGCCGCCTGCGTGCCGGTGTTCATGGCGACGCCGACATCGGCCTGAGCCAGCGCCGGCGCGTCGTTGGTGCCATCGCCGGTCATCGCCACCAGCTTGCCGCTGGCCTGCTCGCGCTTGATCAGGTCCATCTTGTCTTTGGGAGTCGCCTGCGCCAGGAAGTCGTCGACTCCCGCTTCGCGCGCGATGGCGGCGGCGGTCAGCGGATTGTCACCGGTGATCATGACGGTGCGGATGCCGATGGCGCGAAGCTGGTCAAAGCGCTCCTTCATGCCTCCCTTGACGATGTCTTTCAGCTCGATCACTCCCAGCGCGCCGCGGTTTTTCTCCGCCACCACCAGGGGTGTGCTGCCGGCGCGGGCAATCTGCTCCACGCTGGCCTGCACCTGAACCGGGAAGTCGCGCCCGTTCTGCGAGACGTACTTGCCGATCGCGTCCACCGCGCCCTTGCGGATTTCAAAGCCATGCATGTTCACGCCCGACATGCGCGTCTGTGCGGAGAAAGGCACGAACTGGGCTTCGTGCTTTCCCAGCTCGCGTCCGCGCAGGCCGTAGTTCTCCTTGGCCAGTACGACAATCGAGCGGCCTTCCGGAGTCTCATCGGCGAGCGACGAGAGCTGTGCCGCATCCGCGAGTTCCTGCTCGGTGACACCGGGCGCGGGAATGAACCGCGACGCCTGGCGATTGCCCAGGGTGATAGTTCCCGTCTTGTCGAGCAGCAGCGTGTTCACATCGCCCGCGGCCTCTACCGCTCGCCCGGACATGGCAAGCACGTTGTGCTGAATCAGCCGGTCCATGCCGGCAATGCCGATCGCCGACAGCAGGCCGCCGATGGTGGTCGGAATCAGGCATACCAGCAGCGATACCAGCACAAACACGGTTTGTGGCGAGCCGGAATAAATCGCGAACGGCTGCAGGGTGACGACCGCGAGCAGAAAAATCATCGTCAGTCCCGCTAGCAGAATGTTCAACGCAATCTCGTTGGGGGTCTTTTTCCGCTCGGCCCCTTCCACCAGCGCGATCATGCGATCGAGGAAAGTTTCGCCGGGATTGGAAGTGATCTTCACCTTGATCTGATCGGACAGGACGCGCGTGCCGCCGGTCACCGCCGAGCGATCGCCGCCCGCCTCGCGGATCACGGGAGCGGACTCGCCGGTGATCGCCGATTCGTCCACCGAAGCCACGCCCTCGGTGATCTCACCGTCCGACGGGATGAACTCGCCGGCGGAAACGACGACCATATCCCCGGCGCGCAGATTGGAACTGGGTACTTTTTCCATCTGCCCATTGGCGAGAAGTCGGTTGGCGATGGTTTCCGCCCTGGCCTTGCGCAGCGTGTCCGCCTGCGCCTTGCCGCGTCCTTCCGCCATGGCCTCGGCAAAATTGGCGAACAGCACGGTGAACCATAGCCAGAGCGTGATTTGCAGATTGAATTTGAAGGCTGCGCCACCGCGGAACAGCAGCACGGTGGTGATCACGCTCCCGACCTCCACCACGAACATGACGGGATTGCCCATCATTTTGCGTGGGTTCAGCTTCAGAAGTGCGTCCCAGATCGCGCGTCGCACGATCTTCCATTCCCAAATCGCTTTTTGTCTCACTGCCATAAGAGAATCCTCAGAAGGTCTTGCCGGCGCCCATCAGCAGGTGCTCCAGAATCGGCCCCAGGCTCAGAGCCGGGAAAAACGTGAGCGCGCCGACGATGATGATCACACCAATCAGAAGTACGGTGAACAGCGGCGTCGTAACCGGGAACGTGCCCAGGGAAGGTGGCACGTACTTCTTGCGCGCCAGATTGCCGGCGATCGCCAGCATGGGGATGATCATCAGGAAACGCCCAATCAACATGGTGAATGCGCCTGCGGTGTTGTACCAGGGGGTATTCGTGGTGAGTCCCGCGAAGGCTGAGCCGTTGTTGCCGGCTTGCGATGTGAATGAGTAGAGAATCTCGGACAGCCCGTGCGGCCCGGCATTCAGGATGCTCGATGTGCCGAACGGCTTCACCGCCGAAATCGCCGTGAACACCAGGATGACCAGCGGGAACACCAGCACAACGAGCATGGCCATCTTCACGTCGTAGCCTTCGATTTTCTTGCCCAGGTACTCCGGCGTTCGGCCGACCATCAGGCCGGCGATGAATACGGCGAGCACAATGTAGATCAGCATGCCGTACATCCCAGAGCCCACACCGCCGAAGATGACTTCGCTCAACATGATGTTGACCAGCGGCACCATCCCGCCCAGCGGGGTGAAAGAATCGTGCCAGCCATTGATCGCGCCGCAGCTGGCGTCGGTGGTGACGGTGGCGAACAGGGTCGAGGCAGCCATTCCGAAGCGAACCTCTTTCCCCTCCATGTTGCCGCCTGGCTGCAGCGCGCTGACACGTTGGTCCACACCAGCGAGCAGCGGGTTTCCGCGCGTCTCCGCCCAGTAGGCTGTTGTGACGCCGGCGAGGAACAGAATTGCCATCGCAGCCCACACGGCCCAGCCGTGGCGCTGTGAATTGGTCATGCGACCAAGGGTATAGGTGAGTCCAGCCGAAACCGCGAAAATCGAGAACAGCTCAATCAGATTGGAAAGTGGGGTTGGGTTCTCGAACGGGTGTGCACTGTTCGCATTGAAGAAGCCGCCACCATTGGTGCCGAATTCCTTGATGATTTCCCGCGAAGCCACCGGACCCTGTGCGATGGTTTGCTCGGTAACTGTCTCCATGACGGGCTTGCCGTCCGGGCCGACCACCGGCTTTCCATTCGCGTCCACCTTCTGCACCTGTTGTGGCTCGACAAGCTTGACGGTGTCGTATGGCTTCAGGTTCTGCACCACTCCCTGCGAAACAAGAGCCAGCGCGCCCACCACGCAGAACGGCAGCAGCACCCATAGGCAACCGCGCACCATGTCCACCCAGAAAGTCCCGATCGTCTCCATCTGCCGGCGCGCGATACCGCGAATAAAGGCAATGGCGAGCGCGATACCGGTCGCTGCCGAAATGAAGTTGTGATACGCAAGCCCGGCCATCTGGG
>DASWAR010000128.1:0-3465 GCA_036391015.1 Terriglobales bacterium
CTTCACCAACCGTGGCTCAAGAAGCTTTAGCCCGAAGCAAGGCTGGGCCGATTTGCCAAGTCTGAGGCCAGTCCAGCAAGTTTCAGCCGTAGAAAATGTATGTCTGATCAGGTTACGAATACGAGCGCGGTTGCCGAACAAAGTCAGGGGCGCGTGGCGGAAATGGCGCTTCCGTCTTTGACCTCACCATCCGAAAATCTGCTTCGCAGAATCGCAACTCTGCTCTCCATCTTGGTGGCGGGCTTGCTGACGGTGTTCGGCTACTACGCGAGCTCGATTTGCATCACGGTTCTCCTGGCGGGATTTCTCGCGATCCTGTTTGACCCTGTGGTAGTCACACTGGAGAAACTGCATCTACCGCGCGGTGTGGCCGCGGCGGGCGTTGTGCTCGCAGGCATGGGTCTAATCGGGCTGCTGGGTCACGAGCTTTACGGAAGAGCGATGACCTTTGCGGAAGAACTTCCCGTGTACACCTCGAAGATTCGGCAAACCATTGCGCCAATTAGCCGGAAGATCCAAAGAGTTCAGCAAAGTGCCGGAAACCTTACGAACGACGTGCATCCCAGCACAAAAGTCCCCGAGGTTCGGTTACAGGAATCGCCAACCTGGCCTACTTACCTGGTGCGCGGTGTGGGATCTGTGTGGGGAGCGCTGATTATTGCCGGCGTAGTTCCATTTCTAACGTTTTTCATGCTCTGCATGTCAAGGGCGGAGTAAAACCAGACCACAGGGGCGGAGGAAAAGTAGACCACAGGAGCAGGTAGGAGATCGGGGATTGTCGGGGAGGAGGGCGTCTGGAGCGGAGGCCTGCGCCGCCTGCAAGGCGGCGCGTTTAGGCCGGAGCGGAAGACGTCCTCCTCCCCGAGGCGTGTTCGCCGCAGCAGGTAGCGGCTGGGAGTTGGGGCGGGCGGTTGGCAGATCAGGAGTTCGGCTGTGAGCCTCGCTTGCGTTTGCTCTGCTTCAGGCGGTAGCTCTCGCCGTTCATCTCCAGGATATGGACATGATGGGTGAGCCGGTCCAGCAGCGCGCCGGTCAACCGTTCCGAACCGAGGACCTCGGTCCATTCCTGGAACGGAAGATTGCTGGTTACCAGCGTTGAACCACGTTCGTAGCGCTGGCTGAAGACCTCGAACAGCAGTTCGGCGCCGGACTTCGACAGCGGCACGAATCCCAGTTCATCGACGATCAGCAGTTCGTAGCCGGCCATCTGCTTCTGGAAGCGCAGCAGCCGCTTCTCATCCCTGGCTTCCAGCAGCTCGTGCACCATCGCCGCCGCCGTGGTGAAACGCACGCGATGGCCGCGTTGGCAGGCCGACAGGCCGAGGGCCAGCGCGAGGTGCGTTTTTCCGGTGCCGGAGTTGCCCAGCAACAACACGTTCTCGCGCCGCAGTAGGAACTCGCAGCGCGCCAGCTCCAGCACCAGCGCCTTGTTCACCGACGGCATGGCCATGAACTCAAACGTGTCCAGGCTCTTGACTACTGGGAAACGTGCTTGATGAATGCGGCGTTCGGTCGCCCGCCGTTCGCGGTCCAGCAACTCCAGCTCGGTCATGCGCAACAGATAGCGCGGGTAGTCCGCACTCTCGGCCGCGCACTGCCGCGCCACCTTGTCGTACTCGCGTAGAAAGGTCGGCAGCCGCAACTGCTTCAGATGATGCTCCAGCAGCAGCTGCGGAGTGTCCGCCGTAGCTGTGTTCTGTTCGCCGCTCATCGCGGCACCTCGGCCAGTGGTGCCTCGACCAAGCTTGCGGGCTGCGCCGAAAGCAGCGCCATGTAATCGGCGGCCTGCGTGGTCTGTACTTCGGCCAGTGGCAGATGCGGATAGTTCTCCAGGTCCAGCCGCGGCGGATGCCGCTCGATGCGGCACAGCAGCAGATGCTTGACGGCGTCGAAGCTGATCGTGCCCAGACGCAGCGCATCCACAATGGCCCCCTCGACTTCGGCAACGCTGAACGACTCCAGCAAACGCAGCACCTGCACGTACTCGCGCTTGCCGCCCTTGTTCAGCCGCGCCTCCAACAGCCGCCGCAGACGCGCGAAACACTCCGGCAGATCCCATCCGGCCAGGGGCGCCGCCTGGTCCAGAGCCCGCGTCTTCTGCTCCAGCAGGGCGAGATAGTGCAGCGGATCGAAGATCATGTCTTCGCGTTCGTAGCTGCGCTGGTGGCGGGCAATCATCTGGCTGCCGCAGACGATGACCACCTCATGCACGTAGCCCTTCACCAGCACGTCGCGATGCCCATACTCGGTTGGCACCGAGTAGTCGTTGGTGCGATAACGCACCAGCGACATCGAACTCACTCGCGCCACGCGCTTCTCGCAGGCTTCGTACTCACTGACCGGCAGCGGCAAGAAGGCCGCCCGGTCGCGCTCAAAGCGTTCTCCAATCGCCTCCTGGTGGCCGCGTAGCCGCCGCGCTCGCCGCTCCCGGCATGCGTCCAGCAACCGCTGGTTCAACTCCTCCCAACTGGCCGCCCTCGGAATCGGCACCAGAAAGTTCCGCCGTGCGTACCCCACCAAGCCCTCCACCTTGCCTTTGTCGTTGCCCTTCGCCGGACGTCCGAACTTGTCGGCAAACAGATAGTGGCTTTGTAACTCGGAAAACGCCCGCGTCTTCTGCCGGGTGCCGTCGCCCAGAATCCGCGCCACCGCCAGCCGAGTGTTGTCGTACAGAATCGAGGTGGGAACGCCGCCGAAGTAGGCGAAGGCCTGAACGTGGCCTTCCAGAAACGCTTCTGTCGTCTCCGCCGGAAACGCCATGACGAAGCAGTCATCCGAGTGCGGTAGGTCGATCGCGAAGTAGTGGGCCTTCCGCTCCTCGCCACCGACGATCACCAGCGCCTCGCCGAAGTCGGCCTGCGCCGTACCCGCGGCATGCGTCAGCGGAACGAACATCTCTCGGTGGCGCAGCGAGGCGGCACGCACGTAGTCCTTTACGATCGTGTAGCCGCCGGTAAACGCGTGCTCCGCCCGCAGGCGATCAAAGATCCGCTTGGCGGTATGCCGCTGTTTGGCTGGTTTGGTCTTGTCTTCTTCCAGAATCGCGTCGATCACGCCTACCCACGGTCCCAGCTTGGGCCGCTTCGCTGGCTCTTTCCGCCGGTAGCCCGGCGGAATCGAATAACCCAACATCTTGCGTACCGTCACGCGGGCCAGTCCAAACTCCCGCGCTACCGAACGTTGACTTCTGCCCTCGACTAAAACCGCTCGCCGTATACGCCCATAGATCTCCACCTGGTACATCCCTCCGGTGTTCCACGAAGCAGCTACTTACGACAACCACTTCGTGAAACTAAGATCCGGCGGTCTACTTTTCCTCCGCCGCACCACGCCGCTCCCGAGGCGTGATGTGGCCTAGTATTGCTCTGGCGCTCTCACCCTGCTCGCAGACAGGTTCGCTCGCGCGGAACTGAGCGCGGCCTGTTGAGCCTGGGTTAGGCTCGCGGCCTGTCCCACCTGGCTTTG
>DASWAR010000129.1:0-4556 GCA_036391015.1 Terriglobales bacterium
GAAACAAACCCGAATCCGCGTTGCAGATGTTCGACGAAGGCGCGGTCACGCATGCCTGCTGGTCGTGCGGGGACATGCGCGCGGCGCACTTCTGCGACTCGTGCGGCAAGCTGCAGCCCGCCATGCCGGCGGATTACTTCACATTTTTTGGCTTGCCGCGGAAACTGAATCTCGATACGGCGGCGCTGGAGAGCGAATTTTACAAGCTCAGCCGGCAGTTGCATCCCGACCTCTACGCGCGCGCCTCGGCGCAGGAACAGAGCTGGAGCCTGGAAAAGAGTTCGCAGCTTAACGACGCCTATCGCACCTTGCGCGACCCCATCACGCGCACCCAGTACTTGCTGAAGCTGCAAGGCGTGCAGTTGGAGGAGCAGTCGAAGGCGGCGACCGACAAGGCCCGGCAGACCGGCGAAGAGAAGAAGCAGGTGATCCCGCCGGAGCTGCTGGAAGAAGTTTTTGAATTGAACATGCAGCTCGAAGAGGCGCGCATGAACAAGAAGATGGGCGAGCGCGATCCCGAGTTGCTGCGCGAGGTGGAAGGCACGCGCGACGACCTCCAGGCCAAGCACGATGCGCTCATGGACGAGTTGCGCGGCTACTGGAACGAGTGGGACGCGCTGCCGGAAGACGCAGATGAGGCGCAGCGCAAGCCGGTGCGCGACAAGATGGTCGGGCTGCTGAACCGGCGCAGCTATATCCGGAATCTGGTGCGGGACGTGAATGAAGCCTTGGAAGATTGAAGAATTTGCAATTTGTAATTTGTGATTTGCAATTTTCGCGGAAGCTCCGCTGCGCCGCCCTGAACCAGCAAATTACCAATTACAAATTACCAATTACAAATGCCTGAAGAACGCGTAGTAGGAATCGATCTCGGAACCACGAACTCGCTGGTGGCCTTCCTGGGGCCCGACGGCAAGCCCCAGGTCATCCCCGGCGAAGACGGGTCGAACCTCGTCCCTTCTCTGGTGGCGCTCGACCCCAAGGGTCAGATTATTGTCGGCAATGCCGCGCGCAAGTACCTGATCGAGACTCCGGAACGCGCGGTGTACTCCATCAAAAGGCTCATGGGCCGCGGGGTTGAGGACATCCAGGATGAGTTGAAGCTGTTTCCGTTCCGCGTCGCCGAAGACCTGCAGCCCGGCGAAGTCCTGCGGATCAAGCTCGCCGACAAGGATTACACACCGCCGGAAATCTCCGCCTTCATCCTGCGCCAGCTTAAGCGCAACGCCGAGCGCTATTTCGGCGCGCCGGTGAAGAAGGCGGTCATCACCGTCCCAGCGTACTTCAACGACGCGCAGCGCCAGGCGACCAAGGACGCCGGCCGCATTGCCGGATTGGAAGTTCTGCGCCTGGTGAATGAGCCGACCGCGGCCGCGCTGGCCTATGGGCTCGACAAGCAGCGCAACGGCGTGGTCGCAGTGTATGACCTCGGCGGCGGCACGTTCGACATTTCCATCCTCCGTTTGCACGACGGCATTTTCGAAGTTATTTCGACCGCCGGCGACACGCACCTCGGCGGCGACGACATTGACAATCTGCTGATCACCATCGCGCTCGACGACATCCGCGGCGACGTGGGGTTGGACTACCGGCGCAACGCCGAAGTCGTTCAGGCGGTGCGCAAGGCGGTGATTGACGCCAAGATCGCGCTGTCGTCCAACGACAAAACGATCATCGAGGTTGACCTCCCCGAGGGCAGGAAGTATCAGCGCGAGATCACGCGCGAGCAATTCGAAGCGCTGATGGAACCGGTTCTCCAGCGCACCGTCGGCCCGGTCAAGCAAGCCATCAAGGACGCCGGGCTCAAGCCGGAAGAGATCAACGAAGTCGCGCTGGTGGGCGGTTCGACGCGCATTCCGCGGGTGCACACCATCGTCAAAGGGCTGTTCCGGCGCGAGCCGCATTCAGAGCTGAACCCGGACGAGGTCGTCGCGCTCGGCGCCGCCGTGCAAGCCAACATTCTCGGTGGCGGCTCGGAAGCCACCAAGGACATGCTGCTGCTCGACGTCACGCCGCTGTCCCTGGGGATCGAGGCGCTGGGCGGCGTGGTGGCGAAGATCATCCATCGCAATTCGACCATTCCGGCCTCTGCCACCGAGCACTTCACCACCGGCGTGGAGGGGCAGACCAACGTCGCCATCCACGTCTTGCAGGGCGAGCGCGAACTGGCCAAGGACAACCGCTCGCTCGCTCGTTTCGACTTGAAGGGCATTCCGCCCATGCCGGCGGGCCTGCCGCGCATCGAGGTGCGGTTCCTGATTGACGCCAACGGCATCCTGCACGTCTCCGCGCGCGAGCAGCGCAGCGGCAAGGAAGCGGAAATTTCCGTGCAGCCCAGCTATGGCCTCACCGACGACCAGGTCGAGAACATGATCCTGGAGTCGTTCGATTACGCGGAGGAAGATTTCCGCCAGCGCCAGGTGATCGAGGCGCGCAACGAGGCCAACACCATGCTGACCGCGCTGCAGAAGGGTAAGGCCGGCCCGGCGTGGAACCAGCTTACATCGGATGAGCGCAAGCAGATCGCCAAGCAGGAGAAGGCGCTGCGCGCGGTCATGGACCAGGACGACCACCACGCCATGCGCTCCGCCATTGACGCGCTGAACCAGGGCACCATGCGTCTGGCGGAACTGATGATGGATTCGGCGGTTTCGTCCGCGCTGAAGGGCAAGACCATGGACGACGCGGACGTCGGCGAAGGGCCGGAGTCGCCGCATCCTATCGCGCCCGCGGAAATCAAGAGCGGAGACTGACATTGAGGATTTATGGCTGAAGAGAAAACACAAGGAACTGGAGCGGCAACCGTGGACGCACCGGGCGCAAACACCGTCAAGGTGACGTTCTTGCCGGAAGGCAAGACGGTGGAATTCGAGTTGGGCAAGATGCCGTACAAGGACCACGGCAGGCCGGAATCGCTGCTCGACGTGGCACTGAATCACCACGTGTTTCTCGACCACGCCTGCGGCGGCAACTGCGCCTGCACCACCTGCCACGTGCAGGTGATCAAGGGCGCCGATCTGCTCAGCGAGATGGACGACGACGAGGCCGACCGCCTCGACATGGCCGCCGACCTGCAGCTCAATTCCCGCCTGGGCTGCCAGTGTGTCATCACCAAGCCCGGCGAGATCGTGGTCAACGTGCCGGAGTGGAACCGCAACTACGTCTCCGAGGGCGGAGAACACTGATTCATCTGGTGATCTGGTGATCAGGTGATCGGGTGAACTGTAAAGCGCGAAGGTTTGCAGATCACCTCTTCACCAGATCACCCGATTAGGAGAGCTATGCCTGCTGACCTTCACTGGGACAACACCGAAGACCTCGGCCTGCTGCTGGCCGATACCTACCCAGACATCAACCCGCTTGAGGTGCGCTTCACCGATCTTCACCGCATGATTATCGAGCTGCCCACCTTTGTGGACGACCCCAAGAAGTCCACCGAAGGCAAACTCGAAGCCATCCAGATGGCCTGGAACGAGGAGTACGAAGACAGGCACGCGGCGTGATCGTCAGCAAAATCAAAGACGCCCACAGAAAAACTGTGGGCGTCTTTCAATTTTGCCGCGTCAAATTCAGCCGCTTCGTTCTTCCTGACGACTGAAGACTGACGACCGAAGACCCTATTTCGTCGCCGGCGCGGCCGCTGCCGGGACTGGCTGTTGCGTCTCCACGCTGGCCTCGCGCAGGAACTTGGCGGCTTCCTCCGGCGGTGTCGGATTGATGTAAAACCCCGTGCCCCACTCAAATCCTGCCGTCTTGGTCAGCTTGGGCATGAATTCAATGTGCCAGTGATAATGCTCGTTGAACGGGTCCTGCACCGGCGAGGTATGGATCACCAGGTTGTACGCCGGATTGTCCAGGACGTTGTGCGCCTTGGCGAGCAGGCTTTTCAGCGCCCGCGCCAGGTGCTCAAACATCGCCGACGATGAATTCTCAAACGCCGACTCATGCCGCTTGGGCAGGATCCAGGTCTCAAACGGAAACCGCGGCGCGTAGGGCGCCAGCGTAACGAACTGCTCGTTTTCGCCCACGATGCGGATTCCGTTCTCCAGTTCCTGGCGGATGACGTCGCAGAACACGCACCGTTCCTTGTAGATGTAGTACTGCTTGGCGCCTTCCAGTTCTTCCACCACCTGCTTGGGAAGAATCGGCAGCGCGATCAACTGCGAGTGCGGGTGCTCCAGCGACGCCCCAGCCGCCTCGCCGTGGTTCTTGAAGATCAGGATGTACTTGAACCGCTTGTCCTGCTTGAGGTCGAGGATGCGGTCGCGGAACGCCCACAACGAGTCCTCAACCCGCCGGTCCTTCATCGTGGCCAGGCTGGCCGCGTGGTCCGGTGTTTCGATAATGACCTCGTGCGCGCCGATGCCGTTCATGCGGTCAAACATTCCTTCGGCGCGGCGGTTGAGGTTGCCCTCGATGCCCAGTGCCGGGAACTTGTTCGGCACCACCCGCACGGTCCATCCCGGCGAGTCCTTCGGCGGCGTAGGGCCGCCGTTCGGGTTCGGACGGTAGGCCAAAATCTCCGGCGGCGTCTTGCTTTCGTTGCCGTAGCAGAA
>DASWAR010000130.1:0-8555 GCA_036391015.1 Terriglobales bacterium
CCCTTATGTAAACTGTTGATTCCAGGTACGGGCGGGGGTGGGGGGTAGGAGTAACTACGGAGACGATATCAAATTTTTCATCGTTACCAGCTCTTAACGCCGTGCTGAACGGCACCAGCGCCGTTTTGATCGCCTCGGCGCGCCATTCCATTCGCCGCGGAAACATCGCCCGGCATCGCGCCCTGATGATTTCCGCTGTCGTCACCTCATCGCTCTTCTTTGCTTCGTATGTGTACTATCACGCGCACGTTGGCAGCGTGCATTTCCAGGGACAGGGAATTGCGCGCACGATCTATTTCGCCATCCTGATCACCCACACTATTCTGGCCGCGACCGTTCCGCCTCTGGTCATCATCGCGCTCACGCTCGGCCTGCGCCGCCGCGACCAGCGCCATCGCGCCATCGCCCGCTGGACTTACCCGATCTGGCTTTACGTCTCGATCACCGGCGTTGTGATTTACTTGATGCTGTACCAGTTGTTCCGCGCGTAAGTATGCCTGTGGTGAAGCTCAAGATCGATGTCGGCGGAACCATCGGCCACGAAGCCTGGTACGCGCTGCAGCACTTCGGCGAAGAGCAGGCAGCGTTCTTCGGCCCCGAATTCGGCTCCAGCGGAGCTTGCAAGCATCCCGCGAATATTCCGCATCCCAAAGGCGAATGGATCGGAGCTGAAGTGCTGGTCTCGACCAGCCTGCTGGCGCAGTACGCCATGTCGCATTACCTCGAGCAGGATCGCGTGCTCGACGTTGATATTGAGGAGTGAGGATTTCTTGCCGTTGCCGGCCCCGATCGTGAAAGACCCTAACTTCGAGCGCAAAACCATGTCGGTGCGTTCACGCATCCTGTTCTTCGTCGTCGCGTGGGCCATCGTGCTGCTGCCGTTTCTGTTCTGGCACAGCACTTGGTTCGGGCGCCAACTCACCGACCGCGAGCTCGATGAGTACATCCACGACCAGCAGAAGCCTCGCCGTATCCAGCACGCACTCGTCCAACTCGGCGAGCGCATGGCGAAGCACGACGCCGGCGCCGCGCGCTGGTATCCCGACGCAGTTCGCCTGGCCACGAGCCCAGTCGAAGAGGTCCGCAATACCGACGCGTGGATTATGGGCCAGGACAACACTCGCCCCGAATTTCACCAGGCGCTGCTGCCGATGCTGAACGACGCATCGCCCATGGTCCGCGGCAACGCCGCGCTCTCACTCGTCCGATTCGGCGATGCCAGCGGACGTCCGCAGTTGGTGGAAATGCTCCAGCCCGCCAAGGTCACGGCGCCGCAAGCTGGACGCGTCGCCGACCTCGCCAAGATCGGTGAAGCGATCCGCCAGAACGGAACCATCGCCAAGCTCGAGGTGAGTGGAACCAACGTGGAAGTGCGGTCGCCGATCGCGGGACGCGTGCGCTCGTTCGCCGTTGCGCAGGGCGCGCAGGTGCAGGCTGGAACCGAACTGGCGGTGATGGATCCCGCTCCCGAGCAAGTTTGGGAAGCGCTGCGCGCGCTCTATCTTGTGGGCCGGAAGGAAGATCTGCCCGCGGTTACTGCTTACCAGAAGAACCTGCCCAACATGCCGGATCGCGTCCGCGAACAGGCCGTGCTCACCGAAAAGGCGATCCTGGAGCGCGAGCGGCAGAAGTAGCAGCTAAGCCGCGGGCTTGGTGGTGCGGCGATTGGCGACCACGAACGCCGCGAAGAACATCACCAGCGAAAATCCCACCAGCACGATCAAGCAAGTGCTCACCGAGAAGATTGCGCTGGCCGGGAACAGCAGAGCGCGCAGCGCTTCCGTTCCGTAGGTCAGCGGATTGATGCGCATCAGCAGGCGAATCCAGCCGGAAGCGCCGGTGAGCGGAAACAGCGCGCCCGAGAGCAGCCACAGCGGAATCAGGAACAGGTTGATCACCGCGTGGAAGCCCTGCGAGGAATCCATCGGCCAGGCGATGATGAATCCCAGCGCGGTCAGCGCGAACGAGACCAGGAAGACGTCGAGCACGATAAGACCGAACTGCGCCAGGCCAAGGTGAATGCCGAGCGCGGGCGCGAAGCAGAGAAACACCAACCCCTGGATGGTGGCGAGCGTCGTTCCGCCCAACACCTTGCCAAGCACGATGACCGAGCGATGCACCGGCGCAACCAGCACCGACAGCAGGAACCCTTCCTTGCGGTCCTCGATCACCGACATCATGGTAAAGATCGAGGTGAAGAGCACGATCATGATCAGCGCGCCGGGAAAGAAGTAGTCGAGATAGTGCTGGTTGCCCGCGCCGCTGCCGCCCTTGAACGACGTGCCGAAGCCTGAGCCGATCACGATCCAGAACAGGATTGGCGAAGCGATAACGCCGACCACCCGCGAGCGCTGGCGGTAGAAGCGGACGATCTCGCGCCACCACAGGGACAGGGCAGGAATCAGAGCGCCGACAGCGGGAGCGGCAAGCGGTGCGGGAACGGATTGGGTGCGGGAAACCATAGCAATTAGCAATTAGCAATTAGCAATTAGTGCTCGGTCTTGGCGTCGTGTTGTTCTTCCGACTTGTGGTCTTCGGTCCAGAAACGATGCCCGGTGCGATGGATGAATACATCCTCCAGCGTCGGCTTGCTCACCGATAGAGATTGGATCTCGCCGGGAAATGCCTCCACCACATCGGTGACGAAGCGATGGCCGCTTTCCCGCTCCAGGCGCACCTTTCCGGCAATCACGGTGGCGTCGAGATGGTAGCGCCCGTGGATGCGGCGGGCCAGCGATTCCGGGTCGGTGGCTTCCAGCAGGATGACGTCGCCGCCGATCTCGCGCTTTAATTCCGCGGGCGTTCCCAGCGCCACCAGCTTTCCTTCGCTCAGGATGGCGAGGCGGTCGCAGCGCTCGGCCTCTTCCATCAGGTGCGTGGTCACGATCACGGTGACGCGCTCCTGCTCGCGCAGGATGTGCAGATACTGCCAGAGGTCGCGGCGCGCGCCGGGATCCAGGCCCGTGGTGGGCTCGTCCAGCAGCAGCACCGAGGGATGATGCAGCAGGCCCTTGGCAAGCTCCAGCCGCCGCTGCATGCCGCCGGAAAAGGTTTCGGCGCGGTCGTTGGCGCGGTCGGCCAACCCGACTCGCCCTAGCATTTCCGCGATCCGCGCTTTCAGCGGCGCTCCCCGCAATCCGTAAAGATGTCCGACGTGGCGGAGGTTCTCCGCGGCGCTCAGCTTGATGTCGATGCTCTGCGCCTGAAATACGACGCCGATATGGCGGCGCAGTCCCGTGGGATCTTTCGCCGCGTCGTGGCCCATGATGACCGCGCGGCCCTGGGACGGAAGCATCAGCGTGGAGAGAATGCGGAACAGCGTGGTCTTGCCGCTGCCGTTGGGGCCGAGCAGGCCGAAGATCTCCGCCGGACGCACGTCGAAGGTGACGCCGTCGAGCGCGGGACGCCCGTCGTAGAGATGGCGCAGGTTCTCCACCTGGATGACAGGCGCGGAAGCGGCAATTTGTGGGGCTAATTCGGCAGACAAGGCCACAAGCCATTTTAACAGCAGGCTGCAGCCTTCAGGTAAAAGGCGCATAGAGCCTGAGCTCGTGCAAGGCCAGCGCGAGCTCAGGATCCAGGCGCGAAGGGCAGGATCGCACACCCCTTCTTCCGAGCCATTGCGGCTCGGGCTTTTCGACCCTTTACAGAACGGTCCGCTTCAGGCGGCGCGACGTTCGTGGCCGGCGGTTGCGACTGCCCGGTCGCGCCCCGCGAACAGGCTGTACACGCAGAGCAGCGCCGCTGCTGCCACAATAACCAGGCCCATGCTGCTCAAATCAAATCCGTCGGTCGGGCCGGCGGATTTGCGCAAGACACCGCCTACGATCCCACCGACAGCGCCAAACAGCACGCACGCCAGCCAGGTGTGCGCGCGCTCGTACCACGCCACTGATTTCGCGAACCCACCCACGAGTCCGCCCAGTACGGTCCAGAAGATCAACGCAGCAGCCATGCCATCCTCCTCTTGAATCTATATCGTAACACGATATATTTCATATCTTAGCACGATAGTATTTCCGTGTCAACCGGAAAAGCGCCGGTTGGCAGATGCGCAGCAGGGGGAGGACTTGTCGGTGGTGGAGCGCTAGCGCGAGTTCATCATCATCAGCGCGAACAGCAGCGGCAGGTAGAACACCGTCGCCAGCAGAAGCTGGCGCGCGCGGCGCTTGGAGTGGCCCGAGGTCAGAGGCTGCTTGAAGGCGGCGAGGCGGATACCGAACCAGAGGAAGATTCCGCCCAGCACGATCGCACCCGCCAGGTAGATCAGGCCCGACATGTGCAGCAGCGTGGGCGCGAAGCTGGCGGGCAAAAGCACGATGGAGTAGAGCACGATCTCGCGGCTGGTGGCTTTGCCGGTAGCCTCGACCACAGGCAGCATGCGGATGCTGGCCCGCTGGTAGTCCTCGCGGTAGAGCCAGGCGATGGAATAGAAGTGCGGGAACTGCCAGAAGAAAACAATCGCGAACAGGATCAAGCCTTCAACTTCGATGCGACCGCGCAGGGCGGTCCAGCCGAGCAGCGGCGGCATGGCGCCGGGAAAAGCGCCGACGAAGGTGCAGACCGGCGAGACGCGCTTCAGTGGCGTGTACGCGGCCAGATAGACGATGGCGGTGGAGAGCGCCAGGCATCCGGTCAACAGGTTGCAGTAGAGCGCGAGATACAGCGCACCGCCGAAGACCAGACTTCCAGACACCATGCTGGCGTGCACCAGGCCCATGCGCTTGGAGGGCAGCGGGCGGTTCGCGGTGCGGCGCATGAGGGCATCAACGTCTTTTTCAAAGACCTCGTTGAGCGCGGCGGAACCGGCGGCGATGAGCGAGATGCCGATAAGCGCGTGCAGCACCGGCCAAGAAAGCTGTGCGATCCCGGCGCGCGGCGCGGCAAAGTAGGCACCCGCCCAGGCGCTGAGCACGATCAGGCTGGTGACGCGCAGCTTGATGAGCTCGGAGTAATCCTTGAGGAGAACCCCCACCCTATCGCTCCAAACCCGGGAGCGATAGGGGTGGGGCAACCCATCTTGTATCACAGCTTCGCGGATTGGAGGCGTAGCGGCGCTCATACGGCCACCGGCTTGGCGGCGCCCGCGGGAATGCGCTCCGCGGTTGGAATAGCGACGTGCCGCCATGCCTGGATGGCGAGGACGACGGTGGTCGCCAGCAGGAGCGCGCCCACGGCAACGTGCGACACGGTGATGTAGACCATCGCCATTCCAGGCTGGGGCGCCTCGCGTCCCCATTCGACGCGGGTCAGCCAGGCGCCAAATCCGAGCGCGAGTTGGACCATCAAGAGAGTCAGCAGCATGAGAGCGGGACGGCGAAGCTGTTCCACCAGCGCATATTCACTGAGCACGCGCACCACCGTCCACAGCAGGACGAAAGTCACCACAGCAGCGCTGATGATGTGTGGCAGCAATTTGATGCCGTGATGACGGAAAGCGGCTCCCAAAATTAACTGAACATAGACGCAGGCCGCGGACGCGGTCGCCAGCCAGGGCAGGCTGGGCCGCTTGGTGGGAAGCTGCATGCGCGGATCCTGAACCCAGGTGCGTCCGGTGAACAGCCAGAGGGCAACCACGATGCAGAAAAACGTCTGGCCGAGAGTGGCGTGGGCCGACGAAACGCTGGGCGGAAGGAAGTGCAGCACGGTAATCCCGCCGAGGACTCCCTGGGCGATCACCGTGGCGAGCGCGGCCCATCCCAGCTTGCGCATCCAGGGACGGCGGTCCACCTTCGAGGTCCATACGGCCAGAACGATGGTCAAGAGTCCGATGAATTGCGCGATGATGCGATGACCGTGTTCCCAGCGGATTCCGCCGACCAGCGGCACCGCGAAGTAGCCGTAGGTTACCGGCCAGTGATTGAACGAGGTCGGCCAGTCGGGCACGGCGAGTCCGGCGTCATTGCTGGTGACCAGGGCGCCGGCGATGATCAGCAGAAAAGTGCAGAAGGCGACCACGGTCGCGAAACGATGATGCGCCTCATTGAATGGCGTGGTCAGCGACATTTAAGTTATCGGTTGTCGGTCGTCGGTTTCCGGTCCGCGGTTAACGATCAGCCTGGCTGAACCGAAAACCGAGAACCGAAAACCGATAACCAGGAGCTACTGCGCCGCTTTCATGGTGAAGTCGGCGGCTTTGGATTCCTTGGCGCCGACCGTCACCTGCTGGGTTGCGGTACCGAGTTTCTCATGCACGACGGCGATTGTGTATGTGCCCGGCGGCAGTCCCTTGAGGGTGTACTTGCCATCCTTGTCGGTGACCGCGAAGTACGGACTCTTGACCACGTTGACGTACATCTTCATCCAGGGATGCTGGTTGCACTTGACAGGAAGCATGATTTCTTCGCGGGCGAAAGTCTTCTCGATGGCCGCCGCCTTGGGCGGTTGCGACTCGTTCCACTCCCGATTGTCTTTCGGTGTGGGGTGGATGTTGTGCGTGGTGTCGTCGCTGTTGATGACCTTCAACGTTTGCCCGGTCATGATGCCGACGACGTGGGGGTGATAGCGGCAGCCCTTCTGATCGAGCGTGACGGGATCCTTGGGCGTGTCGAAGGTGCGGCTTCCGAGGCCGTCCTTGACGTAAACAAAAGCGTTCTCCAGATTGCCCTTGTTGACGACCAGGGTCTCGACGGTGTTGTCGCCGCCCTTGCAGGCGGGATCCTGGCTCATGTCGATCTTGACGGGTTTGGGGGCCGCGCCGGGATATTTGACGGTGCCGGTAATGGTGGCGGCGGTGGCCGGGTCAACCGGTGTTGCGGGGGCGGCGGCGGGAGCTTGCTTTACCTCCGCCTTGTTGCTGGCCTGTTCCTCTTTCTTGCTGCAAGCGGACAGCAGCAGCAGTCCGAGGATGGCAAGCACGAGCAGTACGACTGACGATCTAATTTTCATAATGTGACTGCCTCTCCGTTCAGATATTGAGTCCCTGACAAATCCAACTATTTTAGCGCGAGCCACCCGCGCCGGTACCGGCTGAAGGCTGCTTGTTTTGGGCCGAGCCCGAGTTGGAACTGGGTTTCTTGACCCACGTATCGCCAACCCCGGGCGAAACGTGGGGCACCATCGAGGTTTTCTTCGCCGGAGCGCCGCGCGGCAACTTGGCCGAGAGGCGGCGCTGCTCCTCGGGGGTCAATTGAAAAATGTAGCGAACCAGCAGCTTGGTCTGATCGCCGGGGTAACTTTGCAACGCCGGCGGGGTGGGTCCGGAGAAGACGATGCGCCCGTTTTCCTTCTTGAACAAGCCTGAAGGCATGGCGGTGCCGGGGCTGATGTTGGCCGGGTCCATGAGCCAGCGCTCGGTCCATCCGGGCTTGAGGCGTTCCTTGGCGAGCAGGAAGTTGGGCGCGGTGGCGGTCTTGTCATGCGCCGGGTCGCCGGTGGCGTGGCACTTGAGGCAAGGCGCGGCCTGGCTGGTGAACAAGGCACGCGCCATGTCGGATTCAGACGCGGTCAGGAGCACCTGCTTCTGCGGAATGTAGGGCAAGGGCTGCTGCGACTGCGCCTGGAAGAAGCGCACCAGCTTGCGCAGCTCGTTCTCCGAAAAATAAAACGTCGGCATGCGCACGCCGAGGTAGGGACGCACCCCGTTGCGATGCTGGTCGTTCGGGTTCGAGGCCATCGCAGGATTGGAGAGGAAGCGCAGCAGCCACTCGGGGTCAACCCGCGCGCCTTCGGTGAGCAGCTTGGGCGGCAGCGTTTCCTTCGCCTCCTGATAGCGCGGCACGGTTTCGAGCGCCGTCTTCTGGCCCGGGGTGAACTGGTGGCAGCCGACGCAGTTGTATTTGCGCACGATCCACCAGCCTTCCTGGATGTCGCGACGGGCATCCTCGGGACGGTACTGGTAGCTCGCGGGACGGGAAGTCTCCTGGCTGCCAAGAAGGACCGGGGTGATGGCGCGGATCTGGTCCTTGTCGAGGTGCGGATCCGGCATGCGAAGTTTTTCGGTGTCGCTCTTGATCATGCCCTGGTCGTAGACGTTGGGCATGGCGAGCTTGTGCTCGAAGAAGCCCTTGTTGTTGTACCAGGGGCCGTGCGCGGGGCCCTCGGGCAGGCGCGCGCGAATCTCGGCGTCGGTAATGGGCTCCTTGCCGGTGTCTTCGGCGACCTTGGTGAGCAGCGCAAAATCGAGGCGCTCGATCGGCTTGCTGCCTTCCTGGGTTAACTCGGTGCCGATGCGGCCCTCTTCTTCAAAGCCGGAGATTTCGTGGCAACCGGCGCAGCCGAATTGTGCAATCCACTTCTTGCCCTCGGCTTTGAGTTTGGGGTCGTCCATGTAGGCGGCGTCAGGATAGGAGGACGGCTCCTGCTTTTTCTGCGCCAGCAGGTAGGTGGCGATGTCGGAGACCTCGTCATCGGCAAGGCGCAGGCTGGGCATTACGGTCATCTGCTCCACCTGGAGTTCGTGGCCGTCGTTGGGGCACTTGCTGTGGTCGAAGTCGAAGACGTAGGGCAGGTTGTGCTTGGCGTAATCCTCGGGACCGATGTCCTTCTTCTCGTAAGCGCAGTAGGGGCGGGTGCGCACGCGCGGGTTCTTGATCCAGCGGAAGATGTAATCGTAA
>DASWAR010000131.1:0-14258 GCA_036391015.1 Terriglobales bacterium
CTTTCCCCTCCGTGCCCTCTGTGGCTAACCGCGACTACCGCCCTACCACCACCAGCTCAAAGCTGCCCGGCTCCATCGTCGGACGCTGGCCTGCCGCCGCCGGTGGCTGCATCTTGGCCGCGGGAATAAAGAGCTGGTGCGTCTTCTCGTCGAGCGCAATCGTCCGCCCGCTCACCTGCGTCGCCACGGTTTCTACCGCCTCGAATTTTCCCGGCGCGGTTTCCCCGACCACCGTCACCGTCCCATCGCGGCCATTGGCGGCAAACGCAAGCCCGCTCGACGCATCGAATTCGGTTCCATCGCAGCCGGCGCCGATCGGCACCGACGCCAGCAACTTCCCATTCTTCGCGTCCATCACGGCCATCACTTTGTTGCCCGAGCACCCGGCAAACAGCCGCCCCTTCTTGCGATCGATTGCCAGGCCCGTCGGCGCCTCGCACGGCGCCATCGGCCATTCGCTGGTGACTTTCATCGCCTTGGCATCAATCGCCGCCACCGTTCCCTTGTCTTCGATGTTGACGAAAACCTGCCCGTGGCTGTCGTAAGCCGCAAATTCCGGTTTGCCCGAAACCGGGATGGTCGCCAGCACCTTCAGCGAATCGGCGTCAATCACGGTCACGTTCTTGCTGCGCCCGTTGAATGCGAAGGCGCGCTTGGTGCCGGGCTCGTACAGAATGGCATCCGGATTCTCGCCCGCCGCCACCGTGCCCGTCGCCTTCAGCGTCTTCAAGTCAACCACGACGACATTGTTAGCGCGTCCCGCGCTGATGAATCCTTTGTTCAACTCCGGCGCCAGCGCGATCCCGTGCACCCCCGGCGTGTCCGCGATTTCGGCGGCGAGGGCGCCCGAATCCGCGTCCACCACCATCATGCGTGTCCCGCGCGACACGTACACGCGCCGCGCCGCGCTGTCTACCGTGATGTAGTCCCAACCTCCATCACCGCCGAGCGCGACGCGCTTCACCACTTTGTACTGCGGCGCCGGCGGTGCGGCCACCGCCAGCAGCGCAATGCCGCACAACGCCAGCAACCCAATCCGGCTCATCAGGCGAGTGAACATGACCACCTCCGGTCGAACAGGATACCGGAAATTATCCTCCCTGGGTTTTGGTGAGCAAATAGTGACCACAACTGGTTTCAAATAATGCATTCCTTGAAGGTGCGCGGCTTCAGCCGCGCCGAGCAAGCCCTTTATGCTTGTCATTCCGAGCGGGCTTCAGCCCGCGAGGAATCTGCTTTTACCGTCGATCATCGGCCGCTCCCCCGCAACTTTTCCCCCGCACCAGCGTCTAATTAACTAAATGGTTAGTTAGATGTGGCGCGGGCGCCCTCGCCCGCGTTTGGGAGGAATGACCTATGTACCGCACAACGAAATTTGCGGCGCTGCTCCTGGCCGCCTCGATGGCCCTGGGCCCGCTCGCCCTGGCCTCGAACGGTCGCGACGCCGAAATCCAGGCCCGCCTGGCCGCGCAGTTGGAGAAGAAATCCGAGTTCAAGGACGTCCACGCCACCACGCAGGACGGCATCGTCACACTCGTGGGCACGGTGGACTCCTACAGGCACAAGCTCGACGCCGAAAAGAAGGCGCGCAAGCAGGCGCACGTTGCCGGCGTGCGCGACCTGGTCACGGTCGCGGGACCGGAAGTCTCCGACATCGCGCTGCGCGACAAGCTGGCCAAGAAGCTGGCCTATGACCGCGTCGGCCACGGCAACGTATTCGATCTTCTGACCGTGGGCGTCACCAACGGGGTGGCCACCGTCGGCGGCGAAGTGCACGATGCCTTTGCGCACGGGTCGGCAATCGAAGCAGTGGTCAACACGCCGGGCGTGAAGGGCGTGGTGGACAACATCAAGGTTGCTCCGACGTCGTTCTATGACGACGAGCTGCGCATCCGCCTGGCGCGCGCCATTTACCGCTCTCCTGGTCTGTGGCGCTACGGCATGGATCCGCAGGCGCCCATCCGCATCGTGGTGGACAACGGCCACGTCGGCTTGTACGGCCTGGTCGACAATGAATCCGACCGCACACTGGCCTTCCTCCGCGCCAGCGGCGTGGCTGGAGCGTTCTCGGTGGAGAACCATTTGCTGACGTCGAAAGAGGCGGTTCGCTGAAGGCTAAACGGCTGTCGGCGATCGGCTGTCGGCAAAAGCAAAAAGGCACGGCGAAACTGCTGTGCCTTTTGCTTTGCGCGTTCTGTTGAGACTGTCTCCGCGTTCAACTTTCAGTCTCTGCAGGGACGCCAGTTCACAGTCCGGTGTGAGTTGCTGAATCACACCTCGGCATAACCAGCGGCGGACCATCTCATTCGGCGATTTCTCAACAATGATCGATAAACGGGCGAGCACGTGTTGCGCGCTCGCCCGAACTCAGTTGACGCTTACTTTGGGGAAAATTTGATCACCTGATCGTAGAGGAGTTCGCCGGCTGCCGGTCCCACGCGGGTGGGCGGTTCCAGGTAATTGCGGATGAACAATCCCAGCTTCGTACTCGAGTCGAGGACAAAGGGCGGGCACGGTTTTGTCTCGCACCACGGAGTGCAATCGGGAGGCACTTCCAGCGGCAGGCAGTGGTCGCCACTACAGTGACCCGGGTACGCGAATTTGTGCACGTACATCAGGCCGGCGGCAGGATCATTGAGGTACTCCTCGGCGCTGCCGTCGAAACTATCGGAGTAAGCACTGGCCATCGAGAACATCACCTTCTCGCTGGCATAGACGTTAAGGTTGGTGTACGTCGCCTTGCCGGTAGCAACATGCTTCGGGCCGTAGACGACCAGGAAATCGTTTTCGCCCAGCGTCAACTCGTCCTCGGGATTCCCTAGGTCCCAGATGGGCAGGTAACCGGCGCCAAAATAGAGGGAATCACGGCTGTCGCCGAGCGTATTCTTGCGCCGCTCGATGTACTCGTAACCGTCGTAGGCGACGAACCTCGTGTGATATTCGGTGAAGTTGTACGCGTCCTTGTAAGTATCCAGGATGGCCTGGCGGAGCCGCGCCAGGTCAGGCGCCAGATTCATCTCGCTTTGTCCGGTGCCGCGGATGCGCAGGGGCTGCACCGGAAACGGGTTGAGCGCCCCGCCCGCCGGTGGCGTCACCCGGAACACCCGCAGCGGCCGCTTGCTGACATCAGCATTCGACATCGCGTCAACGTACGCTTTGCCTGCGTCCGGGTGGCTGAACATGGACATACGGCTCACAATGATGAACACATCACTGGTCAGCGGTTGTCCCGCCGCGTCTACCCCCAGTTGCAGCATGGGAGCCGGAAACGGCAGCGTGTTAATGATCGCGTCCGGGTAGCCGGCCCTGCGCAGAGCGGCGCGGGCCCGGGCCTCTGTGCCCCGGTCTGGAGTGAAAATCAACACCACCGGGCGACTGAATGGGTCCGGCCCCAGGGTCTTGACGGTGCTCACATTGATCGAGTCGCCAAAACTGGCAAAGATCGGCCTCGGCGTGGTCTCCGGCGGATAAGTTCTCGTCAGCAGGTAGGGTGTATAGCTGAAGAACTTCGCCGCGGGCGGCGTCACGCCGATTACGACAATGGCCTCGTCGGCGCGTAGCTGGAAGATTGGAAGTTCCCGAAATAGTGGGTCGGGAGAATACATGTTCTGCACGCTGAACGCGATGTACGGCGCCGACTTGTTGAAGAACAGGGCTGTCGGCAAGTACCCCTCACAGCACATTTTGGCCGTGTCAATGTGTATGGCCGAGCCCTCCACGGCGGTGTAGCCGAATGGGAGGTTGGCTTTGAATTTGTCGATGGAGCCGGCCTGCTGTCCGGCATTTTGACTGAAGGCGAGGGTTGCGCAAACCAACACCGCAACAACCCAGAAAAAGCGCGAGATTTTGAGAGCAGACATGGAATCCTTTCATAAGAAATGATTGGGGCCTGGGTCTTTCGCCAGCTTTCGCTTGAAAGGAATGACAGCAAAATTGTATGCGCCATGTGTGCTCGCGGCGCAAGCGAATCGGAGTTACGTCACACGCGCCAATCCCATTTCGAAACTGGCGGCGGGTGGCTTGATGGGACCAGCCGCTAACTTACGGCACGCGATTTATCGAACAACGCCGGGTGCCCCACCCAATGCGGTTTTCATTGGGTGGGCGATAGCGCCATGAACTCTCGTCCCTGCGGAATTCCAGCCCGCGCCGCGGGCGAAAGAACGTAGCCCCGGGTGTGAACCCGGGGTAAGGTTTGCAACAAAATCACTTCCACTCTGCCGAAGGCATGCGCGCAGCCGCTTGCGGCGGAGCGCAATAAAAAGGGGCGCAACACAACTGACCGCCGGATGCCCCACCCGTAGCCTGCCCTGAGCGAAGCCGAAGGGCGGTTTTCATTAGGGTGGGCGATAGGGCCTCGTGCCGTCCCTGCGGGACTCCGACATTTTTCCGTCAAACCTCCCGGGACTTACGTCCCGGGCTATGAACTGTCGTCCCCGTGGGACTCCAGCCCGCGCAGCGGGCGAAAGATCGTAGCCCCGGGTGTGAACCCGGGGTAAGAGTCGCAACAAAATCACTTCCACTCTGCCGAAGGCATGCGCGCAGCCGCTTGCGGCGCAGCGCAACAAAAAAAGCCGCGTGCCCCACCCGGAGCCTGCCCTGAGCGAAGCCGAAGTTGAGGCGCTTAGCGGGCGTCTGAGCCCGCTGCCGAAATCCTGAGCGCAGTCGAAGGAGCTCCCGAAGGGCGCTTTTCATTTGGGTGGGTGATGTGGGGTCGTGCCGTCCCTACGGGACTCCGACATTTTTCCGCCAAACCTCCCGGGACTTACATCCATCCCGGGCTATGAACTGTCGTCCCCGCTTGACTCCAGCCCGCGCAGCGGGCGAAAGAACGTAGCCCCGGGCGCGGGGTCCCCAACACGCGCGGCTTTTTGCGCGTGTTGGGGTGCTCGTGAGCCCGGGGTAAGGGTCGCAACAAAATCACTTCCACTCTGCCGAAGGTTGAGGCGGTTGCGCGGCGTCCGAGCGGGGTCCCCGGCAAGCCCGCATTTGGCTTGCTGGGGTGCCTCTGAGCCGCGCGCCGAAATCCCGAGCGGAGCGAGGGACCTCGCCCCATGCGCGCAGCCGCTTGCGGCGCAGCGCAACAAAAAAGCCCGGCGCCCCGCCCGAGCCTTTCCCGGCGCTGCCGAGGCGGTTTTCCTTGGGCACGTGCCCTCGACACGACTGCCGCCTGCCCGCTTACCAGCCCGCAACCGATTCGCCGCTTTTCTTGTCAAGCCCCCAAAACCCGACGTTTTCCCGCAAGCTATTGAAAACGCCTGAGAAATATCGCGGCCATATGTGGCGGGTTTACCCTTCCAATTTGCTACGCTTAATGTAGGGACTTTTGTGTCCGGCCCTTTGACAACGTGGCTTCCACCGCAGGTCGGTCGCGCATCCATCGCTGGCCGCCAGCCACCAGCCATTTACCACCCGCTCCCCCACGGTTACCGTCAGAATTCCACGGTATACCGTGCGCAACTCGTTGATTCCACTACTCGCACCCCCCGGAGGGGTATACATGAATTCCGATCGCACTGCTAACGCCAACCTGGCTCCCCGCTGCCAGCACACCAAGATGAACGGCTCGCCTTGCGCCGCCCCTGCCCGCCGCGGACGCAACTACTGCGTCTTCCACGACGCCGCCCACGCCAAGCAGCCCGACTACGCTCTCCGCATGATTGAAGACGCCATGAGCCTGCAATACGCCCTCTTCCAGGTCATGCGCCTGCTCACCGACAAGGCCGTGGACACCAAGCGCGCCGCCCTCATGCTCTACGCCCTGCAGATCGCCAGCTCCAACCTCAAGCGCCTGCACGAAGAAACGCAAGAGATCACCAACTCTGCTGACATGGCGCAGGAAAAATCGTTGATGAAGGAATTGCTCGAGGTACTCCAAATCCCGGAAACGGAAGCCGAGCGCCTCGCCGAAGAGCACGCGGCTGCGATGGAGCGCGACAACGCAGCCCCAGGCACCTTCACCATTAAGGCCTGCGCCGACGATGCCTTGAGCCTGACGCCTTCCGCCTTGCCCTACGCCAGCACGGCACGCGCGGCGGTGATTTCGTCGAGGATGCGGCGGGCGGCGGCGGCGGGGTCCGGAGCGGCCGTAATAGGTCGTCCCACGACAATATGGCTGGCGCCGGCGGTGATGGCCTCTGTGGGGGTGGCGGCGCGCTCCTGGTCTTGCTGGGCGGTTCCGGCGGGTCGGATGCCGGGCGTAACAATGACAAAGCCGGGGCCGAGTTCGCGGCGGATCTCGCGGACTTCGCGGGCCGAGGTCACCACGCCTCCACAGCCGGCGGTACGGGCCAGGGCGGCGAGGCGGAGAGCCTGGTCAACCACGCGGACCGAAAAGCCGATTTCCCGGAGGTCTTCGTCGTTGAGGCTGGTGAGGACGGTTACGGCGAGGACGACGAGTCCCGAGTTGCGAGTCCCGAGTCGCGAGTCTCCAGCCGCCTCCACCGCAGCCCGGAGCATCTTGAGCCCGCCGGAGGCATGGACGGTCAGCATGCGAACGCCGAGCTGGGCAGCCTGGCGGACGGCGCCGGCAACGGTATTGGGGATGTCGTGGTACTTGAGGTCGAGAAAGACGTCACGGCCGGAGGCCACCAAGTCGCGGATGACCTGCGGACCTTCGGCCGTGAATAGCTGCTTGCCTACCTTATAAATCTGGGCCGAGTCGCCGATCGCTGCCACGATTCTACGTGCCTCGGGGGCATTGGGAACGTCAAGGGCAACGATCAGGCGCTCACGGGCGTCAGGCATGCCGTCAAGTTTATGGCAAAAGGGCGCTGGATTGGGCTATTTCCTGCGCTGGCTCAAGAATATCGAGCCTTACGGGCTCCAAGCCCGGGCCGCTAAGGCCGATCGTCCGAGCCGCCCCGTAGGACAGGTCGATGATCCGGGACTTGGGCAGGGGGCCGCGGTCATTGACCCGGACGACGACCGATTCGCCGTTTTTCAGGTTGGTGACCCGGACCATGGTGCCCAGGGGCAGTTGCCGGTGAGCCGCGGTGAACTGATACATATCAAAGGGTTCGCCGCTGGCGGTAGCCTTACCGTGGAAGTGGCGTCCGTACCAGGAGGCGGTGCCTTTCTGGTAGGCCTTCCGTGGGTTCGGCCGAAGTCTGTTGGCGGTGTTACTCTGAACGTACTCTTCTTCGGGGTGCGTCTTGTTTCGGGATGCCGCCTCCAGGCCGGTGATCAAAACTACGACCACCAGGATGTTGGACAGTACTCGTCGCATTGTCACCTCGTGCGTTCTATAGTCGTCCCTCCCCCGAGAAACGAATGTGTAAGGCTAGCAGACTAGGGGGGAATGTCAACCCCGGGGAGCTGGCAATCCCGGCTTTCGAAGTTCCTTTTGAGACAAGGCGGCGACGACGAAGTGGCGGGCGCAGGAGGACTCCGGGGGAGGGTACTACTCTGATTCCTCCTGCTGTCTAGCACTTAGAAGCGCGGATTTGACGGCGGAGTTGCCTCGGTTAGAGGCTTTCTTTGAACGTATCAACTTGATACGCGTGTTGGGGCTAGGACCTTCGTGTACACTCCTGCCATGCCAGAGTCGAGGCCAACGGTGCTAAGCATAGCAGGATACGACCCGTCGTCGGGGGCGGGAGTCACGGCCGATATCAAGACCATTGCCGCCCATGGGTGCTACGGGGTGACGTGCATAACGGCGCTGACGGTGCAGACCACCCAGGGAGTGCGGCGGGTGCAGGCGGTGGCGGGGAAGCTGGTCGCGGAGACCCTGGAAGAGCTTGCGTTCGATGTGGCAATGGCAGCGGTCAGGATCGGGATGCTGGGATCAGCGGAGGTGGCGGAGGCAGTGGCGCAGTTTCTGGAACGCACCCAGATGCGAAACGTGGTGCTGGACCCGGTTTTGCGGTCGTCGTCGGGGACGGATTTGCTGGATGAGCGGGGAGTCGAGGTCGTGCGGACCAAGCTGATCCAACTGGCGGACGTGGTGACCCCGAACATGGAGGAAGCGGCAGCGCTGACTGGAATGAAGGTAGAAAGCCTGTTTGGGATGAAAAAGGCGGCGGCGAAGCTGCATGACATGGGAGCACGGGCGGTAGTCATTACCGGCGGGCACCTGAAGGAGCCGGTGGATTTGCTGAGCGTCGGCCGCAAGCAGATGGAGTTTGCGGGGAAGAGGATCGTGTCGAACGCAACCCATGGCACCGGCTGCGCGTTTGCGACGGCGCTGGCATGCAACCTGGCACGCGGAATTGATCTGAAAGATTCAGTGCGGGCGGCGGGACAGTATGTGCGCCGGGCGATCGCGAGGGCGTACCCGGTAGGGAAAGGGAAGGGGCCGATCAATCATCTGTACGGGATGAGAGAAGCGTGAGAGTTGGAAGTACCAGCTCACGAGGTCAGCGCACGTCGGCTTTCTTGAGCAGGATGCCGGCAAGGAACGCGGCGGCGCCCGCCAGCAGCCACTCGATGCGCCAGATCTGGACGGCCTGCCAGTCCTGGAAAGTCGCGGCGGTAAACATGAAGCCAGTAGCGATGGCGGCCAGGATGCACCCGATGCCGGCGATGAAGGCGATCAGGGAACCCAGGGCCAGGCCCAGGCCTTCACGAATGCGGGTGAAATCCAGAATCTGGGCCCAGCGGCGGGCCGTGCCGGCGTCGGCCAAAGATTCGCGCTCGGAGCCGCAGACATGGCAGAACCGGGATCCCATGAGGAATTCGCTGCCGCACTGATCACAGGTTAACTGGCCGCGCATGCTGGGCGGCGCTTCCATGGCGTGCGCGGGCTGAGCCGGTGGGCGCCAATACTCGTGCTCGACGTTGTGTACTGCTTCTGACATCACATCCTCCATCCCCAATTAATTTGCTGGCAACTGGCGCACCAAAGTGGCAGGACAGGAAACTGCTGTTTATCAATGAGTTACGGCAGCGGTGCGAACGGGAGGGAATTGCGCTGAGGCAGAATTTACGCGGAGGTCGAAAGGAGTACCGAGTTGAAAAGCAGTTGTCAGTTGCCAGTTCTAGCGACTTTGGCCGGCGGCGACCATCAGGTAAACTGCGCAATGGCGACGGCTATGAGACCTTGTTGGCGCCCATGCGGCGCGCGTGATATCGGGGGCAAGCTCGGCAGGATCGCCATCATTCTGTTGATTACGGCGGGCGCGGCGCGGGCCGGCAGCGCGCCCTCGGGCATCGCCAACCTGAAATTCCGGCCTGACGACGCCAACACCCGCAGCGGCTTCGAACACCTCTACAACCTGGAATATGACCATGCGGTGCGCGAGTTTGAACTGGCGTTAAAGGCGCGCCCGGACGACCCGTTTACCACCAATCACCTGTTGTCCGGGGTATTGTTCCGCGAACTGTACCGGATTGGCGCGTTGGACACCGAGCTGTACGCCAAGAACGGATTTCTCACCAGCAAGCAATTTCCTATTGACCCGAAGATCAAGGTGCAGATCAAAGGCCTGATCGAGCGGGCGTTCCAACTGGAAGAGGCGCGGCTGAAGGCCAACCCGAACGACGTGGAAGCGTTGTGGGCGCGCGGCGTCACGCGCGGGATGAGGTCGACCTACATCGGGCTGGTGGAGAAGGCGTGGTTCGCGGCGCTGCGGAACGCGGTGGGAGCGCGACGCGATCACGAGCACGTGCTGGAGCTGGATCCCAAATTCACCGATGCGAAGATGGTGGTCGGGATCCATAATTACGTGATCGGCAGCATTAATTTTGCGATCAAGTTGGCGGCCTCGATCGTGGGGCTGAGCGGCAGCAAGAGCAAGGGAATCGAGTACCTGTACGCGGCCGGGCAGGGTGGTGGAGAGACGTCGGTGGACGCGCGCATCGCGCTGTCGTTGTTCTTGCGGCGCGAGCAGAGATATCCGGAGGCGCTGAAGCTGGTGGGGCAACTGGAGTCGGAATTCCCGCGGAATTTTCTTTTCCGCCTGGAAAACGCCAACCTGATGAATGCGGCCGGGCGTGGAGCGGACGCGGTGGTTGCCTACCGCAAGCTGCTGGACGACAGCAAGGCGGGGATGTTCGCCCAGTCGAAAATGGAGATGGCCTACTACGGCATGGGCGAGGCGAAGCGCGGGCAACACGATTTTCGGGGCGCGGCCGAGGCCTACGACACGGTGCAGGAATACAAGGCTGCCGATCCCGACCTGCGGCAGCGCGCGGAATTGGCGGCGGGTGAGATGTACGACCTCCTGCACAACCGCGAACAGGCCCTGCTGCGCTACCAGGCGGCGATCGCGGTGGCGGGAGATCCGGAACGGGCGGAGCTGGCGCGGAAAAGAATCAAGCAGCCGTACAGAGAATAGGCGCAGTCACCAGGCGCCAGGCGGCAGGCTGGGACTGGCGACTGGAGACCGACCGGGAACCTTTGGCGCTGCGGCGGCGTATCCTTTTAATAGAGGGAAAGTTTTGGGAGCACGCCATGTACTGCAACTATTGCGGAAAAGTGATCCAGGATGACGCCAATGTCTGCGCCTACTGCGGCAAACGCGTGGCCGCGGTGGTGGCGCGGCGGAAACTGCTGCGGCCGAAAACGGGCCGTAAGATCGCCGGGGTGTGCGCCGGGTTCGCGGAATACTTCGATCCCGACGTGACGCTGATCCGGCTGGTGTGGCTGATCGCGGGCATTCTGATGCTGCCGTTCTGGGTGATCGGATACATCGTCGCGTGGATCATCATTCCGGAAGTGCCGGAGGTGGTCGCGATCGTACCGGCGGGGGCGCCGGTGAGCACGCAGCAGGGTTGAAGAAAATGATGAACACAGAGACACAGAGGCACAGAGATACACAGATGGGATAAACTGTGGCGCTCTGTGACTCTGTGTCTCCGTGTTTTTCCTTACAAAGGCGACTGCTACATACACCAACCTCATGCGCGTTTACAGCTCCGACACCGAAATTTCTTACCAGGTGATGGGCAAAGGCCCGGACCTGGTCCTGCTGCATCCTTTTCCCGCTCATCATGAGGTGTGGCGGCCGGCGGCGGCGTTGCTGGAATCGCGCTACCGGCTGGTCCTGCCGGACCTGCGCGGGCACGGCGAGTCGGGCGTGGGCGAAGGGCCGGCGACCATGGAGAAGCACGCCGCCGATATCGCGCGCCTGCTCGATGACGCCGGGATCCGGAAGGCGGTGTTTGCCGGCGAATCCATCGGGGGTTACATCCTGTTTGAGTTCTGGCGACGGCATCGCGAGCGGGTTTCGGCGCTGATTCTGTGCAACACCAAAGCCGGCGCGGACAACGAAGAAGCGCGCGCCACCCGGCTGCGATCGGCCGAGGACGTGGAAAAACGCGGCGTCGAGCCGTTCATCGAAAGCATGATCCCGAAGCTGCTCGGGCAGACGACGCGCAGCAATCGCCCGGACCTGGTGGCGACGGCGCGCGCGATGATGATGAAGATGACGCCCGCCGGCGTGGCGTCGGGGCAGCGCGGCATGGCGGCTCGTCCTGATTCGGTCGAGACGCTGGCCACGATTGATGTTCCCACGCTGCTGATTACCGGCGATGAAGATGTCATCACGGGCGTTAACGAGGCCGAGCCGATGCAGCGGCAGATTCGCGGCAGCACGATGACGGTGATTCCGCGCGCCGGGCACTACGCCGTCTTCGAGCAGCATGAGGAAACGGCGCGGCTTATGCGGCAGTTTCTGGGTTCGCTGCCGAGCAATTGAAGAATGGACGAATTTGAGAATTGACGAATTTCCGCTTACTCCTTCGATTCTGCGGTCAGGGCGGGCCGAGAAAGTTCGTCAATTCGCCAATTCGTAATTTCCGCAATGCTAGAATTCCCCCCATCATGGTTGAAGCCTTTCTAGTTCCCGAAAACACCACGGTCACCGCCAAGGGCGACGGCGCCGGGGTGGACATCAGCGCGGCGCAAAGCCGCGTGTTCCTGCTGACGCTGAACATCATCAACGTGATCGAGCAGGAGTCGCTCGATCTCGGCATTTTCGGCTCCAGCGACGGCGCCACCTGGGACGCCAAGGCGCTGGGCGCGTTCCCGCAAAAGTTTTATCGCGGGCAGCATCCGCTGCTGCTCGATCTGACGCAGCAGGCGGGGGTCAAGTTCCTGCGCGCGCATTGGGAAGTGAACCGCTGGGGGCGCGGCGTGGAGACGCCGATGTTCGAGTTCGCGGTGGCGGTGAAAGAAGTCCCGGCCAACGTGTTGCGGGAGACCGCGGGCGCGAAATCCTGATGCCGGGGTGCGGCGGCAGGCAACTCGCGTGAGCCCGGCGCGAGTGGCAGCACGATGAAAAACGAAAAGCCAGTGATCGTCCGTCCGGCGCGCAACATCCGCGGCAGCGTGGCTCCGCCCGGCGACAAATCCATTTCCCACCGCTACGCCATGCTGGGAGCCATCGCCCGGGGACAAACGCGTCTGAAAAATTTTTCCTCGGGCGCCGACTGCGCCAGCACGCTGGCCTGCATGGCAGCGCTGGGCGCGGGCATTGAGCGCGGCGCCGATGGCGCGGTCGAGATCAACGGCGGCGCGCTGCGCCAGCCCAGCCAGGCCTTGGACTGCGGGAATTCCGGCTCGACCATGCGCATGCTGGCCGGCATTCTGGCCGGGCAGGAGTTCACCACCGAAATGGTGGGCGACGAATCGCTGTCGCGCCGGCCAATGCGCCGCGTGATCGAACCGCTGGAACGAATGGGCGCGCGCATCGAATCACGCGATGGCTGCGCGCCGCTGCGCATCCGCGGCGGCGGTCTGAAGGCGATCGAATACAAGACGCCGGTGGCCAGCGCGCAGGTAAAGTCCGCCGTGCTGCTCGCGGGTTTGTTTGCCGAGGGCGAGACCTGGGTCGAGGAGCCGCTGCCGACGCGCGATCACACCGAAGTGGCGCTCGCGGCATTCGGCGCGAAGCTGCAGCGCGAGGAGAATCGCGCCGGCATCGCGGGCGGGCAGCGGCTGGCGGCGATCGAGGCGGAGGTTCCCGGCGATGTTTCGTCGGCCGCATTTTTTCTGTGCGCGGCGGCGCTGTTTCCGGAATCGGACTTGATGGTGGAGCGCGCGCTGCTGAACCCGACGCGCACGGCGGTGATTGACCTGCTCAACCTGCTGGGCCTGCGCACGCTGCTGCTGGATGCCGGAGACCGCCACGGGGAACTGAGCGGCACGATTCGTGCGCTGGGCGGCAGATTGCGCGGCACCATCATTGACGGAGCCGACACGGCGGCGCTGATCGACGAGTTACCGGTGCTGGCCGCGATCGGTCCTTACACCGAGGATGGCATCGAGATTCGCGACGCGCGCGAGTTGCGGGTCAAGGAGAGCGACCGGATCGCCGCCGTGGCCGCGAATCTGCGCGCCATGGGCGCTCGCGTGGAGGAGCGCGAAGACGGACTGCTGGTGCCCGGCGGACAAACGCTGCATGGCGCGGAGATCGAGTCGCACGGCGACCATCGCATTGCCATGGCGTTCGCCATCGCGGCATTGCGAGCCGAGGGCGAGACCATCATTCACGGGGCGGAGGCGGCGCGCATCTCGTATCCGGAGTTTTTCGAAGCGCTGGAGCGAGTTACGGAGCGCTAGCCGGTGGCTTAGAGAGCGGCAGTGACGGTGACCAGTGTCGAGCAGGTTGATCCCGCTGTGAACCTGGCGGTGACAAACGTGTCCATCGGAAAACGACTGACCTGGGACCCGCAAAAGGTCAGGGTTTGCGCTGTGCCGGATTGCAGGAGCGTGACGGCTGTTACGGTGATCGAGGTGCCGTTGCCGTCGGAGGCGAAGGTGAGGTGCACGATGCTGACCACGCCTGAAGCAACGACGGTGTTGTCACTATTCAAAGCACCGCGGACCACTACAGTCCCACAACCCGTCAACAAAATGGAAAAAAGAATCAGGAGGGACAAGAGTCGCTTCATACAACTTCTCCTGTGAACCCAATTCTACCGCCGTTCTGCGGTCGTACACGGTAGCAATGAGTTGCTGGGGACGAGCTGTTCATCGGCGGGAAAGGCCTGTGCCCGGGGTGCACCGTGAGCCGGAAACCACCGCCGTTTGTGCTAGATTGATAGCAGCGTGGGCGCGTAGCTCAGTTGGTAGAGCAATGCCCTTTTAAGGCATGGGTCGCAGGTTCGAATCCTGCCGCGCTCACCACGTTTTTCATCAATAAACAAGCGGCTTCTTAGCGATGTGCGTCAAAACTATCCTCAGTCGTTAGTGCAGACTCACTGCAAGATAACGGAAGCCGCACGCTCGAAATCGCGGCTTTCGATCACCTGCTCCAGCCGTCTCATCGCGCCCTTCGACTGCTCGGAGACCTCCTTCACGTAGAAATTCG
>DASWAR010000132.1:0-5642 GCA_036391015.1 Terriglobales bacterium
CTCCAGGAACGAAGACATCATCCGCCAGTTCAGCGAACTGATGAATGCCGGGCGGATCATCGTCAACTCTCCCGGATCCATCGGAGCGCTGGGCGGCGTGTACAACGACATGGTGCCGACGTTTTCCTTCGGCTGCGGCACCGGCGGCGGCAACAGCACCATGGACAACGTCAATGTCTATCACTACCTCAACATCAAACGCGTGGCTCGGAGGACACCGGCGCACATGTGGCTCCGCATTCCCAATCAGATTTATTTCAACATGAACGCGGTGGAAAACCTGCGCCAGTTCGCGTCGCGCTCCACCATCATCGTCACCAACGCTGCGCTGGAGCAGATCGGGCACGTGGACGTTGTCCGGCGCCACTTGCCGCCCGGGACGCGCGTCCATGTCACGGTGATTCCCGATGCCGAGCCCGAGGTCAAGGTCATCACCCAAGGCGTCGCCGAGCTCAATGTGTACAAACCGGACCAGATCATCGCGCTCGGCGGCGGGGCGGTGATTGACGCCGCCAAGATCATGAAGCTGAAATATGAATCGCCGCAAGCCGACCTGGAAGAGCTGGGCGCGCCGTTTCTCGATCTCCGCAAGCGGGTTGTGCAGTACCCGACAGAAAAGATCAACCACGCGCGTCTGATTGCCATTTCCACCACCAGCGGCACGGGCAGCGAAGTGACCCCGTTCGCCGTCCTGACGGACAAGGAGCGCGGGCGCAAGGTCACGCTCGCCGACTACTCGCTGACTCCCGATGTTGCCATCGTGGACCCGCAATTCGTAATGTCCATGCCCAAAGGCCTGACTGCGGACACGGGCATTGATTGCCTGACCCATGCACTGGAAGCGGCGGTTTCCATTTACGCCTCACCTTATACCAACGCCAACGCAATGCAGGCCATGCAACTGGCATTCAAGTACCTGCCGATTTCCTACGAGCATCCGCGCGACGAAGAAGCGCGCAGCATGATGCACAACGCCGCCTGCATTGCGGCGATCGCCTTCGCCAACGCGTCGGTGGGTGTGAACCATGCGCTGGCGCATGCCTTCGGCGCGCGCTTCCACGTGGCGCACGGCCGGGCGAATGCGCTCATGCTGCCGCATGTGATCGCGTTTAACGCATCGGTGCCGACCAAGTTCATGCCGTCGCCCAACCAGCGGGCCTATGTCGCTCACAAGAAATATGCGGCGGTAGCGGACATGCTCGGGTTGGGCGGTCAGACGGTGGAGGAAAAGGTCGCCAACCTCGTGCTGGCGATCGAACAGTTGCTCGACCGGCTGGGGTTTCCGCGTTCCATCGCGGAGTTGGGAATCTCGAAGGAGGAATTCGAGCGTGCGCTGCCCGACTTGGCCAGGATTGCGTTTGACGATCCTTCCTGGCGGTCGAACCCGCGCATGCCGCTGATGAGCGAACTGCTGGAGCTGTTGCGGAGCGCTTATCACGGGCGCGGCGCGGCCAAGGCAGCCGGCGCTTCGCAGCAGCAGACGGCGTAAGACTTGGCGGGAAGTTCAACGGAAGGCACCATGACGACAGATTCTCACGATCATGAGTCACTTTCCCTCGGAGACTCTCTCTTCCTCTACCTGGAACGCGAGGGCATGCCGCTGAACGTGGCCTCGATCAGCGTTTTTGAGGGCGTGATTCCATTCGCCGCGTTCAGCAGGTTCATCGTCTCCAAGCTACCGTTCGTGCCGCGCTATCGGCAGCGCATCGCGGTGCCGCCGCTCAACATTGGGCTGCCGGCATGGGAAAACGATCCCCATTTCGATCCTCGCAATCACATTCGTCAGGTGACGCTGAAGCGCGGAACCGACGCCGAGTTCAAGACCGCCTGCGCCAACATCCTGAGCGCCAACATGGACCGCAGCCGCCCGCTCTGGGACCTGACGCTGGTGCGCGGCTTGCAAGGCAATCGCACCGGCGTGATCACCCGCATCCATCACTGCCTGGCGGACGGCATCTCGGGCATCGGGTTGATGAACGTGCTCATGGACCAGAGCCCGGTCGTGCCGCGCCTGTCCAAGCACCCCTCGCTGCCCGCGCTGCCGCCGCCGGCGCCGCCGGCGCTGCTGGACAGTTTCCTGGAAGCATGTTTCTCGGGCGTGCAGCGGGTGCTGACGGCGCAATCGGAGCTGTTGGCCATCGCCGAGCGCCTCGTCGCCAGCGCCGGAGCGAAGCCGGAGCAGGAGAATGGGGAGGCGCAGGCCGCGGCCGCGTCCGATCCCCCGGATCCGCTGATCGACCAGTTGAGCCGCCTGGTTCTGGATGTTGCCAGGCCGGTCGAACGTCTGCCGTTCAATGTCATCTGCCGCGGCCCGCAGAAGTTTTATTGGACGGAAATCCCGATGGCCGAGATCAAGGCGGTGAAGCAGGCATGCGGCGCTACGGTGAATGACGTTGCCCTGGCAGCGATGGCCTCGGCGGTCCGGCGCTACGCCAAATTGCACGGCGTGCGCGTCAAGGGACGCGCGCTACGGATCGTGGTCCCGGTCAGTGTCCGCGGCAAGGGGGACGTCAGCGAGCTGGGCAATCGCATCACCTTTCTTCCAGTCACGCTTTCGCTCGATATCAAAAGTCCGCGGAAGCTGCTGATTGCCGTCCGCGAGCAGATGACGCTGCTGAAAAACGCTCGCCTGGCGGAGTTGGTCGGTTTCGCCGGCACTTTGCTGGGCACCATTCCGAGCCCGCTGCAGGCGCTGCTCGGACCGCTGATCAGCCAGTTGCCGATCAGCCTGTGCAATCTTATTTTCACCAACGTGCGCGGCCCGGCGACGCCGCTCTACCTGCTCGGCCACCAGATGCTGGCCTGCTATCCCTACGTGCCGATCGGCGGGGAAATGGGCATGAACTGCGCCGTGCTCACCTACAACGGCACCGCGTATTTCGGCTTTACCGGCGACGAGCACGCCATCCCGGACCTGCAGCAGTTCGAGAAGTTGCTGAACCAGAGCTTTACGGAGTTGCGGAAGCGGTTGGCTGGTCCTGAGCCACGGCAGAAACGCGCACCCGCAGGGAAAGAAGCTGCCGCGGAAGCGCCCACGCTGCCTCCCGCCGCGGCGCCGGCTGAGCCGCGAGCCGCAGCCGCCGTCGCCTAACGCTTCGACTTTCGGCGGCGGGCGCGTGGCTTCGATTTTTTCGCGCGCGCTTCCAATTCCGCCACACGCCGGCGGAGTTCCTGCACGTCGCCCGCTTCGCCGCGATTGTCCGGCGCCACGCCCTGCACCAGGCCGCTGACCGCATCCAGCGGCGAGAGCGCGGCGGAGCGCACGCTGGTAAATCCCGACTGCACCGCGTCCTGCAATTTCGAATAGGCGTCGAAGGCCGACTTCATGAATTCCTGGCGCACGTAATCGGAGGTCATGATGAGTTTGCGCAGCAGATCCAGCGGCAGGCCGGAGGGCTCGTCGCGCGCGTCCTCCAGAATGATCTGGGTCAGGGTGATGCGGGTCAGATCCTGGCCTGTCTTGGCATCCACCACCTGGACATCAGTTCCATTTCGGATCAGGGCCGCAATGTCCTCCAGGTTGACATAGCGGCTGGCGGATGTGTCGTAAAGTCTGCGGTTTGCGTATTTCCGGATTACGACCTTGGCTGTTTTCACCATTTCCGCCTCCCCGGTGCACTGCAACAAATTCTACGGAATATATTGACACATTTTCGCGAAAAGACTAGGTTTTACTTGAATGCTGCAGTGCAGCAAAACGGAGGCTATCATGCCAAGAGAGACCAAACCCCGTCCCGCTCCCCATCCCCGGCCCTCGTCCGTACTTTCCTTGCTGACCGGGTGGGTGCAACAGGGCGTGGAAAGCTTTTTTGCCACGCAACGCGTACTGGTGGATGTCGCCATGCGCCAGAACGCGGTTGCCATGAAGACCCTGCGGGAAGGATTGTCCGACCCGGAGAATTCGCCGCTGGCGATCATGGCCGAACTGGCTGTCGAAGGAACATCCAGCTTCGTGGAAGCGCAGAGAATCCTTCTCAACATGGCGCAGCAGGAGAACGAGATCATCATGAACGGCGTCAAGGAGCGTGTCGCCGGGAACATGCCGATGACGGCGATGAGCGATCTGCTGCGGCGCAGTATCGGTACCTTCATCCACATGCATCAGGACTTCCTGAAAATCACCAGCAAGCAGACCATCGGTTGGCTGGAAGACGTCAAAGCCGGCAAGGGCTTCCAGGGCGCGCACCTGGTGGAGTTTGCCCGCGAAGGCATGGACACCTTCGTCCAGGCGCAGAAAAAGTTCCTCGACGTGGTTGCCCAGGAAACCGCCAAGGTGACGTCCGGGAAACCGGAAGTCATGAAGCACGTGAAGCCGACTGAAATGTCGAAGCTCGCGCGGGAAGCCACCAATGCGTTCATCGAGGCGCAAAAGCGGCTGCTCGACGTCATGGGCCAGCAAATGAACGTCAATCTGAAAGCGGCCACCAAGACGTTCAAGATGCTGGCGCCGTCGCGCCTGCTGCCCATCGCGAACCTGACGGGCGAAGGCGTCAAGAGCTTCGTCAATGCCGAGAAGACGTTGATCCAGTCGATGATCAAGCCGCGCAACGGCGCCAAGGTGGTGAGCATGGGCGAGCGCCGCAAGCGGCCCGCCCGGCACAGGGCCGAAAAGGTCCAGGTGGCTCGTGCCGGCGCTTAGCCCGAGCCGTTAGCATGGTTGGTTGGATTCGCTCCTCGAGTGGCGTGCCGTTGCTGGCAGCGGCACGTCGATTCGAAATGCTTGCACATTTACGGCTCGTGAGATATATCTCGTCACGAGCGAACGTGAAATCGCGCATCCCCCTGCTCTCATTCATGGCAACGTACAGGATTGAACGGCATCAACTCACCTGCCGTACGTACTTAAACTGTCCCGGTTTGCTGGCGCCGGCGCAGTTGTCGGTCGAGCGAAAACAGGTTACGTGACCAAGAGACAAGGAGCGACGCGACGCTGCGCCATAAATCCGGCGCCTCTGGCTCGGGTGCACGAGCATGAGGAGGACGCCCATCTTCCCATTTGGAACGAGGCGCTATTCGGGGCCGAACTGCTTCTCCTGCACGCCTCCCCGGTTTACTACGGCTTGGGCGTGCCGCACGGTGAAGGTTCCGCCGTGGTGGTCATCCCTGGTTTTCTCGGCACCGATGTCTATGTAACGCACCTGAATTCCTGGCTGCGGCGCATCGGGTATCGCGCGCACTTTTCCGGCATCGGCATCAATGCCGATTGTCCCAACCTGTTAATCCAATACCGCGTGACCCAGACGATCGACCTGGCAAGGGCAGAGTCGGGCGGCAAGGTCCACTTGATCGGGCACAGCCTGGGTGGAATGATCGCCCGTTCGGTGGCGGCACAAAGGCCGAACGATATCGCGTCCGTCACCACTCTGGCCGCGCCTTTCCGCAAGTCGATTGTGCATCATTCGGTTTTCCACGCCGCCAAGGAAGTCCGCCGGAACATCCTGAACGAGCACGGCCCGCGGGTATCGGCCCATTGCTACACGCCGCGCTGCACTTGCGATTTCGTGAACTTCCTGCGCTGCCAGCTGCCGAAATCCATCACCCAGACTTCCATCTACACCCGCCACGACGGCATTGTGGACTGGCGGTACTGCCGCAGCGGTCACGCCGATACTGATTTTGAAGTTTCCGGCACGCACATCGGG
>DASWAR010000133.1:0-7983 GCA_036391015.1 Terriglobales bacterium
GGCGCCGATGCCACGCGCATGTACACCCTGTTCGCCGCGCCGCCCGACCGCGATCTCGACTGGCAGGACGCCGGCGTCGAAGGCATTGCACGCTTTCTCGCACGCGTTTACCGGTTTGTGGCGGCGCCTTATCCCACAGCCCCAGATGCTCAACCAGCCGATCGTGCGGTCATGCGCAAGCTGCACAACACGATTCGTCGAATCACAGATGACTTCAATGGCCGATGGCACTTCAATACTTCCATCGCCGCCCTGATGGAATTGCTGAATTTGCTTTATGAATTTCGGAGTGCGCCGGGCGTGGAAGAGGAGAAACGCGCTTGGATTAGCAAACCCGTGTTGCGTGAGGTTCAACGTAAGTTTGTTCTCTTGCTGCATCCGTTCGCGCCCTTTTTGTCGCACGAACTCTGGGAGATGCTTGGGGAGAAGGGAAGCCTGCTGCGTCATCCCTGGCCGCAGTACGACGCGGCGCTTGCCCGCGAAGAGGAGATCGAGATCGTCGTCCAGGTGAACGGAAAAATTCGCGCCCGCCTGATGGTTGGCGCCGACGCCGGCGAAGAAGACGTGCGCCAACTCGCCCTGAACGATCCCAAGGTGCTCTCTTCGCTTGACGGCAAGAAAATCCTGAAAGCGATCGTGGTGCCGCACAAGCTGGTGAACATCGTTGTCAAGTGAGCGCGTTTGCGGGGCGTCTGAGCCCCGCGCGCTCATCCCGAGCGAAGCGAGGGATCTGCTTGCAGTGGGACTACAATGTTGGGGAACTGCAATCGAGGTGACTTATGCGCAAGTTGATCGCCGTCGCAGTCATGTTAGCCATCGCCGCTCCTGCGTTCGCGCAGAAGAAAGAACAGGAACGCCTGCAGGAAGCGGGCACCGTGATGAAGGAGATCCTCAACATTCCGGAGGGCATCCCGCAGAACATTCTCAATAAAGCAAAATGTGTAGTCGTGTTCCCATCGGTGTTGAAGTTTGCCATCGGCATTGGCGGCAGCTACGGCCGCGGCGCCATCACCTGCCGGACCGGCAAGAACCACACTGGCCCGTGGAGCGCGCCGGCCATGATGGCGCTGGAAGGAGGGAACATCGGGATTCAGCTTGGAGGACAAGCCACCGACTTCGTGTTGCTGGTGATGAACGATCGTGGCGCCGATTCCGTTCTCTCCAGCAAAGTAAAGCTTGGAGCCGATGCCGCGGCCGCTGCAGGCCCCAAGGGGCGTGACGCCGCGGCGGCGACCGACATCGTCATGCGTGCTGAAATCCTCAGCTACTCGCGTTCGCGCGGCCTGTTTGCCGGCGTTTCTCTGGAGGGCTCCACGCTGCGCTCCGACGGCGGCGCCAACAAGAATCTCTATGGCAAGAGCCTCGACGCGCGCGACATCGTGCAGGGTGGCAAGGTCGGAACGCCGCCAGCGGGCAGGGCACTGATCGGCGTGCTCAGCCAGAAATCTTCCAAGCGCGCGAAATAGAAACCACGCCACGGATTTTCACGGATTCTCGCGGATATGTCGGAAATGAATTGATCCGTGCTCATCCGTGTAATCCGTGGCCTATTCTTTTCCGCGCCCTCCGTTTCCTCTGTGGTTAAATCCTACCGTGCACATTCGCGCCGGATTTCGCGCCGTCGTTGACCGGCCCGCGCTGGTGCTGGGCGAAGTCGCCTGGCGATGGGCATTCGGGGCGGCAGCGTGGACGCTGGTCATCTTCGCCATCCGGCGCATCCTGGCGCACGTGGATATCACCCAAGCCGAGCTGCTGCTCGCCCGTCGCAGCGATGTTTTTCTGATCGCCGATGCCTGTGCGCACATCGTTGTCCAGGTCCTGCCGCAGTTGGCGCGCGAGTGCCTGGTGCTGGCGCCTGCGATCGCCGTGCTGTGGGTCGCCGCCGCCACCCTCGGTCGCGCCATCACCTTACAATCCCTTTTTTCAACCGATGTCATCCCGAGTGAGGATGCGCCGGCAGACCCGCGTACCCCGCGCTTGAGCGACGCGGGCGCGTCCGAGCCGAGGGACCTGCATTTCGGCCCTCTCCTGGCGCTGAACTTCATCCGCGCTGTCTTCACGCTGGCTACCCTGATCGCCTTCCTCGGGGCGCTGTTCCTTACCGGCCTCGCGATGCCGGCCCAGAATCCCACCGCCGCCGCGCTCGTCGGCATCCTGGTTGCCGCGCTGATTGGATTCTTCTGGTCGCTGGTGAACTGGTTCCTGGCGCTCGCCCCCATCTGGATCGTGCGCAACGGCCACCCGGCGCTCCGATCCATTGCCGATTCCCTGGACCTGTCCCGCCGCGGCCCTGGTCCGTACCTCGGCATTGCATCCTGGTTCGGCTTTTTGCGCGCCGCCGCGTTGGTCGCGGCGTTCGTTGCCGCTCTCCTCGCCAGCCAGGCCACCCTGGCGACTTCGATCGTACTCTGCGTGGTGATCGCTCTCCTTTACTTCGCCGTCGCCGATTTCCTGTACATCGCGCGGCTGGCGGCATTCGTGGCATTGGACGAGAGCTTTCAGCCATCAGCAATCAGCTCTCAACCCATAGCCCCGGCACCGGAACCGATCACGAAGCTACCTTCCGAGGCTGACAGCTGAGAGCTGATAGCTGACCGCTCGATTTGCTACCCTGATCCTGACAAGGCGCTTTACTCCGCGTCGGACATCTGAGAGATTAATAAGTGGAACATCAATCCATCGTCATCCTCGACTTCGGTTCGCAGTACACGCAGCTGATTGCGCGTCGTATCCGCGAACAGAATGTTTTCTCCGTCGTGCTCCCCTGCACCGCTGCTCTGCAAGAAATCAAGAAGTGCGGTCCGGTGGGCATCATTCTCTCCGGCGGCCCTGCTTCGGTGTACGACAACGATGCCCCGCCGGCGGACAAACGCGTGCTGGAGTTCGGCGTGCCCGTTCTCGGCATCTGTTACGGGCTGCAGTACATGGCGCACACGCTCGGCGGCAAGGTCGTACCCGGCGACAAACGCGAGTACGGCCATGCCGACGTCAAGCTTGAGAACGACTCGCCATTGTTCAAAGGCATACCGCGCAAGATCAAGGTCTGGATGTCGCACGGCGATCACGCCCTTGAGTTGCCCTCCGGATTTCATTCGGTCGCGCGCAGCGCCACCGCGCTGGCTGCCATGGAAGACTCCGCCCGCCGCTACTACGCCGTGCAGTTCCACCCCGAGGTGCACCACACCCCGCTCGGAACAGAAATCCTGAAGAACTTCGTCTTCGACATTTGCGGCGCCAAGCCCAACTGGACCCCGCAGCGCTTCATTGACGAGACCGTGGCGAACATTCGAAAGACGGTTGGCCCGCGCGCGCACGCCATCTGCGCGCTCTCCGGTGGGGTGGACTCATCGGTGGCGGCCACGCTGGTGGCGCGCGCCATCGCCGAGCGTCTGACCTGCGTGTTCGTCAATAACGGCGTGCTGCGCAAGAACGAATTTGAAAAGGTGCAGCACAACCTGCGCCGTCTCGGTCTCCAGGTCGTCGCCGTGGACGCTTCCCGCCGCTTCCTCGCCAAGCTGGCCGGTGTGACCGACCCGGAAAAAAAGCGCCGCATCATCGGCAACGAGTTCATCGCGGTCTTCGAAGAGGAGGCACTCAAGATCGTCGTCCGCGACCGGCGCAAAACCGCCCATAAAGAACCGGAATTCCTGGTCCAGGGAACGCTTTACCCCGACGTCATTGAATCGCGCTCCGTGCGCGGCCCCTCGCAGACCATCAAGTCGCACCACAACGTCGGCGGGCTGCCGGACAAAATGCGGCTCAAGCTGATTGAGCCGCTGAAGGACTTGTTCAAAGACGAGGTTCGCCGTATTGGCCGCGATCTCGGCATGCCCGAGGAAATTCTTCAGCGCCAGCCGTTCCCCGGGCCCGGACTTGCCGTGCGCATCTTGGGCGAGGTCACTCCCGAGCGCATTGCCATTCTCCAGGAAGCCGACGACGTCGTGGTCAGCGAGATCAAGGCCGCCGGCTTGTACACCAAAATCTGGCAGGCATTTGCCGTGCTGCTGCCGGTCATGTCGGTGGGCGTGATGGGTGACCGGCGCACCTATGCTTACACCTGCGCCGTCCGCGCCGTGCACTCCGAAGACGGCATGACCGCCGACGTCGTGGAACTCCCCTGGGAGGTCATCAAGCGCATTTCCACGCGCCTGGTGAACGAAGTGAAGGGCATCAACAGAGTGGTATACGACATCACTTCCAAGCCGCCGGGCACGATTGAGTGGGAATAGCCGCTAACGGCGGGCGGCGCCTGAATCTTGGAGGACCAGGAAGTCCAGCGCGGCGGCTTGCGCGCCCAATTGCCGCAGCAAGGTTGTCACCTGGCCGCGATGGTAGGTTCCGTGATTCATCAGGTGGAACATCGTCTGCCACAGCGGATATGTCCACTCGACGCCCGCGACGTTGGTGTAGGTCAGCGGCTGGAGCAACGCGGCCTCGGTGACCGAGCCGACAAACAGGCGCACGTCTCTCTCCACGCCGCGCCAGTACTCTTGCACCGCGGACAGGTCGGGGAGCTGCTCTCCCTTGGGAAAGACGCGCGGAGACCGGCCGTTCCAGCGCTCGCACCAGATCCACTCGGCGCCGGCGATGTGCACCAGCGTATCCCGCACCGACGAAAAACTTCCCCCCAGGTGGCGCGTGAATTGTTCGGCGGTCAATTTGCCGCAGGCCTTTAGTTGCTGGTCGCGTGCCCAGTAGTTGTAATCGTAAAGCTGGCGCAACACTTCAGGAGAGATCATGCTCTTCCTTCCAGGATGGGCGAATGCAAATCGCCACGCGGACAAATTTCCGGCGGGCCGCTGTTCCGGTTACACGATCGCCAGATCGCTCGATGCTTTCAGCCGGTGGCGCGCTCGGCCTTCTCGCTCACCAGCCAGTCTATGGCCTCCTCGCGCGTCTTGAATGCGGGGAACTCGCGCGCCGAAAACGAGACCAGGTTGTGATAGTAGACGTCCGGCAAGTCCTCCGCCCCGACAAGCGCCGACCGCTTCACGTACGCCCGGTTGTAGGTTGCGGTGACCTTCATCTGATCGGCCACTTTTTTGTTGAATTGCGCGCCGGTGAAGTCGGTGAGCGTCAGCAGCGAATGCGGCGGCTCAGCGGCAATCGCCAACTTTGCCTGTTCGAAGACTTCGAGAAGCTCGTCGGGCCCGCAGTCCGTGCAATCCAGCAGCAGGATGCGGTGACCATCGTGATCGAAAAACCGGACGCGTTCCATCGCACACCCCCGGCGAAAAGGCTGGAACTTGTGTGAACCACGCTCGCAGCCGCTCCCCACGCGCCTGCCGCAGCGTTCCACGGTGTATACACCCGCACCGGGGGCGAGGCAAGTCGCTTGGGAGAAATACATCTATTAATCGGGGGTTTGCGATTTGTGATTCAAGAACGCTGGACCTACTGCCGCAAAAGCAGATTGCTGAGCACCGCCTGCTGTTTCGCGATCAGCGATTCCACGCCGCGCTTGGCCAACTCGATCATGCGCCTGAGTTGCGCGTCGTCGAAGGCGCGTTGTTCGGCCGTCGCCTGCACCTCGACCATCTTCTTGGCGCCGGTCATGACGAAGTTCATGTCCACCTCGGCGCGCGAATCTTCTTCGTAGCTGAGGTCAAGCATGATCTCTCCATCCACCATGCCCACGCTGGTGGCGCCAACGAAATCTCGAATCGGCGCATGGGTCAAGGTGCCGGCTTCCACCAGTTTTTGCATGGCCAAGCCGAGCGCCACAAACGCGCCGGTGATCGAGGCTGTCCGCGTGCCGCCGTCCGCCTGGATGACGTCGCAATCAATCCAGATGGTGCGCTCACCGAGCCTGGCGAGGTCGACCACAGCCCGCAGTGACCTGCCGATCAGGCGCTGGATCTCATGCGTCCGCCCGCCGACGCGTCCCCGCGCCGACTCGCGCGGCGAGCGCGTCAGCGTAGAGCGCGGCAGCATGCCGTACTCGCCGGTGACCCACCCCTTGCCGCCGTTGCGCATCCACGAGGGGACCGACTCCTCGACCGACGCGGTGCAGATCACGCGCGTGTTGCCCAGTTCGATCAGCGCTGAGCCTTCGGCGGTGGAAATAAAGTCGGGGACTATATTGACCGGGCGCATCTGCTCCGGCGTGCGGTTATCGCTGCGGTAAACCATCCGAGGATTGTAATTGAGGAAATAGGAGCGAATGGCATTTGTAATTTAGTGTTTTGTGATTGGTGACTTGGTGCGGAAGACAGTTCTCGTTCCTGCAATAATAAAGGCGCGCCGTGCAGCGCACCGAAATCACTAAATCACAAATCGCTAAATCACCAAATTATCTCGCCGCCCGCTCCTGCCCGGGATAGTACCCGCTGCGGGTGCGCACCATCAGGCGCTTGTATCCGGGCGCGTGTGCGTCCACCTTGATGGTGCGATATCCGCCCTGCGCCTGCGGGCGGACCGGCTTGTATCCGATGGTGTATTGGTTGCGGATATCGTGGGCAACCGTCTGGGTGATGGAATCAACTTCGCCGACGTTCTTGGGGAAGAAAGCGACCCCTCCGGTCTGTTCGGCCATCTCCGTGAGCGCGCGGCGGGCGCGGCGCTGCTTTTCTTCGCCAAGCAGGCCGACGGTGTAAACCGTCGGTCCATTTTCAGCCTGCAGCCGCCGGATGGCCTGCTCCAGCGACTCGCGGCTGGCGTTGTCCTCGCCGTCGGTCACCACCAGCAAAACCTTCTTGTCGAGGCGGGCGTTTTTCTTCAAATGTTCGGCGGAAGCGACCACCGCGTCATACAGCGCCGTGCCGCCGCGCGATTCGATGCGGGCCAGCGCGTCCTGCAACTGCGGAATCTGGTTGGTGAAGTCCTGGTCGAGGTAGTACTCGTCGTTGAAATTCACGATGCAGACTTCGTCCTGGGGATTGCTGGAACGCACCAGGTTGATGGCCGCCTGGTTGACCGCGAGCCGTTTATCGCGCATGGAGCCGGAATTGTCGATTACGATTCCCAGCGCCACCGGGATGTCTTCGCGGCGGAATGACGTGATCTGCTGCGGCGCTCCATCCTCGAATACCTGGAAATCGTTTTTCGTGAGACCGGTGACCAGGCGGTGCTTGTCGTCAAGCACGGTAGCGTGCAGGACGACTTCCTCCACCTGCTTCCTGAATACGAAAACGCCGTTGTCCTCGCGCGACGGCTCCTGTCCCTGCGGCCTGCTTGCGGGCATCTGGACGGTGTTTCCCGGCTGATTGGGCGCATCCCCGGGCAGCGGCTCGGCGGCTCCCGGCTGCTGGCCGGAACCCTGCGCCGGTGGCTGTGTTGGAGCCTGCCGGGGATAAGACGGGGTTTGCGCTCCCAGCCAAACACTCAGCGCAACCAGGGACCCGAGCAGGAGCAGGAACCTATTCCGTGGGAGCATAGTAACCCGTTTTCGCATACACATGCAGAGGCGGCAGTCCTTTGGGCGGATTCAGTTTTACTTTCACTTTGCGCCACTTGCCATCGTGCCCTGGTTTCTTTGGACGGTACCCAAGCACATATTGGTTGCGTAGCTCGACTCCTATCTTTGTCGCCACGTCAGCCAGCTCGTTCGGGTTATCGATGGTAAACGTCCGCCCGCCGGTCACATCGGTGATCGACGCCAGCATCGTCGGGCCCAGGCGCTCCTCTTCGGTTCGCGGGGTCGAGTCGAAGATGCCGATGGCGTAAAGCTGAACATCGGCCTCTTTCACCAGGTTCTTGATCTCGCTTTCCGTATAGCGGCTGTGGTTGTCGCCGCCATCGGAAATGATGAGCAACGCCTTCTTCTGCTGGTGCGCGTGGCGCATCTTGCTCAGGCCCATATAAATCGCGTCCAGCATAGAGGTGCGGCCCCTGGGAGTGATGGAAATCAGCTTCCCTTGGATCTCTTCCAACGACGAGGTGAAATCGCTGAGCAGCTCGGGCCGTTCCGAGAAGGTGATCATGAAGAATTCGTCCTGCGGGTTGGCCGTGCGGAAGAACTCGACCACGGCCTCGCGGGACTTC
>DASWAR010000134.1:0-8675 GCA_036391015.1 Terriglobales bacterium
CATTGGTGCCCGACATGTCCGGTAAGTGTTGAGTCTCAGATTCAGCCCGTCTCCTGCTGAAACTGAAACTGAAACTGAAACTGAAACTGAAACTGAAACTGTCTTTCGGAGGTCCAGGATGCCTGCGCTCATTGTGGGAAAAGCGGCGCCCGAAGTTTCGCTTCCCGACATGCGCGGCAAACCGTTTTCCCTGCGCCACGCCCTTCGGCACGGGCCGGTCGTGCTGGCCTTTTTCAAGGTCTCCTGCCCGGTGTGCCAGTACGCCATGCCGTTCCTGGAGCGCATCTATCGCGCGCACCAGGGCAAGGCGCAGATCGTTGCCGTGTCGCAGCATCCCAAAAAAGAAACGCAGATGTTCCTGCGTGAGTTCGCCATCACCATGCCGGTCCTGCTCGACGATCCCGAACACTACCCGGCGTCGAACGCCTATCGCCTGACTAACGTGCCCACAGTTTTTCTCATCGCGTCCGGCGGCGAAATCGAAGTCTCCAGCGTGGGTTGGGACCGCAAGGACATCGAGAAGATCAACCGCCGCGTCGCCGAAGAAGTTTCGCTGCCCGTCCCGGCCCTGTTTCACCGCGGCGAAAACATCATCGATTCCAAGCCCGGTTGAGGCTCGCTGAACTGACCCGGCGGGTCGGAGCCAGGTTGCACAGGGCTCGCCCTCGAACACGAATTCCGGTTGGATGGTTTGGAACGACACTGAGGTCCTACGACAATGATGGACGATCGCAGCATCAGCCCGCGAAGCGGGCGGAATTCGTTAGCCCACCGCGGGAACGGTGGGGAACCTGGTACAAGGAATCCCGAGCGCCGGCGGCGCGGCACCGTCTTGAACTTATTCTGAAATTTATATGACGAGGTCCCTAATGCGAAATACCGCTCTCCTTATTCTCATCCTCGCACTGACCACCGCGCCGCTGATCGCGCAAAAGTCCACCACCTCGAAACCGAAGCGTGCAACCTCGCACGCCGCTGCCCCGACAGCGCTGCCGCCTTCCGCCGCCGCGGCCATGAAATCCATTGACCCGCAGCGCATCCGCGCCCACGTCAAGTTTCTATCCAGCGACCTGCTGGAAGGACGCGGCACCGGCCAGCGCGGTGGCGACATCGCGGCCGAATACATCGCCACCGAGTTCGAGGCCTATGGCCTCAAGCCCGCCGGCGATAACGGCGCCTACATGCAGAAGGTGCCGATGGTCGGCATCATCACCGAACCCTCCACCAGCATCCATTTCCTGCAGGCGGGCAAGACGCAGAAACTCAAGCTGGGCGACGACATCGTCGCCATGGATGAAGCCCAGAACGAAGCCGACGACGTTGACGCCGATGTCGTCTTCGTCGGCTATGGCATTGAAGCTCCCGAATACCAGTGGAACGATTTCAAGGACGCCGACGTCCGCGGAAAAATTCTGCTCATGTTCGTCAACGAGCCTTCCTCCGACGACCCCAATTTCTTCAAGGGCAAGGCGCTCACCTACTACGGCCGCTGGACTTATAAATTTGAGGAGGCGGCGCGCAAAGGCGCCGTCGGCGTCATTCTGATCCACAAAACCGACATGGCCAGCTACGGCTGGGACGTGGTCAAGAACTCCTGGGGCGGCGAGCGTTCCTACCTGCGCGCCGACGGACAGCCCAAGCTCAAGCTCGCCTCCTGGGTGCAACTGGAAATCGCCCGCAAGCTGCTCACCGATTCCGGACAGGATCTCGAAACTCTGCTCCAGCAGGCGCAGTCGCGCGACTTCAAGCCCATCCCGCTGCCGGTGCGCGTGCAGGGCCATCTGGTCAGCAAGATTCGTCCGTTCGTTTCACAAAACGTCATTGCCATGCTGCCCGGCTCCGATCCCAAGTTCAAAGATCAGGCGGTGCTCTACAGCGCGCACTACGACCACCTCGGCATCCATCCCGAGCAGCCGGGCGACAACATCTACAACGGCGCGGTGGACAATGGCACGGGCTGCGGCGTCCTGCTGGAAATGGCACGCGCCTATGCCTCCTCCGCGCAGCGCCCCAAGCGTTCCGTGTTGTTCGCCTCCGTTACCGCCGAGGAGCAGGGACTTCGCGGCTCCGAATTCCTCGGCAAGCATCCTCCCCTGCCGGCGGGCAACATCAGCCTCGGCCTGAACTTTGACGGCCTTGCGCCCAACGGCATCCCGCAGGAGGTCGAAGTCTCCGGCGCCGAGCGCACCACTTTCTATTCCACCGTCGAGACCACCGCCAGGGAGTTCAACCTCGCCATCAAACCCGATTCCAATCCTTCGGCCGGCTATTACTACCGCTCCGACCACTTCAGCTTTGCCCGCGTCGGCATTCCCGCCTTCTCGGTGAATGAAGGCATGAAGTTCAAGGGACACGCTGGGGAGTGGGGCATTCAGCAAGAGCGCGAGTTCAACGCCACGCGTTACCACCAGCCCAGCGACGAGTTCCATGCCGACTGGGATTTTTCCGGCGTGGCGGAAATTGCTCGTTTCGGCTTCGATCTCGGCTGGAAGGCCGCTACTGAGACCCAGGGCATCGGCTGGCTGCCCGGCGACGAATTCGAGGCCGCCCGCAAAGCCAGCCTGCAACCCATCTCGCGCAACGGCGTGCAATGACTGGGTAACTAGCTAGGGGCTGGCCGCTAGCTGCTAGCCCCTGGTCATGCTAACCTCTTGCACCGCAGGCGTCCCCCCGGTTTGCACCCATGGCGCCGTTCCCATTTCTCCAGCGCGAGAGCTTGTCCGAACTTGCGCGCCAGGTGTCGCTGACCGGTTACGCTCCCAACCTGGAGCTCGCGGGCCTGCTCACCGGCATTGATAACGTCCGCCACGACGTCTATCTCAGCCCGATTTTTGTCGACGTCGCTCGCCAGCACGTCCACCGCCTCATCGCCCGCTACGGCAACGTCGAAGATCTGGTTGCCGCCGACGCTCTGCAAACTCCGCAGATCGCGCCGCCAACTTTTCTCTGGGGCAAAGGGGAGCCACCGCGCCCGCAGCCCAAACCCGGCGCCGATCCCGCCGATTTCAAGCGCTTCGTCACCGACCTGATGATCCTGGCGCTCAACTGGGCCAAGGGCGATGGCAAAGCCAGCCTCGACCTGCTCGCCCGCCTCGCCGTCATCAAGCTGCTGCGCTCCGAACTCAGCGCGCAATTCAATGCCATCCTCGATCGTCTTCGCGCCAGGCAGGGTGAGTTCGAAGGGCCGCGCCAGGCCAACATCGCCAAGGGCATCGAAATTCGCGAGCGTTGCGCCGCCTTCCAGCTCGCCAAGCGCCAGTTGCTGCGCAAGGCCGGCCAGGAGCTGTTTCAGACTCTGCGCGAAGTCGAAAAGGAAACTCTGGCGCGCATGCGCCGTGCGCTGTTCGGCGCCGCCGATCCTCCCGCGTACGTCCTGCTGCTCAACCGCCTGATGTTCACCGAGGACGGCCGCGACGACTACATCAACGCCGAGCACTACGTCATGCTCGGCAACTTCGAGCGCGACCCCGACCGCTTCGCCACCCTGCAGGAAATCGTGCGCGTCTTCCTCGCCTCCCTCGACTTGCCCGTCCCCGAAGGCCAGGACCACCTTGATCTTGATTCGCTGGTCAGCGTCCCGGAGAACGCGCAGGAGCTGGTCGCCGCCGGAACCCCTGAAGAATCCACCCCCAAGGGCCGCGCCCAGAAGGCGCTGCTTGCCGCCTGGACCGACACCCTGGAGCGCAACGGCGTCATGGACCACATCATCGCCGCCTACGAGGCCGCTCCCTTGCTCGCCGAATATTCGCCCATCATCCACCCTCAGCAGCTCAAGAACGCGCTCATTAACCGCACCGAGTGCACCCGCGTCGAGCGCCTGCTGGAGCAGCACACCCGCCTTTCGCCTGCCAATTTCGAGGCCGCTCTGCGCCGCCTCAACAACTACCGCGCCGCCGATCGCGCCAAGGTTGCCGGCCGCTTCCTGCGCGACTTGATCTGCTACCATCGCGACCTCCGCAGCCTCGAGGTCCTGAACCGCGCGCTCGACACCATCAACATCATTGGCAGCGACCGCCTGCGCGAGCTCTCCGCCATCAACAACACCCTGTACGAGTTTCTCCTGCCCCAGGAGCAGAAGCCCGCCGAGGACAAGCTGGTCAACCACGTCATTCTGAAAGCCGACGTGCGCGATTCCACCACCCTGACCCGTACCCTGATGGAGCGCGGTCTCAACCCCGCTTCCTACTTCAGCCTGAATTTCTATGATCAGGTCAACAAGCTGCTCGCGAAATATCAGGCCACGAAAGTTTTCATCGAGGGCGACGCCGTCATCCTGGCGCTGTTCGGCTACGAGGGCAAACAGGGCTTCCCGGTCGCGCGCACCTGCGTCATGGCGCGCGAGGTGATTTCCATCGTGCACGCTTACAACCAGCTCTCGCGCAAGAGCGGCCTGCCCACCCTGGAACTGGGCATCGGCATCTCCTTCCAGGACTCCGCCCCCATGTACCTCATGGACGGCAGCACACGCATCATGATTTCCAGGGCGCTCAACGAAAGCGACCGCCTCTCCTCCTGCAACAAGGGCGCGCGCCGCTTCCTCGCCGACGCCGAATCCATGTTCAACGTCTTTTCCTTCAAGACGGTCGAGGACGAAGACACCGGCGGCAATCCCGACGAGTTCCTCATGCGCTTCAACGTCGGCGGCGTCAACCTGAACGAATCCGCCTTTCACGCCCTGCAACACGAGATCTCCCTGCAGACGCACCAAGTCGAGCTGCCCACCTTATGGGACAAAGAGGTCGTTCTCCTTTACAGCGGCTTGGTGCCGTTGGGCGGCGGCATGTTCCATCGCATCGTCGTGCGCGAAGCTCGTATCCCGCGCATTGACGCCAGCGACTTCTCTTTCAAGAGCTGGACCGACCAAAAGTATTACGAGGTGTGCACCAACGAAGCCATCTACGAGTACGTCGAGAACCACATCACCCAATCCGCCAACTCCGCCAACACCGGCGACTGACGCACGTACAGGCGCCAGCCTAATCCCATTCTGGAACTTCCACCCTGAGCGGGCGTTACATTTCTTGCACAAAACTGCCTTCCTGCCGTCTGCCTCGATACACAATCTAAGGGCGAACCCAGGCAACGTGGACCGTTTTATCCCGGCCCTCGATTCCGACTCCTTCGCACAGGAGAATCATCCATGGGTGCACCGACGCTTCGCAGTCCTTTGTTCCACTTCATTGCACGTCACCTCGCGCTGCTTTTGGTCCTGACATCCGTGGCCATCCCGCTGGCGGCCCAAGCACCGCCCGCCAGTTCGACGCCGCAAGTGGTGGTGGTCTTCAACCTGCGCTCCAACGACCTGTCGCTGATTGATCACAAGTACCGCGTCTTCTACAACAAGTTCGAGAGGAAGAACCTGCCCATCGAAGGCTACGACCTGCGCGGCGCCGTTCAGGACGAGGTCATGAACACACTCGCCACCGACAAGCGCTACCAATGGCGAGTGGCAACCGATGGCGACAAACTGGACCCTGTCCAGCTTGCCAACGAAAAGCTCCGCACCGCGGAGATGCTCTCTAACGCCCAGGCCGACCGCGTCCTGGTGGTGGATGTCGCCGAATTTGGGGCGATGATCAGCGGCCTGGCCCAGGACAGAATGTGGATCGCGGCGAATGTGACCATGCTCGACCGCGCCAGCGGGCGCAAGCTTTGGAAGCATGGCATCTCGGAGAAAATCCCCTTCTCCGGCGATCTGCAAAAGCTGCAAAGCGAGAACCAGAAGGAATTGAAAGAGGGAGTCAACTCGCTGATCGAGAAGGCATGCGTGAAATTGAAGGCCAAGGTGGCCGAGTCCAAGATCTGAGCCGAGGGGGGAACCATGCTTGCTCATCTGCTGCTGATTGCTCTGGTGGTGTGGCCCGCGGCACTAACCGATGACGGCACATTACGGATCAAGACCGATGTCGCCGACGTAGAAGTCTTTCTCGATGGAAACAGCGTGGGTAAGGCTCCCCTGACCCTGACGCCGGTGGCGGCGGGAGCGCATCATCTCACGCTTACCAAGCCCGGCTACGTGGACCATGAGGAGGAGGTGCAGGTCCAGGACGGGGCAACGGCCAAAAAGTTTGTCATCATGAAGGCGCTGCCGGCGGAGCCGCCGAAACTGCCGGCGCAGTTTTACGCCATCCATCAGCACTCGGCCGGGACAGCGTGCAGCGGCATTCTCACGGTGACCGCGGAGGCGATTGACTACCGTTCCCATGATGGCCATGACGTCTTTCACATTCCCATCCAGCAAGTACAATCGCTGTCGCGCTCCATGGGTGCGGCGTGGTGGACCTCGGGACCTTTGAAAACCCCGTCACAGTACAGTGCCTGCCGCTTGGAAGTGCCGGGAAAAAGCTATGGTTTCTTCGCTTACGAAGAAGACCCCAAGCTGGCGGGCACGCCGGCGGAGAACCGCGTCACCAAGCAGGATACGAGCGCCAAAACCAAGGAAATGTTTGAACTGATCTACCGCCTGTGGGCGGAATCGCTGGAGCAGAGGCAACATCCCAAACAAGCCGCCAACTGAGGGTAGGTAACCCGCCTATGCGGGTGGCTTGTGGCACACAGCCTGCCCTGAATTCTAGCCGATGTCATCCCGAGCGAGGGAGGGCTCCCCGCGTTTTTGTAACCGGGGTCCCCGGCACGCCTGCTTTTGGCGTGCTGGGGTGGTCGTGCGCGGGAACTCCGACCTACTGTCATCCCGAGCGAGGGAGGGCTCCCGCGCGTTTTTACCAGCGCGGGAAACCCGAGTCGAGGGATCCCTACACCAATCCTGAACTGCTCTAAGAAGTGCAGCACGGGCTATACCCGCTGTTAGAATTCCTCCCATGAGGCATTCGAGGATCGCCATTGCCGTCCTGCTGTGCGCTGTGGCAGCCACGGCACAAGCGCCGGCCAAGCCCGGCGTAACGCTCGAGCAGGTTGCGCTGACAACTTCGGATGGCGTGCGCCTCAGCGGGATCGTGTACCGCCCCGCCGCTGTGCCCAGCCCGGTTGGACTCATGTTGGTGCATGGCTTTGGCGGAAACTATTACGGAGCGTATTTCCCCTATCTCGGCCGAGCCGCGGCGCAACATGGCATGATTGCGCTTGCGCTCAACATGCGCGACCACGATACCGGCCCCAAGACCTCCGACTTCACCGACAACCAGGCCGATATCGCCGCCGGGGTCGAGCACCTGCACAGCCTGGGAGCAAAGAAGATCGTGTTGCTGGGGCAGAGCATGGGCGCCAACCGGGTACTCTATTACCAGGCCGCGTCCGGTGATTCCTCCGTAGCCGCCACCGTGCTCGTCAGCGGGCCGGGCAACCTGTTCCAGTGGAATGTCTGGCAGTTTGGACAGAAAAAGGCGCAGGAGACGGTCAGCGACGCGCTCCGCATGCAAGCCGAGGGTCGCGACCGTGATCTGATGCTGGTGGATTTGGGCCCTCTGGGAAAAGCTCTCTACACCCCGCGCTATCTGCTCAGCCTGCGCGGCCCCACCGCCAAATCCGATCCCTACCAGAACATTCAGAAGGTGAAGAACCCGGTCCTGATCCTGCAGGGCAAGGCCGACAAGTTGATCGAGCCGGAGATTGCCGAACGGCTGCACAAAGCGGCGGCAAACAATTCAAAGGTCGATGTGCAGTACCTGGACGGCGCCGACCACGGCTTCAGCTCGCAACAACCCCTGCTCGCCGACCGCGTATTGAACTGGATTAAAACAGTCATCCCTTAGCCTTGTCGGGGAGGGAAGTCGGGGGGCGGGTGGCCCATCCTTTCTTGCATGCTAGTCGCCCGTAGGGGGTGTACGATGCCCCCAATCGTCCCACGAAAGATTGGAGCGGCATGAAATACGTCAACAGGGAAATGAAGGTTGACCAGATTATTGGGTATTTCAATCTGCACAAGATTAACCTTATCCCACCATTCCAGCGGGGCACGGTGTGGCAATTGCCACTTCGACAGAAGCTGATGGTGAACATGATTCAGGCGCGCCCAATTCCCGCCATATTTCTCTATAAGCAAGCTGACGGCTCCCAGTTTGCCTACAACATCCTAGATGGGAAGCAAAGACTAGAGAGCTTAATTCTCTTCGTCGGCGATAAGCGCGCAGACATGAAGATTGAGCACGTGAAGAGCTACTTCTTTGGAAAGCCAGCGGCGCAAGATGCGAATTATCGGATTCCTCTAAACGGAAAAATGCATCGGTTCAAAGACCTAGATGATGAGCTTGTGCGCGCCTTTCGGGAATATGCAATCCCGACAATCGAAATCGATTTGGACGACGAGAGCACATCTATCGATGAGATTGTGAACCTGTTTATCGACATCAATCAGCAGGGCGTTAAAGTGAGCCGCTTTGATGTGGTAAAGGCGTTGGGCAACGACCCGCTGTTCCGCCAGGTGTTTGACCTAATTGCGATCAAGCAGATACGCAAGAAATCAGTGTATTACAAAGCAAAAGGCAACAGTTTCGGTTTCGTCATGAAACGCCTGAACATCGTAGCGAGAGTGCCCGACAAGAATTCCCAGGTTGACCGAATGTGGGAGCGGCTAACCGAGTACGAACGGGAGACCCCCCGGCTCTGCCGGGGAGGCAGTAGAAGTTTGACAAATCCGGCAGGTGCGCTTTCCCCCGTTCTTGTGGTCCGGGTTACCACATCGGCGTGTGGAGCTTGTGGTTTTGACTTTGACCGGTTGC
>DASWAR010000135.1:0-5212 GCA_036391015.1 Terriglobales bacterium
AATTGATTTCCTGTCCCACCCCAATTCCTTGAGCAGATCGCGATTGGCCAGCACCATGTCCCTGAGGCCGCAGATGTAGGCGTCCATGCCGGTGCGGTCCTGGGCGAGGCGGCGGACGTGCGCCTGCACATAGCCGCGCGCGCCTTGCCACGCAGGGTTATCGCGGCTCAGCGTGGGGAGGTAGTGGAAGTTGGGGTGTGCGCGCCCGAGTTGCAGGAATTCGTCGTTGTAGTAGAGGTCGGCCTGGTAGCGTACGCCGAACACCAGCCAGAACTGGCGGCCGCGATGGCGCGATTCATCGGCAAACAGCCAGTGCAACATGCCGCGCAGCGGTGCAATGCCGGTGCCGGTGCCGATGAACAGGGAATCGCGCACCGGGTTCTTGAGCACGAAATAGCCGTGCGGGCCGTGGAAGGGGACGGCTTCTCCCTCGGGAAGATCGCAAAGAAAATTGGAGAAGAATCCCTCGGGCACGCGGTTCAGGCAGAGGTCGAAGGTGTTGTTGCCGCGCGGCGGCGAGGCGATGGAGTAGGCGCGCGTGATCTCGCGTCCGTCGTGCGGCTCCTTCATGGAAACGAATTGCCCGGCGGAAAAGTCGAAGCGGGAAACTTCTTCGACCGCGAACTCCAGGTGCCTGGTCTCGCCGGAAAGCGGGACGGAGCGCACCAGGCGGGCTGTGAGGAGTGGGCGTTGGGGGCTCATCTATCTGGTTTGATTATCGCGCACGAGAGGACGTTTCACGAAGGCAGCTATTAGCGATTAGCAATTAGCGGTTAGCCAGACCGGAATCGAGGCGCAGGCGTGGGCGCCCGCGCCGGCACAGAATCTGGTGGCGCACAAACGAAAGCCCCGGCGAGGGCGCCGGGGCCTACAGTCTAGAAGGTAGAGGGCAAAGGCCAAAAGGCTAGAGCAAAAAGCTAATCGCTAATTGCTAATCGCTATGCGCTATTCCACCGTCACGGACTTTGCCAGGTTTCTCGGCTGATCCACGTCGCAACCGCGGCGCACCGCGATGTGGTACGCCAGCAACTGGCAAGGCACGACTTCGAGAATCGGCGAAAGTAGCTCCGGGGCCGGCGGCACATACACCACATGGTCGGCGGCCTCGCGGATGTCCTCGTCGCCTTCGGTGGCGATAGCGATCACGCGCCCGCTGCGCGCCTTCACTTCCTTCAGGTTCGAGAGCGTCTTTTCGTAGCGCATCTTCGAGCCCGGGTCCTTGGGATCGCAGGTGGCCATGATGACCACGGGAAGATCTTCGTCAATCAGCGCGTTGGGGCCGTGCTTCATCTCGCCGGCGGGATAGCCTTCGGCGTGGATGTAGGAAATTTCCTTCAGCTTGAGCGCGCCTTCCAGAGCGATGGGGTAGTGAATGCCGCGTCCGAGGAAGAGGAAATCCTGCGCGCGATGGTATTCCTTGGCCAGGTCTTCCGCCTCTTCTTCCTTGGCCAGCACCGACTCCAGCTTGCCCGGAATTTTGCCGAGCTCTCCGATATACATGCGCGCGTCTTCATGGCTGATGGTGTTGCGCAGGTTGGCAAGGTAGAGCGAGAACAGGAACAGCGCGGTCAATTGCGCGGTGAACGCCTTGGTGGAGGCGACGCCGATTTCCGGCCCGGCATGGGTGTAAATGGTGCCGTTGGCTTCGCGCGTGACCATGGAACCGACGACGTTGCAGATGCCCACCGTCTTGGAGCCCTTGGCCCTGGCCTCGCGCTGGGCGGCGATGGTGTCGGCGGTCTCGCCCGATTGCGTGATCAGCAGGGTGAGCGCATTGGCAGCGACGATGGGATCGCGATAGCGCCACTCGCTGGCGTAATCCACTTCCACCGGGACGCGTGCCAGGCGCTCGATCATGAATTTGCCGGCCTGGGCAGCGTGCCAACTGGTGCCGCAGGCGGCGATGTTGATCTTTTCGAGCTTGGTGAATTCGGCCTCGGTGATCTCCATCTCCTCGAGGAAAATCTTGCCGCTGTCGAGCGAAACGCGGCCCAGGGTGGTGTCGCGGACGGCGCGCGGCTGCTCATAAATTTCCTTGAGCATGAAATGCTTGAAGCCGCCTTTTTCCGCCATGATCGGGTCCCAGGTGACGTGCTGCACCTGGCGCACGATGGGGTTGCCGTCAAAGTCGCTGAGCTGGACCCCTTCAGGAGTGATCACTGCGAGATCGCCGTCGGCGAGGAAGAACAGGTCGCGGGTGTGATAAAGGATCGCGGGGACGTCGGAGGCGACAAAGTATTCGTCCTTGCCCAGCCCGATCACCGCCGGCGGGCCATTGCGCGCGGCCACAATCTTGTCTTTCTCATCAACCGAGATCACGGCGAGCGCGTACACGCCGTGCAGTTCCTTCACCGTCTTGCGCACCGCCTCTTCCAAGGACGGACGCGCGCCGCCGTTGTGCGGCTTCAGGTGTTTCTCGACCAGGTGCGCGATGACCTCGGTATCGGTCTCGGTGGAGAACTTATGGCCTTCTTCGGAAAGCTTCTTCTTCAGCGTGAGGTAATTCTCGATGATGCCGTTGTGCACGACGACGACGCGCCCGGTGCAGTAGCGGTGCGGGTGGGCGTTTTCCTCGGTGGGACGCCCGTGCGTGGCCCAGCGGGTGTGGCCGATGCCGTAGGTGCCGTCGAGCGGCTTGAGGCGGATGACCTCTTCCAGGTTGCGCAGCTTGCCCTCGGCGCGGCGGATCTGCAGGCCCTCGCCGTTGCCGGCGACCGCAATGCCGGCGGAATCGTAGCCGCGATACTCGAGCCGGCGCAGGCCGTCAATGATGACCGGCACCACGCGCTTCTTGCCGACGTATCCAACAATGCCACACACGTGATTACCCCCTGAAAGGCTGCAGGCGTCAGGCTCCGGGCTTCAGGCACGGAGCTTCCGAGCTTCAGGCACGGAGCTTCTGCGACAACTCTATCCTAATTTGATTCTCCCGCGAGGCCAGATGATTCCGCCACGTTACGGACGTAACTATTGCGGCTCCAGTGAGTACCGAAACTCCTCGATCACCGGGTTGGTGAGCACCTCGCGCGCCATGCGCTCCACCTCCCGGCGGGCTTGCGCTTCGTCGAGCCCGTCAAGGGTCACCTCGAAATACTTGCCCTGGCGGACGTCGGACACACCCTGATAGCCCATTTTCCGCAGCGCGCCGTGGATCGTCTTCCCCTGCGGATCGAGCACACTCTTCTTGAACGATACGTACACGTAGGCTTTCATGGGTATTGCGATTATACAGTTTCGAGTTTCAGTGTCAGTAGCAGTTAAGCCGGTCAAAAACTTAACCACGGATTGACACGGATCTTCACGGATCAAGAAATGACAATTCTGATCCGTGTTCATCCGTGGAAATCCGTGGTTAGTAAAACTCGAAGCTGTCCTACAGGCGGAACAGTTCGCGGAGGCGCTTGGTTTGAGCGCGGCTGACGGGAATTTCCGACTGCTTTTTATCGTCCATCCTGAGCTGGTACGAACTCTTGAACCAGGGCACGACCTCGCGGATGCGATTGATGTTCACCAGGTAGGAGCGGTGCGCGCGCCAGAAAAGTTTGGGGTCGAGCGAGGACAGCAACTCTTCCAGGGTGCGGCAGTTTGACTGGCCTTCGATCTGGGCGGTAACCACGGTGATCACGCCGTCTTCGATGGAGGCGTAGCAGATGTCCTTCTGATCCACCAGGAAGAGGCGGCCGGCGGCCTTGATCAGAATTTTCGCGGGCTGCTGCGGCTTGGCTTCCAGGCTGCGGATCAGAGTTTCCAGGCGCTCAGCCGGAACCCCGGCGGAGGAAACCTTGGCTTTCGCCTTCTTCACCGATTGCGCCACGCGCGCCTTGTCGAACGGCTTCAGCAGGTAATCCACGGCGTTCACTTCGAAGGCTTTGACCGCATACTGATCGTAAGCGGTGGCAAAAACAATCTGCGGCAGCGGGACCTTCTTGTCGATCAACTTCTTGATGACCGCAAAGCCGTCGAGGCCGGGCATTTGCACGTCGAGAAAGACGAGGTCGGGCGAGTGTTCCTTAATCAGGTTGACGGCTTCCACGCCGTTCTTGCCCTGGGCGACGACGTTGACGTCGTCCACGGATTTCAGCAGGAAGGCAAGCTCGTCGCGCGCGAGTTGCTCGTCATCGACAATGACTGCGGACAGCGGCATCAGTCCCCCACAGAACCTGAGCTCGAACTATTCAGTATAGCCACGAAATGAAGAATGAAGAAGTCAGAATGAAGAATGGGAACCACGTGCGCCGGCCTGTCGGCACTTCGGCATTCTTCATTCTGACTTCTTCATTCTGCATTTTCCAGCGCCAGCGCCATGCCCATGCCGCCGCTGACGCACAGCGTCGCGATTCCGCGCTTCGCTCTTCGTTTCAACATCTCGTGCAACAACGTCACCGTGATGCGCGTCCCGGTACAGCCGATGGGATGGCCGAGCGCGATGGCGCCGCCGTTGACGTTGAGGCGCTCGCGGTCGAAGTGGATTTCGCGGTCGCACGCCAGCACTTGCGCGGCGAACGCTTCGTTGAGCTCGATGAGGCTGGCATCGGCAGTCGCGACCCCGAACTTTTCGCGCAATTTGTGCAGCGCGGGCACCGGACCGATGCCCATGTAGCGCGGGTCCACGCCGGCGGTAGTGGCGCCGATGATTCGCGCCAGCGGTTTCAGGTTGTGCTGCTTCACGAATCGCTCGGAAGCAAGCACCACGGCAGCGGCGCCATCGGTGATGCCGGAAGCGTTGGCGGCGGTGATGGTTCCGCTTTTGCCGAAGGCCGGCGGCAGCTTGGCCATCTTTTCCATTATGGCGCCGAGAAAGGGGTGCTCGTCGCGGGTGACAACCTGCGTGCCCTTCTTGCTCTCGATGGTCACCGGAGCAATCTCGTCGTTGAAGCGACCGGCATTGAGCGCGCGCTCGGCGCGCTGCTGCGAACACAGCGCGAACTGGTCCTGCTCATCGCGCGTAATCTGGTACTTCTGCGCCAGAAGCTCGGCGGTCTCGCCCATCACCATCTTCGCCATCGGGCAGAAGAAGCCGTCGCGATACATGCCGTCCACCAGTTCGGTGTTGCCCATGCGCAGGCCCCAGCGCGCGCCGTCGAGATAATAGGGCAGTCGCGACATGGACTCGGTGCCGCCGGCGAGCACGCATTCCAGGTTGCCGTTGGCGATTTCCTGAGCACCGAGCACGATGGTCTTCATGCCCGAGGCGCAGGCCTGGTTGATGGTG
>DASWAR010000136.1:0-10449 GCA_036391015.1 Terriglobales bacterium
AGAACCCGTCGGTGCCGGCGGAGCAGAAGCGCGCCTTGCTGGACGCCATTGTGGCGCGCGAAAGCGTCTGCAAGCAGGCGCGGAACTTCCTGGCGGTGCTGATCGATCATCGGCGTATCGGACAGTTGCCGGAGATGGTGCGCCAGGTGGAAAGCGAACTGGACACGCGGCAGGGGTTCGCGGAAACCGATGTCACCAGCGCGCGCGAGCTGTCCGCCGGCGAGAAAGGCGCGCTGGAAGGCAAGATCGCGACCATGACCGGCAAGAAAGTTCGCGCTCATTACGCCATTGACCCCGGGATTCTTGGGGGCGCCATCGTGAGGCTGGGCAGCACGATTTACGACGGTTCGGTCAAAGGACAATTGCAGCGGATGAAGGAGCAGTTGGCGGCGGAGTGATTGGCGAGCAGGCAGGGGTCCCTCGACTCGCGCACCAAAAACGGGCGCGCTCGCTCAGGATGACAGCCGGAAAAATTTATGGCTCAAATAAAAGCTGACGAAATTACGAAACTGATTCGCGAGCAGATCGAGAACTACGAATCGCGCATCGCGGTGGACGAAGTTGGCTCGGTCATCTCGCTCGGTGACGGCATCGCGCGCGTCTATGGCCTGGACAAGGTCATGGCCGGCGAGTTGCTCTCCTTCCCGCACGGCGTGGCCGGCATCGCTATGAACCTGGAAGAAGCGCAGGTCGGCGTCGTGCTGCTCGGCGAGTACACGGAAATCAAGGAAGGCGACGAGGTCAAGCGCACCGGGCGCATTGCCAGCGTGCCGGTGGGCGAGGCGCTTATCGGGCGCGTGGTCAACGCGCTGGGCGAGCCGATCGATGACAAGGGTCCGATCGCCACCAAAGAGTTCCTGGCTGTCGAACGCATCGCGCCGGGCGTCATTGATCGCCAGCCGGTGCGCGAGCCGATGGCCACCGGTCTGAAGGCGATTGACGCCATGATCCCGATCGGCCGCGGACAGCGCGAGCTGATCATCGGCGACCGCCAGACCGGCAAGACCGCCATCGTGCTGGACACCATCATCAACAGCAAGGGCCGCGACCTGATCTGCATCTACTGCGCCATCGGACAGAAGCGCTCGTCGATCGCGCAGGTGGTGAAGATCCTGGAAGACGCCGGCGCCATGGACTACACCATCGTGGTGGCCGCGTCGGCTTCCGAGCCCGCGCCCATGCAGTACATCGCTCCCTACGCGGCGTGCGCCATGGGCGAGTACTTCCGCGACAGCAAGCGGCACGCGCTCACCATTTACGACGATCTTTCCAAGCACGCGGCGTCGTACCGCGAGATTTCGCTGCTGTTGCGGCGCCCGCCGGGCCGCGAGGCCTACCCGGGCGACGTTTTCTACCTGCACTCGCGCTTGCTGGAGCGCGCCGCCAAGCTGAGCGACAAGAACGGCGGCGGATCGCTGACCTCGCTGCCGGTGATCGAGACCCAGGCGGGCGACGTTTCGGCCTACATTCCGACCAACGTCATTTCCATTACCGACGGCCAGATTTACCTGGAAACCGACCTGTTCAACTCCGGCATCCGTCCGGCGGTAAACGTCGGTTTGTCGGTGAGCCGCGTCGGCGGCAGCGCGCAGATTAAAGCCATGCGCCAGGTCGCGGGCACGTTGAAACTGGAACTGGCGCAGTACCGCGAACTGGCGGCCTTCGCACAGTTCGGCAGCGATCTGGACAAAGCGACGCAGGCGCAGCTCAACCGCGGCCAGCGGCTGGTCGAGATCCTCAAGCAGGACCAGTACGCTCCGCTGTCGTTCAGCAAACAGATTCTGATCATCTTTGCCGGCACCGGCGGACACCTGGACGACGTGCCGGTGGAGCAGTGCCGCGAGTTCGAAAAGGCGCTGTACGCCTATGTGGACGCCATGAATCCCGGCCTGCTGAAGCAGATCGAGGAAAAGAAAGTGCTCGATGACGAACTCAAGGCCGCGATGACGAAGATCGTGAAGGAGAGCAAAGAGCGGTTCGTCAGCGAGCGGCAGGTGGCGGCGAAAGCGTAGGCTGCAGGCTGGCTTCAGGAAGCGGAGCACCGAACGGAGGACGCCATGACTTTGGAAGAGATTGAGACCTTGATCGAGGACACCAAGCGGCTGCCACGGGCGGCAGACAAAGTCGCCCTCGCCACCGCGCTGGGCGTGCTGGAAGTGGCGCGCCAGTTGACGATCATGAACGCGGCCGTGGCGGAGCAGGCGAAGGCAGGGAAGGCGCGGAAGTAGTACCTAGTACCAAGTACCTAGTACCGAGATGATGGATATGTGGCTAGCCACTGGCCACCAGCCACTGGCCACTGAGAAATGGCAAACATACTCGATATTCGACGCCGGATTCGCAGCGTGCGCAACACGCGCCAGATCACCAAGGCGATGAAGATGATTTCGGCGGCGCGGCTGCGCCGGGCGCAGGACCGGGCGCTGTCGGCGAGGCCGTACGCGCAGATGCTGACCAACGTCCTGAAGTCGCTGGTCGCGCGCGCCGAAATCTTCGACCCGGAAACCGGCGAGCCGCGCCATCCGCTGCTGGCGCAACGTCCGGAGAAAAACATCCTGGTCATCGTGGTCACCGCCGACCGCGGCCTGGCGGGGGCGTTTAACGCCAACATCATCAAGGCCGCCTTCCGCTTTTTCGCGGCCAGCGAAGGCAAAATCGTCGATATCGAAGCCGTCGGCCGCAAGGGGCGCGATTTGTTCCGCCGCCGGTACCCGACCGCGACTGCGGAACAAACCGAGCGCGCCGGCCCGGTCCAGACGGTGGGCGAGCACATCGGAGTGCTCGGCAAGCTGAGCTTCGAGTACGTGCGCGATTTTTCCGAGGGCGTGATCGACCGCTACACCAAGGGCGAGATTGATTCCGTGTACGTGATCTACAACGAGTTCAAGTCGGTGATGGCGCAGCGGCTGGTGGTGGAAAAGGTCCTGCCGATCGAGGAGATCGGCGAACAAACCGTGGCGCAGGCGGAAGAGGTAAGCAAGGAAGAGCGCGAGAAGCGTGCCGAGGCGGCCCAGGCGGCCGGGATTTCCCTCGGTGAGGCGGATACCCGCGAGATGGATCGCCGTGCCGCTGCCTTCGCCACCGCGCAGGTGGATTACCTTTACGAGCAACCGCCCAGCGAGCTTTTCCGCGACCTGCTGCCGAAGTATGTCGCGGTGCAGATTTACCGCTCGATGCTGGAGTCCATCGCGGCCGAACACGCGGCTCGCATGACCGCCATGGAATCGGCCTCCAGCAACGCCGACGAGATGATTGACAAACTGACCCTGGCGATGAACCGCGTGCGCCAGGCGAAGATTACGAAAGAGATTATCGAGATCGTGAGCGGCGCAGCCGCGCAATAGCTGAGAGCTGAGAGCAAAGAATTCATATGGCTGAAAACATCGGAAAAGTCATTCAAGTTGCCGGGCCGGCGGTGGACGTGCAGTTCGGCGAAGCCAACCTGCCGCTCATTTACCAGGCGCTCCACGTGGTCGGCGAAGGCTTCAACGTGCCGATGCCGATTGACGTCATCCTTGAAGTCCAGCAGCACCTCGGCGAGGGCCGCGTGCGTTGCGTCGCCATGCAGCCCACCGACGGCATGGTGCGCGGCATGAAGGCAATCGACCTCGGCGGCCCCATCCGGGTGCCGGTGGGCAGGGGCACGCTCGGGCGAGTCATGAATGTGATCGGCGAGCCGGTGGACAACCTCGGCCCCATCGAGGCGACCGACAGGTTGCCCATCCATCGCCTGGCGCCCGCCTTCGACGAGCAGGCCACTTCCGCCGAGATGTTCGAAACCGGCGTCAAAGTGGTGGATCTCATCCAGCCGTTCTTGAAGGGCGGCAAGATCGGGCTGTTCGGCGGCGCGGGAGTCGGCAAAACCGTTGTGATCATGGAATTGATCAACAACGTCGCCAAGCAGCACGGCGGTTTTTCCGTCTTCGCCGGCGTCGGCGAGCGCACTCGCGAGGGCAACGATTTGTGGCTGGAAATGAGCGAGTCCAAGGTCATCGTGCCCGGCAAGCCCGCCGAATCCAAGGCCGCGCTCATCTACGGCCAGATGACCGAGCCTCCCGGCGCGCGCTTGCGCGTGGCCCTGACGGCGCTCACCGTCGCCGAATACTTCCGCGACGTTGAAGGCGCGGACACGCTGCTTTTCATTGACAACATCTTCCGCTTCACGCAGGCGGGCGCCGAGGTCTCGACGCTGCTGGGCCGCATGCCCTCCGCCGTCGGTTACCAGCCCAACCTGGCCACCGAAATGGGCGAGTTGCAGGAACGCATCACGTCGACGAAGAAGGGCTCGGTCACCTCGGTGCAGGCGATTTACGTGCCCGCCGACGACCTCACCGATCCCGCGCCTGCGACCACGTTCGCTCACCTCGACGCCACCACCGTGCTTTCGCGGGCGCTGACCGAGCTGGGCATCTACCCGGCGGTCGATCCGCTGGCGTCCACCTCGCGCATTCTCGATCCGCACGTGGTGGGCAACGAACACTACGACGTCGCGCAGGGCGTAAAGCGAATCCTGCAGCGCTACAAGGACCTGCAGGACATTATCGCCATTCTCGGCATCGACGAGCTTAGCGAAGACGACAAGCTCACCGTGGCCCGCGCCCGCAAGGTGCAGCGTTTCCTGTCGCAGCCCTTCCACGTCGCCGAGCAGTTCACCGGAATGCAGGGCCGCTACGTCAAGGTCCAGGACACCATCAAGGGTTTCAAGGAGATCATCGAGGGCAAGCACGACGATATCTCCGAACAGGCCTTCTACATGAAGGGAACGATCGAGGAAGTGGTCGAGCACGGCGACCGCCTGAAGGCGACGGCGGCAGCGTAAGAAGTCTTCAGGCTTCAGTCGTCAGTCTTCAGGCCTGACGACCGAAGACTGACGACTGAAGACTAGCAATGGCCGAGACATTACAACTCGAAATTGTCACTCCCGAGCGCCTGGTGGAGAGAGACATCGTGCAGGAAGTCCAGATTCCCGGCAAGAACGGGTACCTGGGAATTCTGCCGGGACACGCGCCGCTGATTACCGAACTGGGTGTGGGCGAGATCACGTATAAAGCCGACGGGATGGAGTATCACGTCGCCATCGCGTGGGGCTTCGCCGAAGTGCTGCCGGACAAGGTGACGGTGCTGGCTGAGACCGCCGAGCGCGCCGAAAACATTGACGTCGAGCGCGCGCGCAAATCGAAGGAGCGCGCCGAAGAGCGCCTGCGCTCAGCCGGCGTCGAGGTGGATTTCCAGCGCGCGCTGACCGCCTTGGACCGCGCCAATGTTCGGTTGGAAGTCGCGGCGCACAGAAAATAGGTTCCCGGCCAAAGGGTTTCGGTGGATCGGCGGCGTGCATGCCGCCGTTTTTTTGCCTGCTTGGCTCTGTGCTTGCCGGGCGCGTCTCGTCATTTCAAAGTTGAGGACCCATTCTGATACTTACTCTCTGGTGAAAGCGCCATAATATTCTTGCGTTTCCGGGAAATCCGTAAGTACAATCCGCCAACTCCCCCTCATGTACTTCAGGGGCCCGAATTGTCCCTAAAAGCCGGACGGGACCAACGTCAATACAGGTGTGGGCGGGTGGTCCGGCCCCTGGTCGTCTGGCATTGCTGAAGAGAAACTGGGAACGGAGCGCGGAACTATGGCCAAGCCAAAGTTTCACTGGACGGATGTTGCGCTGGGCGCGGTGGTCAGCCTGGTGGTGCTGATCATCTTCTGGATGCAATGGGCCGAGGGTCTGGAAGGCAAGCTGTATGACATCCGTGCCCGGCTCCGGGCCGGCGCCAAGACCGCCGAAAACGTGGTCCTGGTCGGCATTGACGACGACAGCATCCGGCAAATTGGACGCTGGCCGTGGCCTCGCTCCTACATGGCGGAGATGGTGGACCAGCTCGCCGAAGCGCAGGCGAAGGTCATTGGCCTCGACATCTTCTTCTCCGATGCCGAGCTGAATCCCGGTTTGGTGGAAGTCCGGAAAATCAAGGACGAGTACGCATCCAAGGTCGGCGGGGCGGGCGGAAGGGGAGGAGCGGTCATAAAGGCCGGCCAGGAAGTCACCGCTGAGGATCTGGCGCGGGCGGCGGCGCGGGCAACCGCGTCGGCCAAGAGCGGCGCTGCCAAGGAATTTGTCGGAATCCTGGACTCGGCGGAGAAGCGCCTCGACAACGACGCCCGCCTCGATGATTCGCTCGCTTTGGCGCAAAACGCCGTGCTGCCCATGTATTTCACCCTCGGGCAGCCTCTCGGCAAGGTCGACAAGCCAATACCGGAAGATATCGCGAAGAATTTCATCGCCAACGTGAAGTCGGATGGTTCGGTGACGGCAGCACAGGATTTCACGCCGCCGTATGAGCGCTTTGCCAAGGTGGCGAAGGCCATCGGGCAGGCGAACCTGACGCCTTCGCCCGACGGGGTGCAGCGCGTAGTGCCGCTGGTGGTGGATTTCAACGGCAAACTCTTTCCGTCATTCTCGCTGCAGGCCCTGCGCGCGTTTTACAACCTTGAGTCGGATGATTACCGCTACAGGCCCGGCAAGGAGCTGGTGCTGGGCCGTGCCCACATTCCGGTGGACTCGCAGGGGCGCATGCTGGTGGATTACGCCAAGCTGGACAACCTGACCGGCGTCAAGTTTTCCGACGTGCGCAACAAGAAGGTCCCGCCCGAGGTGTTCAACGGCAAGATCGTGCTCATCGGAATGATTGCCACCGGCGGCGGCGACCTCAACACCTCGCCCGTCGGCACGCAATTTCCGGGCATGGCCATCCATGCCAATGTGATTCAGAACATCATCAACGGCCAGTACCTGATTCGTCCGGAATGGGCGGGCAAGGTTGAGCTGGCGCTGCTGATCGTGTTCGCACTCTTTGTTTCGCTCGCCATCCCGCACATGAAGGCCGGCCACAGCGCGATCATCGCCATCGTGCTGCTGGCGCTCTCCATCGGCGGCGGCATTTACCTGTTCACCGCCTACGGTTACTGGCTGAAGATGGCGTATCCGGCGATCATGCTGGTGGCCGGCTACACGGTGGTGGTTTCGAAGCGCTACCTGGTTACCGAGAAGCGCACGGAAGTGCTGGAAGGCGAGTCGGCGGAGACCAACAAGATGCTCGGCCTCTCCTTCCAGGGCCAGGGCATGCTGGACATGGCGTTCGAGAAATTCCGCAAGTGCCCGGTGGATGATTCCACGAAGGACGTTCTCTACGGCCTGGCGCTCGACTTCGAACGCAAGCGCCAGTTCAACAAGGCGGTGCAGGTCTACGAGCACATCGCCACCGTTGACAAAAACTTCAAAGACATCACGGAACGCTCGCAAAAGCTGCGCATCGCCGGCGAGACGGTGATCCTGGGCGGGCGCGGGGGCATGAGGGGAGGCGCCGATTCCACCGTGCTGGTGCAGGGCGGCGGCGTCAGCGAACTGGCCAAGCCTACGCTGGGGCGCTACGAGGTGTTGAAGGAACTCGGCAAGGGCGCCATGGGCACGGTCTATCTCGGCAAGGACCCGAAGATCAACCGCGAGGTCGCGATCAAGACCCTGCGTTTCGAGGACGAGTTCGACCCTGCCGACACCAAGGCGATGAAGGAGCGCTTCTTCCGCGAGGCCGAATCGGCCGGGCGGCTGGTGCACCCCAACATCGTCACCATCTACGACGCGGGCGACGATGGCGACATCAGCTACATCGCCATGGAGTTGCTGAGCGGCAGCGACCTGAAAGACTACACCGCCAAGAACAAGCTGCTGCCGGTGAATGAAACGCTGGAAACCATCGCCAAGGTGGCCGACGCGCTCGATTACGCGCACACGCAGAACGTGGTGCACCGCGACATCAAGCCGGCCAACATCATGCGGGGGAAGGACGGCAAGATCAAGGTCACTGACTTCGGAATCGCGCGCATCACCTCGCAATCGAGGACCGCGACCGGCACCCTCATGGGCACGCCGTCCTACATGTCGCCGGAACAACTCGCGGGCGCCAAGGTGGACGGGCGCGCCGACCTGTTCTCGCTCGGCGTCACGCTGTACGAATTGCTCACCGGCGAAAAGCCGTTTACCGGCGATACCGTGGCGACCCTGATGTACCGCATCGCCAATGCGCCGCATCCGCCGATCGAGCAGGCGCGCGCCGATTTGCCGCTGGGTTGCCGCGCCGTCGTGGACAAGTCTTTGGAGAAAGACCCCAACAAGCGTTACCAGCGTGGCAGCGAGATGGCGGCCGACATTCGCGCGCTGCTCGCCAAGGCAGCCACAGCGGGGGCGTAAGAACCAGTGGTGGCCAGTGGGCAGTGTCCGGTGGCCAGTGGATCGCGACTGGTCACTGACCACTGGCCACTAGCTTGGTGCGGCCCGGAATTTAGGCGTCACCAGGAACACGGGAATTGGATTAGGATTACGCGCGACAATGAGTCTTTCAGTCGAAGTTGCCGGGAAGAGTGACGTCGGGTGCGTCCGCCAGAACAACGAAGATAACTTCGGCTACGACTCGCGCTACGGCGTATACGTGGTTTGCGACGGCATGGGCGGTCAGGCCGCCGGTGAAGTCGCCAGCAAGATGGCGGTGGATGTCGTCCTCACTTATTTTCGGGAAGCCTCCAAGAACGGCTCCTTTCCGCCGGTGGGCACGCCCCTGGAAAACGTATCCGAGCGCGCCAACACCTTGGGCAGTGCCATCCACCTGGCAAACGCGGCCATCTACGAGGCGGCCACGCATCACGCGGCACAATCCGGCATGGGATCGACCATCGTCGGCGTGCTGGTGGATCACGGGTTTTACTCCATCGGGCACGCCGGCGACAGCCGCATTTACCGGGTCCGCCAGGGCGCCATCGAGCAGCTAACGCGCGACCATTCCCTGGTTATGGAGCAGGTGCGCCGCGGGCTGCTGACCATGGAGGAAGCGCAGCACTCGGAGATGCAGAACATCATCATCCGCGCCCTCGGGCCCGAGGAAAAGGTGCAGCCCGATCTCGACGACCAGATGGCGCAACCGGGAGACGTCCTGCTGCTGTGCAGCGACGGCCTGATCCGGCATGTGCCCGACGACAGCATCCTGGAAGTCGTGCAGGGAACCATCAGCCTGCAGCTCATGGCCGACCGGTTGATTGAAGCCGCCCGCGACGGCGGCGGCTCCGACAACATCACTGTTCTGCTCCTCCGCTTCGAGGAGCTGCCCTGGTACAAATTTTTTTTCCGCTGGCTCTTCGGCGGAGGGAGTTCAAGAAAATGGCAAAACTCTTTTTGAAATACGAACAGGCAGTTTTGAAGGAATTCGCGCTCTCCGAGGGCGTGGTGACGATCGGCCGGCTGCCGGACAACCTCATCCAGGTGGACAACCTTGCCGTGTCCGGCCATCACGCCAAGATTTACTGGGACGTGGACCACTACACACTCGAGGACAACAACAGCCTGAATGGCACCTTCGTCAACAACCGCCGCATCAGCAAGACGGTGCTCAAGGACGGCGACGAGGTGCTGATCGGCAAGCACACCGTGCTCTTCAAGGATGAGCGGCACGAGGAGGCGCGGGGCCACGGCCCCGAGAAGACCATGCCCATGGTCCCGACGCTGGAGGCCACGGTGGTGCTCGACACCAGAAAGGCGAAGGAGATGCTCGCGCGCCAGGCCCCGACTCCGCCGCCCGCCGCGCCCGGAGCCGGGCCGGCTCATGCCGCCGCCCCGCCGCCCCCTCCTAAGGACCGCACAGGAGTGCTGACCGTGATCTCCGGCAAGACCGACCAGTCGCAGTACACGCTGACCGGCAAGTTGAACGTCATCGGCAAGAGCGATATGGCGTCCATCAAGCTGAAAGGCTGGTTCAAGCCCAAGGTGGCGGCCGTCATCAACCATCGCGATGGCAAGTACTTCATTGCCGCCTCGGAAAGGGACATCAAGGTCAAAATCAATGACGAGTTGATTGCCGGGCAGCACGAGCTGAGCGACGGCGACGTGGTGGAAGTTGCCGGCGTGCAGATGACCTTCGGCTTTAGCGACTAACGGCGGACAAAACCAGGCCACGGATTTTCGCGGATGAACACGGATCAGGAAAGTTCCGGTTGATCAGCGGTGATCCGTGGCCGATTTGTTTTTTCCAACGACCAGCGGCTAACGACCAACGACCGCTTCTGCTACACTTCTCGGTTTTCATATCCAGCAGCGAGGCAATCATGGAGATCAAGATCGTCGGGGTGCTGGGCGCGGGCACCATGGGCAACGGCATCGCGCACGTATTCGCCAAGTCCGGTTACAAAGTGGTGTTGCGCGACGTCGAACAGCGCTTCCTCGACCGCGCCATGGAGACCATCTCCAAGAATCTCGAGCGCGAGGTCAGCAAGAACAAGATCACCACCGAGCAGCGCACCCAGGCGCTGGCGCGCATTGAATCGGGTGTAGACCGCGGCGCCCTGGCGCAGTGCGACTTCGTGGTGGAGGCGGCCACCGAGAAATTCGAGATCAAGGCCGAGTTGTTCCGCGAACTC
>DASWAR010000137.1:0-12681 GCA_036391015.1 Terriglobales bacterium
CGCGTCCGAGGCGGGTCACGAAGGCGAAGAGTTCCCCAGCGACTGCGGCGGACGCTACGTCGAAATCTGGAACCTGGTGTTCATGCAGTTCGACCGCGACGCGGCGGGCGTGCTGAACCCGCTGCCGGCGCCGTCGATTGATACCGGCATGGGGCTGGAGCGCGTCGCGAGCGTACTCCAGGGCGTGATTTCCAATTACGACACGGACCTGTTCCAGCCGCTGATAAGGCGCGCGGCAGAATTGTTGAAGGCTCAGAACGGTAACGGCGAGATCCGTCCGGCGTCGCTGCGCATCATTGCCGACCACGCGCGCGCGGCTACTTTCCTGATCAGCGACGGCGTGCTGCCGCAGAACGAAGGCCGCGGCTACGTGTTGCGCAAGATCATGCGGCGGGCGATCCGCCACGGGCGCCTCAATGGCGCGAACAAGCCGTTTCTGTTCGAGATGGTCTTTGCAGTCGCGCAGGAGATGGAAGCCGCGTATCCGGAACTGAAGGACAGCAAGCAGCGCGTCGCTGACATCGTGAAGGCGGAAGAGACGCGCTTCGCGCACGTGATGGACATTGGTCTGAAGCGGCTGGAAGACGACCTGGCGCCGCTAGTGGCTGCGAAGAAAGAGAACCCGCAGGCGCGCGCGATGTACTCGGGCGAGAAGGCGTTCAAGCTCTACGACACCTTCGGACTGCCGCTGGATTTCATCGTCGATGCGACGCGCGACGTCGGCATCGGATTCGACCAGGACGGCTTCGACCGCGCCATGACCGAGCAGCGCACGCGCGCACAGGCATCGTGGAAGGGTGGATCAAAACAGACTGCCAGTCCTGTGTTTCAGCAGTTACCGAAGACGGCGTTTGAGGGTTATCGGCAGACCGAATCCAGCGGCTGCGAAATTCTTGCGCTGCTGCGCAACGGGCAGGGCGTGCAGGAACTAAAGAAGGGCGAGCAGGGCGAGGTGGTCCTTGACCACACGCCGTTCTACGCCGAGTCCGGCGGACAAATTGGTGATCGCGGCCTCTTTTACGACGACGACCACAACATCGTGGTCGCCGAAGTCGAGAGCTGCTATGCGCCGGTGCAGGGCGTGCGGACGCACAAGGTGGTCGCGCGCGAGGACTTGCACGTCGGCGATCGCGTGGATGCCGTGGTGGACACCGAAAAGCGCTGGGCGACCATGCGTCATCACACGGCGACGCACCTGCTCCATGCGGGGTTACGCCAGGTGCTGGGCACGCACGTGAAGCAGGCGGGTTCGCTGGTCACGCCCGCGCGCCTTCGTTTCGACTTCTCGCACTTCGCCGGCGTCCCAGACGAGGAGTTGCAGGACATCGAGGACATCGTCAACAAGCATGTGCTGCGCAACCAGAAGGTGGAAGTGATTGAGGACGTGCCGATTGACGTGGCCGTCAACGAATACAAGGCGATGGCGCTGTTCGGCGAAAAGTACGGCGATAAGGTGCGCGTGATCAAGGTCGGCGATTTCTCCACCGAGCTTTGCGGCGGCACGCACACCGCGGCGACGGGCGAAATCGGGCTGATCAAGATACTCGATGAGGGCAGTGTGTCCTCGGGCGTGCGGCGCCTGGAGGCGGTGGCGGGCGAGAGTTCGCTGCGGCACTTCCGCGCCGACCATGAACTGGAGCACGTGGCGCGCACGCTGGTGCGCTCGGCGGAGCCGGAAGGCTCGCTGGCCACCGCGCTGCGCCACGAGATCAACGCCCGTGATGACGAGATCAAGCGCCTGCGCAAGGAGTTGGAGCAGTCGCGCATGAAGTCGGCGTCGGCGACCACCGCTTCCATCGAGGACAAGGTCCGGGTGGTGAACGGAGTGAAAGTGCTGGCGCATCGCGTTGACAACCTGGAGCGTGCGCAACTTCGCACCCTGGTGGACAACCTGCGTCAGAAGCTCGGTTCCGGGGTTGTGGTGGTCGGTTCGGCGGCGGACGGGACAGTGTCGCTGGTGGCCGGAGTGACCAAGGACCTGACCTCGCGCGTGCAAGCCGGCAAAGTGATCGGCCCGGTTGCAGAAAAAGTCGGCGGCAAAGGCGGTGGGCGGCCTGATCTTGCCGAAGCCGGCGGAAAAGATCCCGCGGCGCTGGATGAGGCGCTGAGCAGCGTGTACGGCGTGGTCGAGTCCCTACTCAAATAGCCCACTGTGGCACACGCGCCCTCGCGTGTGCGGAAGTCTTACTGTGCCGCAGTCATCCTCCCGCCCGGGGGCGCGTCGAGTGTGCGCTTCAGCCGCACGTACTCCTCCAGCACGTCGGAGACAAGCACGCCCCGGTCCTTCTGCGGCTTGACCTTTGTAAACGTCTGGTAGTGATCGCCGCCGGTGGCAAGAAAACTGTTGGTGACCACCTCATAGCTGCGCGCGTCCTCAAGCGGCGCGTCGCCCACGTGCACGGAAAGCAGGCGGTGATACTCCGGCCGGCTTAAGTCATAGTTCAGGCGCAGGCCGGCAACCTGCATCATTCCGACCTTGAGGGTGAGGGACTGCTCCAGCAGCTCGCGCACTTGCGCGCCGGTCAAGTTCATGGTGACCAGCGAATTGATAAACGGCGCCGCGGTGATCACCTGGTTGCGGGTGATGGGGCCGGCCGCGATATCGCCGCGAATGCCGCCGGCATTCTCCAGGGCGATCTGCGCGCCGGTCTTCCAGCGCATGGCATCGGCGATCACGTCCCCCAGCGCGGACTCGCCGTTGTAATTGCGGTTGAGCGGCGCGGTCGCGGTTCCCACAACTTCGTCGCCGAGGCGGTTCGATTCTCCCACCCAGCGCGCCACCACCTGTTCCACCGCAGGAGGCGTGGGAAATACCCCGGGCATCACGCGCAGCAGGCTGCCGGTGTGGGCGAGCACCTTGTGCGCCTGCTGATCGTAGGTCAGGTTCAAGACGCCGAGAGTGGTGCCGCGGCCGTAGGTCTGCACCACGATGCTGCCGTTTTTCGGACCGACCCAGGGCACCTCGATGCCGCGATGTGCGTGCCCGCCGACAAAGACGTCAATGCCCGGAACGGCCTCCACGGTGCGTTTGTCGGCGTCGAAATTGCGCTGTACCTCGGGATGCGCTTCGGCGTCGTCCTGCATGGCGCCGGTCTCGCCCTGGTGCGCCAGCACGACCACCAGGTCGGCGCGCTGGCGCAGTTCGGGCACGAGCTGGCGGAGAATCGGCACTGGATCGCGCACGTCGAGCGTTTCCCAGGTGACGGCCGCGGTGGACGGCATGGCGTCCACGCCGAAGATGCCGATCACCGCCACGCGCACGCCATTCTTCTCAACCAGGGCATAGGGTTTTGCGAACGGCCGCCCATCTTTGTAAAAGATGTTGGCCGCGAGCACGGGAAAGGGCTCCCCGGTGGCATAGTCGCGGGCGCGGTCAATGCCGTAATCGAACTCATGATTGCCGTAACAGACGGCGTCGTAGTTGATCGCCCTGAACATCTCGATCAGCGCGCGTCCACGGCTCAGATACGAGATCGCCTGGCCGGTGTAAAGGTCGCCGCTGTCGAACAGGAACGCATTAGGGTAGTTGCGGCGCATCATGTCCACCCAGGCGGCATAGGCGCGTACCCCGCCGATCATCGGCTGGTCCACCAGCCAGGTGGCCTTCATGGGCTCGACTGCGGCGTGAAAATCGTTGGAGTAAAGGATGGTTACGGTCACCGGCGGCGCGGCCGCAGCGCGCAACGGGAACGCCGCACACACCAGCAGAACGATTGTGATCAGCCTGAGTCTTCGGATGGGCATTGGGTGAATCTATGGGCGATTCCCAAAGTGCGTCAAGTGCCGCCGTGGGACGGGCGTCCTTTCGTCACTTGCGGGGTCGGAGGGGCTCACTTTCTTGCCGGTTTTGCCGGTAATTCTCCGCTAGTCACCCCCCTGATTCCCGCCCAACAACGGATTGAATGGCAGGGTTGGGCATGTCATAATCGCGGCACTCTGGATGATTTTCTCCGCCGGGCGCAGGGTGTCGCCGCGCGCAAGCGTGTGCCGGTGACCGTGGTAGGTGGAGCGCGAACGCGCGCGGAGGACGAGATGTCTGAACACCTGCACCAGCCCGTACAGCGGCGCTTCACGGTGCTGCTGGCCGCAATGGCAATGAGCCTGACGGTTCTGCCTGCGTATTCCTCGCCAACTTCCGACGAAGCTGCGTCGTACGCGAAAACCGCGGCCACGCAGGGGGGCAGCATCATCTCAGTCCAGGAAAATGGGCACAAGGTGTACGTGAATAACGAAACGCCGGCGGCCCCGGCAGCACCTGCAGCCAGGCCGCGTGCCAGTTCCCGCCACAGCGTGCTGGTGTACTGGAGCAATACCGAGCACAAGTGGAAGCCGGTGCCGGCGCCGAGTCCCGCCGCCATGTGGGCAGCGCGTAATGCCGCTGCCGAGGTGCGGGGCTATGTCGCCGCGCAGCCGCGAACTTCCGGCGCTTCCAGCGGCGTTGCCAACCCCAACTATGCGACGTTGGCACGCGGTTACCGGGTCAGCGCCGCCGAGATTGATTCCGCCATTGAGCAGGCGGCGACGAAGCAGGGTGTAGACGCCAACCTGGTGCGCGCGCTGGTCAAGGTGGAGTCGAATTTCAATCCCAACGCCGTTTCCAACAAGGGTGCGATGGGCCTGATGCAACTGATGCCGCGCACCGCCAGCGGCCTGAGCGTGAACAATCCGTTCAACCCGCAGCAGAACGTGGACGCCGGGGTTCGCCACCTGAAGCAACTGCTCAACAATTTCGGGGGCGACGTGCGGCTGTCGCTGGCGGCGTACAACGCCGGCGAAGGCGCGGTGAAGCGCAACGGCGGCGTGCCGCACTATGCCGAGACGCAGAATTACGTAAAGCGCATCACCGATCTGTACTGGAACAAGAATGGAAACGTGTTCCAGCCGATGAGCGCGCCGGTGCATGTGTACCGCGGCGACGACGGCGTGCTGCGCATGACGAACACGGAGTAGCCGGGATTTCTTGCCCGGCGTGGGTCGCGGGTAGTTGGCACGAAAGGTAACGGCAACACCGGTCAGAAGTTGGTGTTTAGTCGTATGTGGTGCGGAAGTGGAACCCAGCATCCAACGCCACAGGAACGGCCCAGAAAACTTGACCAGGAAAAACGCAGCTCGCGCCGCCAGGGTTGTCGCGCTGATCGTCATCGGCGCCGCGCTGGGGGTCCCTGCGAGCGCGCGACGCACCACCGCACAGAAAAAGCAGACCGCGCGCACGCAGTTCGACAACGCGGAGCGCATGCGCGAGGCGCTGAACGGCCGCGCCGTTTCCGAGCGCAGCCGGCGCGATTACAACCGGGTCATTGATGCCTACCGCGCGGTCTATTTCACTGCCCCAACTTCGAACCGGGCCGATGCCAGCGTGGTCGCCGTCGCCGAGTTGATGGTCGCGGTGGGCCGGCAGTTCCGCGACGAGAAGGCGCTGCACGCGGCCATCGGACAGTATGAATTCCTCCGCCGCGAGTATCCCGGCAGCCGCTTCCGCATGCAGGGACTGTTCACGATCGCGCAGATCTATAAAGACGACCTCGACGATGCGGCGCAGGCGCGCACAACGTTTGAGGAATTCCTGAAGCGCTATCCGCACAGCGAGCTGGTGGCGGATGCGCGCGACGCCATCAAGGAACTCGATCAGCAGGCCAAGACAGCGGAGAAGCCGAAACCGCCGGCGAAGACTGCCAAACAGGAACCGCCGCCACCGCCGCCCGCGGAACCGAAGCACGCCACCCTGGTGACCGGGATTCGCCACTGGTCCACCCCCGATTACACGCGCGTCGCCATTGACCTGCAGGATGAGGTTGATTACCAGTTCGGCCGCATTCCGAATCCTGACCGGGTTTTCTTCGACCTGCACAATACCCATCTGTCCTCTACTTTGAAGGGCAAGACCTTCGATGTGGAAGACGGATTTCTACACAAGGTGCGGGTGGCGCAATACCAGCAGGATGAAACGCGCATCGTGCTTGAAATGGACGATATCGCCGACTATTCCGCTTTCCTGCTGCCGAATCCTTACCGGCTGATCATTGATGTGCACGGCAAACATCCGCAGAAAATGGCGACTGCGGAGCCGGCCAAGCCTGCGCCGCGCGAAGCGGAGAAAAAGGCCGCCAAGCGGGCCTCGGAACCGGCTGCGAAACCAGCCGCTCCGGCCGAAGTGACGCGCACCGAGCCTGTTGCGGACAAGACGCGCGAGACTGCGGCGGGCGCGAGTGCGGCGCCGGCAGGCAAGCCGAAGCCTGATGCCACCTTCGACGAATTGGCGGAAACCGTCGCCAAGGTGAATCCGCCCGAGGTCGCTTCGAAGGAGAAGAACAGGGAACCCGAAGCGAAACCGGCCGCCAAAGCTGCCAGAGAACCGGTCGCAACCACGGGCAAGCATGGGAAGGCGGCGGCGAAAAAGGCGCCCGAGCCTTCGCCTGGTCATGAAGCGCAGCCCACGGCGAATGGCGAGCGCTCCCTGATCCGCGCGCTCGGCCTGAAGATTGGGCGCATCGTGGTGGATGCCGGCCACGGTGGTCACGACACCGGCACCATCGCTCCCAATGGCCTGCTGGAAAAAGACCTGGTGCTCGACGTGGCGCTGCGCCTGGGCAAGCTGCTGGATTCGCGCATGGGCGCCGAGGTGGTCTATACCCGCGACGACGACACCTTCATCCCGTTGGAGACGCGGACTGCGATTGCCAACCAGAACGAGGCCGATCTGTTCATCTCGATTCACGCCAACTCGAGCCGCGATCCCTCGGCACGCGGCATCGAGACTTACTACCTGAACTTCACCACCTCGGCGGACGCGCTGGAAGTGGCGGCGCGCGAAAACGCCGTGTCGGAAAAATCCATCCACGAATTGCAGGACCTGGTGAAGAAGATCGCGCTCAAAGACAAGATCGAGGAATCGCGTGAGTTCGCGGTCGATGTGCAGCAGGCGCTCTACAACGGGCTGGCGAACCGGGGCTTGCGCAATCGCGGCGTCAAGAAAGCGCCGTTCATCGTGCTGATCGGCGCCAATATGCCGTCCATCCTGGCGGAGATATCGTTCGTCAGCAATCCAGCCGATGCCAAGCGGTTGAGAACTCCCGATTACCGGCAGAAGATTGCCGAATCCATCTACCGCGGGACGGCCAAGTACGTCAGCGGACTGAGCGGGATGAAAGTGGCATCAAGACTATCCAGGCCGGTACCGACGGCCGCTGCGTCGGCGGCTCCGCATGCCAGCAGCCAGTAGGTCCCGCAGTTCGGCAATTCCCCGTGCTGGAAACTTTACTCCCCCCTCTGTAGTCTAATCAGTAGAGGCCCATCCACTTCGATCATGCTCATGAAACGGAATGTTCCAGTACTGATCTTGCTGCTTGCCGCCCTGCTGCCGGCGCTGGCGGCGAATCCCAAGAGCAAGCTCGATTCCCTGCTGCCTGAGTCTTTTGCCGGATGGCAGAAGAGCGCGGCGGCGCGCACCAGCGCCAATCCTGCCGATGCCGACAAGGTCAACCCGGACTTGCTGAAGGAATACGGGTTCGCGGATTTCGAGGACGCCACCTATCACAAGGGCGACCGCAAGATCGCGGTCAAAGCCATCCGTTTTGCCGATGCCAGCGGGGCCTACGGCGCGTTCACCTTCTACAAAGCTCCGGAGATGCAGACGGAAAAGATTGGCGACCAGGCAGTATCGGCCAACGAACGCGTGCTGTTTTATCGGGCCAATGTGGTGATTCAGGCGGTGCTCGACCGGGTGACGCCGATGTCGGCCGCGGAACTGCGCGAGCTTGCCGCCGACATCCCTCTGCCCACTGGCAGCGCGCGCAACCTGCCTACGCTGCCGCTCTACCTGCCGCGCCAGGGATATGTTCCGAATACCGCCAAGTACGTGGCCGGTCCGCTGGGCCTGGCCAGTATCAGCGCTCCCATACCGGCGAACCTGGTGGAATTCGAGCGCGGCGCCGAAGTGGCGCAAGGCCAGTACAATTCCGGCCAGGGCACGGCGACGCTGACGCTGATTTCGTATCCCACGCCGCAGATCGCGGGCGAGCGCCTGCGCGCCATGGATGGGGCGCATCCTCAATCGCGGGATGGTTCGACCTCGCCGTTGTTCCTTACCAAGCGGAGCGGCCCGCTGGTGGCAATCGTGACAGGCGCCATCTCAACGCGGGAGGCAAAATCGTTGCTCGCCTCGGTTAACTACGATGCCGAGGTCACCTGGAACCAGCGCACCGGATTGTCACCGCGCGATAATGTGGGCACGCTGCTGGTGGGCGTGATCACGCTGACGGGAATTATTCTTGGCTTGGCGCTGGTAGCGGGAATTGCGTTCGGCGGCATCCGAATCATGGCAAAACGGCTGTTTCCCGACCGTTTCTTCGACCGCCGGCGGGATGTGGAGATCATCGAGTTGCACCTGCGATAGGAATTCCCAAAGCGGTACAACAGTCCGGATTCTTTCCCTTAACCTGCTGATTTCACAGACTTTCCTTCGGAATTCGACCCCGCAGAGATGATTTGGAAAAAATCCTTGACACCCCTTTTCTCCGCTCATAAGATTTCGCCAGAAAAAGTTTCTGACGGTGCTAACCCTCCGTAAGGAACTATTCTCCCTTGAAGAAAAGGCCGCCCGAGTTGCCGGGTGGCCTTTTCGTTTGTACGGGCAGCGATAAGCGATTAGCAATTAGCTGTTATGCAGAATGGTGACGGTGCGAAGTGTTGTGCGCGCCTGAGGCGTGCGAGGCGATCAACTGGCCGGATGGAAAGATAGCTGAAGGCGAGGCGAGATCAGCTAATTGCTAATCGCTAATTGCTGGATTTCTGGAGCCGACGATCGGACTTGAACCGATGACCTGTCGATTACGAATCGACTGCTCTACCAACTGAGCTACGTCGGCCTGATCTGATTCTAAAGGCGAGCACCCGCGGGCGTAAAGGGCTAGTCAGTTTTTCAGTATGTCAGTGTCGCTCGGAGCAGAGCAGTATACGAGAGATCCCTGGCGGAACCACCCGCACATGAACCACTAGCTAACTGACATGCTGATGTACTGACACACTGAGTTATTAACAACTGAGGAAAACTTTCCCCTTGCGTTCGCTGGCGACCATTTTCATAATGTGAATCGAAGTAGACCGTTTGCGCAACCGAACCCGTGCACCGTTACCGTCGAGCGGATGTAATTCGCATACTGCGCATAACGGCGCGACAGATGGTCCAGTGGCAAAAAGCCGGACTGGTCGCCGCCGCTGATAGCTATTCCTTCGTCGACCTCCTGCAAATGAAAAAAATACGCGACTTGCGCGCCAAGCGGGTACGCTCGGCGGTGATCCGCGAATCGCTGCAGGCCATGCTGAAGCAGGTGGCGGGCATGGAAAACCCGCTGCTCGAAGCGGGAACCTTCTCCACCGGAACGCGGGTGGCATTCCGTCACGAAGGCCACGCGCTGGAGCCGACCAGCGGGCAGTTCGTGATGGATTTCAGTCTTAGCGATCGCGTGGTGCCCGCCAACGTGAAAAGCATGCGGACAGCGCAGACCGCAAGCGAACATTTTGCCCGCGGCGTGGCCCTGGAGGAAGATCCGCGCTCGCAGGCCGAGGCCATCGCCGCTTACCGGAAAGTGCTCGACCTCGACCCCGTCCACGCCGCCGCTTATATCAATCTCGGGACCCTTTATTACAACCGCCAGGACTTCGCCAAAGCCGAGTCGCATTATCGCAAGGCGGTGGAAGTGGACTCGCGATATGCACTGGCCTATTTCGATCTGGGCAATGTGCTGGACGAAACCGGGCGCGTCGCCGACGCCATCAACGCCTACAAGACCGCGCTGCAACTGGCGCCAACTTATGCCGATGCGCACTACAACCTGGCGCTCGCCTATGAAAAAACCCGACAGTCCAGGGCGGCGTTGCAGCACTGGCGCGCCTATGTAAGGCTGGATACTTCCGGGCCCTGGGCCACCCACGCCAAGAACCAGATCCGGCGCATTCTAGACAATGAAGGACTCAAGGTCGTCTACAAGAAAAAAAAATTCTCCTAAACGATTCGCGTGAACAACGCTATCCTCCCACTAAAGTGGACCGAGCAACGGAGTACTGGTTCGAAATGGCATGGAGAGCCGGTATTGGGAATGTAAAGTCCTTTTGTCTGTAGCTACTTAGGCCGACCAGATACGGCCGCGTGATAATGGACTGAATATGTCGGGACACAGGAAAAAACGACTGGGAGAGGTTCTTCGCGACCGCAAGCGCGTGAAGGTGGAAGAGTTGGAAAAGGCGCTGCTCGAACAGCAGGAAGGCGGTTCCGCGCTGTTGGGCGAACTGCTGATGCAGCGCGGCTACGTCGGCAAAGAGGACCTTGTCTCCGCGCTGGAAGAAGTGACGAAGATCCAGTACGTGGACGCGCGCTTCGCCACGGTCGAAAAAGCCGTCCTCAAGCTCGTACCGCAGCAGGCCGCGGAACGGTACCTGGTGCTTCCGCTGGTGCGCGAAGGCCGGCGCATCGTGGCCGTCATGGCGGAACCGCAAAACCTGAAGTTTCTTGACGAACTGCGGTTCATCACCGGCATGGAGTTGATCCCGCGGCTCGGCTTCCGAGGGGAAATCGAAGAAGCCATCAAGAAATGTTACGCCGAACTGGAACCCGCTGCCGAAGCCGCCGTGCCCAAGCTCCCCATCCCGTTCATAGATCAGGTGGACGTATCCGACATGCAGTTCTTCACTGCCAGTTCCAGTGAACGGGCTAAGGCGGCGATGGAGGAATTCGAGGCCGAGCTGCGCAATGAAAAGACACCGGCCGTGCGCCTGGTCTCGGCCATCTTGTCGGCGGCAGCCACCAAGAAGGCCAGCGACATCCATATCGAGCCTCAACCGCTGGGAACGGTGGTGCGCATCCGCGTGGACGGCGTGCTTCGCGAACTGACCCACATCCCGGCCGAGTTGACCTCGTTCCTGGTTTCGCGCATTAAGATCCTCTCCGACATGGATATTTCCGAGCGCCGCGTCCCGCAGGACGGGCGCTTCCTGGTGCAGATCGGCAACAGCCATCTCGACCTGCGTGTCTCCACGCTGCCTACCCACTCGGGCGAGAAGGTTGTCATGCGGCTGCTGGATGCCACCGCCAGCCGTGTTGGCTTCGAGAAGCTGGGCCTTTCCAGCGACTACGCGGCCGCGCTCGGCACGATGCTTGCCGCGCCGCAAGGCATGCTGCTGGTCACCGGCCCGACCGGATCGGGCAAAAGCACGACGCTGTACGCGTGCCTGAACGTGTTGCGCTCGCCGTCGATCAACATCATCACCGTCGAAGATCCGATCGAGTACCGGGTCGAGGACATCAACCAGGTCCAGGTCAATCCCAAGGCCGGGCTGACCTTCGCCGGATGCCTGCGCTCCATGCTACGGCAGGATCCCAATGTCATCATGGTGGGCGAGATTCGCGACCAGGAAACCGCCGAGATCGCGCTGCAAGCCGCGCAAACCGGCCACCTGGTGCTCTCCACCCTGCATACCAACGACAGCATCGCCGCCATCACCCGCATGCTCGACCTCAACGTGCCGTCGTTCCTGATCTCCGCCTCCGTGACCGCGGTCATTGCCCAGCGCCTGGTACGCATACTGTGCGCCTGCCGCGACATGGCGCCCATGACCGAAGATCACGCCGCGCGCCTGCTGGCCGCCGGCATCGTCGATTTCGGAAGCAACGCCTACATCCCGGTGGGCTGCGCCGAGTGTGACAACTCCGGCTACAAGGGCCGCGTCGGCATCTACGAACTGCTGATGCTTGACGAACAGATCCGCTCCGCCATCCGTTCCGGCGCGCGCGACGAAGAAATTCGCAACCTGGCGCGCAGCGGCGGCATGCGGCTGATGCAGGAAGACGCGCTGGAGAAGGTGAAGCAGGGCATCACCACCATGGAAGAGGTGTTGCGCGTCGTGCCCTTCGACAACGCGGTCAGCGTGCGCTGCCGCAACTGCGGCCGGGCGCTGGCGCCTGCGTTCCTGTTCTGTCCCTACTGCGGCGCCGGTACGCGCCAGGTCGCCGCGCCTATCGCCCGCAAGCGCGCCGAAGGAGCGCCGGCATGAGTTCCGATCCACACCAACACCCCGTTCCCAGCCGCGAATACGATCGCTTCGCCACCTATCGTGGACTGCACATCGTTTACGAAGGCCGCAGCGAACAGATCGAAGTGCGCGCCCCCGACATCAGCCCCCGCGGCATGTTCATCCACATTCCACAGCTCTTTCCGGAAGGCGCGGTGCTCAAGCTCGAGTTCCGCTTGAGCCGCTCCGGCCGCGAGGTCAAGACGCGCGCCGAAGTCCGCTATTGCCTGCCCGGCGTGGGCATCGGGGTTGAATTCGTAGACATTCCTCCGGAAGACGAGCAGGCCATCGCCGACGAGATCGACTCCTTGATGGGCTACCGATGACCTCCAAGTACCAGCCGCGATGGTTGATTCCGTGCGGTGGCGGCCCTTCTTGATGTCATGTCTGGAGTGAGCTAGCCGCGCTTCTCATACTGGCAAGTACATCCGCCGCGAACTCGTCCGGCGTTGGCGAGATAGGGTGGAATGTGCTCTCCGGTGTGCCGCGATGCCGGCTTTACCAGATGCGATCGTCGAGCCGGATGCGCGGCGCGCGCTCCGCCGTGGTGGCAAAGCTCAGCACCTTGGGCTGCACCAGGCGCGCGAAATCGTCGTACGCGACGCGCATGACCTCGTC
>DASWAR010000138.1:0-4422 GCA_036391015.1 Terriglobales bacterium
AACTGCAACTACGTTCCCTCGTCCCAGCTCGCCAGGTACTCTTCCTGCTCGGGAGTGAGGCGATCAATCTTGATACCCACGGATTCCAGCTTCAGCTTGGCAACGCGCTTGTCGAGATCGGCCGGAACCACGTACACCTTCTTCTCCAGCGAACTGCGGTTCTTCACCAGGTAATCCACGGAGAGCGCCTGGTCGGCGAAGCTCATGTCCATCACTGAAGCGGGGTGTCCCTCGGCGGCGGCCAGGTTGATGAGCCGGCCTTCTCCCAGCAGGTTGATCTTGCGCCCGTCCTTCAGCGAGTACTCCTCTATGAAGTTGCGGGTGGTGTGCTTGGACGACGACATCTTCTCCAGCGCCGGGATATCGATCTCGACGTTGAAGTGTCCGGAGTTGCTGATGATGGCGCCGTCCTTCATCTGCTCAAAGTGCTCGCCGCGGAGGACGCTCTTGTTTCCGGTGACGGTGCAGAAGACGTCGCCGAGTTTGGCCGCTTCCGACATCGACATGACGCGGTATCCGTCCATCATGGCTTCCAGCGCGCGGGTGGGATCCACTTCGGTGACAATGACCTCGGCGCCCTGGCCACGCGCGCGGCTGGCCAGGCCGCGTCCGCACCAGCCGTAGCCGGCGACGACGAACTTGGATCCTGCGAGCAGGAAATTGGTGGCGCGGATGATGCCGTCAATGGTGGACTGCCCGGTGCCGTAGCGGTTGTCAAACAGGTGTTTGGTGTCGGCGTCGTTGACGGCGATGATCGGGTAGGCGAGCACGCCTTCCTTGGCCATGGCGCGCAGGCGAATGACCCCGGTGGTGGTCTCCTCGGTGCCGCCGAAGATGCCTTCGAGGACATCCTTGCGCTTGGTGAGCGCGGTGGTCACCAGGTCGGCGCCGTCATCCATGGTGAGGTGCGGCTTATGGTCAAGCGCCGCCATGATGTGCTGGTAATAGGTCTGGTTGTCCTCGCCCTTGATGGCGAAGACGGGGATGCCGTAGTCGCGCACCAGGCAGGCGGCGACGTCGTCCTGGGTGGAGAGCGGGTTGGAAGCGCACAGCACCACTTCCGCGCCGCCGTCGCGCAGCGTAATCGCCAGGTTCGCCGTTTCCGCGGTCACGTGCAGGCAGGCGGAGATGCGCACGCCCTTGAGCGGCTGCCCCTTGATGAAATCCTTGCGGATGATTTGCAGGACCTTCATCGACTGGTTGGCCCAGTCAATGCGCTTCTTGCCGAGATCGGCCAGTTCCATGTTTTTGACGTCGCAGGCGGCGTTAGCAGGTGTTGTCGACATAGTCTCCTGAAGAGTTTCGAGTTTCGGTTTCGGTTCCAGTTTCAGTTAAGAGCACGGGCGCATGCGCCGAAACTCGAACCTGAAACTGAAACTTGTGTTTATTTCTTTACAACGTGCACTACTCCGTGGGACGCGCCGGCGGCCTGCTCGCGCAGCGCCTTCGCTTTGTCCGTTGCTTCCCAGGTAAAGTCCTTGTCGTCGCGCCCGAAGTGGCCGTAGGCGGCCGTCTTGCGGTAGATGGGACGACGCAGCTTGAGCGACTCGATGATTCCGCGCGGCGTCAACTGGAAGTTGGCGCGCACCAGTTCCTGCAGCTTCTCCGGCGCGACCTTGCCGGTGCCGAGGGTATCCACCAACACGCTGACCGGCTCGGCGACGCCGATGGCGTAGGCGAGTTGGACTTCGCAGCGGTCGGCCAGCCCCGCGGCCACGATGTTCTTGGCGATGTAGCGCGCCATGTAGGCAGCGGAGCGGTCCACCTTGGTCGGGTCCTTGCCGCTGAAAGCGCCGCCGCCGTGACGTCCCATGCCGCCGTAGGTGTCCACGATAATCTTGCGCCCGGTGAGTCCGGTGTCGCCCATGGGGCCGCCGATCACGAAGCGCCCGGTGGGATTGATGTGGTACTTGGTGTCGGCATCGAGCAGTTCGGCGGGAATCGTGGCCTGGATCACGTGCTTCAGAATGTCGGCGCGCAGTTCTTCGTTGTTGATGGTCTCGGCGTGCTGGGTGGAAACAACGACCGCGTCCACCCGCACCGGCCTGTGGTGATCGTCATACTCGACCGTGACCTGCGATTTACCGTCGGGACGCAGATAAGGCAGCGTACCGTTCTTGCGTACTTCGGAAAGTTTGCGGCAGAGCTTGTGGGCGAGAGAGATGGCGAGGGGCATCAGTTCGGGAGTTTCGTTGGTGGCGTAGCCGAACATCATGCCCTGGTCGCCGGCGCCGCCGGTGTCCACGCCCATGGCGATATCTTCCGACTGCTTATTGATGCTGGAGATCACCGCGCAGGTGTTGGAATCGAATCCATAGAGGGCATTGTCGTAGCCGATGGAGGCGACCACGCCGCGCACCAGCGACTGGAAATCGACGTACGCCTTGGTGGTAATCTCGCCGGCAATCACCACCAGGCCGGTGGCGGTGAGGGTCTCGCAGGCCACGCGGCTGTAGGGGTCCTGTTCAAAACAGGCGTCGAGAATGGCATCGGAAATCTGGTCGGCGATCTTATCCGGATGGCCTTCGGTGACCGATTCCGAGGTAAACAAAAAACGATTCTTGGTCGACAAGCGAACCTCCTGCTGGTGTTAGGCGCTACGGGCGGGAACGTACCGCAGGAACTGAATTTTACTCATACCAAAGTAGCAGAGCGCTCCTGTGGCCGCAACGCTTTTTGCGCTCGGGGAACGCATCCATTAACGCACCCGATGACGGAGTTACGCACGATTTTCACAGTAAATGGTTTGTTTTAAGCGGTGAAAGGCAAACCAGGAGCCGGTTGATTACTGTCGCAACCCGGCGGAGGTGAATTCCATGGTCTTGACCTTGCCGTCCGGGATCAGGGGTGGCACGAGTTTGTCGTTGTAGAACAACTCGATGCCGGAGGCATTGCCGGTCTTGAGCACGACACTTTGCTGCGCGTGAAAGGACTTCTCGGATTCCTTCGGCAATACGACCGACATCACCGGCTTGCCGTCGGCCACGATGGAAATCCAGGAATCTTCCTTGGCCTTCACCCGCACCACAAAACCATCTATCGCTGGGGCCGCGTTCATGCCCGGGCGTGACGCACCAGCAGGCGCTGCCGGCTTGGCTGCAGGCGGCGACGGTTGCTGCGCTGCCGCGCGCACACGCCGCAAGTTCGGCAAACCGTTCCTGGAGTAATAACGCCAGCCGCTGAACAGCAAAACCGCGACCACCACGACCACCGCAATCGGGCCGAGCGGCAGGCGCAGGGGCTCGCTTTCCTCGACTTCGGGGAGAAAGATGTCGCGTTCCGGGGCGACGGCATTGGCGCCGGGTTCCTGTCGCGTCGTTTTGCCGGCGGCCTGGGCTTCGCCGAGCGCCTCCAGGTAATCGGCGACCGCCTGCTCTTCGTCGAGGCCAAGATAGCGCGCGTAGGCGCGCACGAATCCCTTGTTGAAGATTCCGCCGGGTAGCTTGTCGAAGTCCTGCTGCTCGAGGGCCCGCAGCGACCGGGTCCCGATCTTGGTCGCCTCGGCTATTTCTTCCAGCGTGATGCCGCGCATTTCGCGCTCGCGCTGCAATCGATCACCAAACGATCCCACGAAAACATCCTCGAGTCAGAAAAACGGCCGTCCAAGATGGGTGGAGGAGAGCGCCGCCATCATAGGTTTGGCGCTGGGCAGTGTCAAAGAAAAAACCGTAAACTCGCACCTGGAAACGGCTTGCCCGGGCAGAGGAGTCACCGAGGTAACTGTTCTGGCGATTGAATGACGACCAATAGACCTTATAATGCGCCCAGCAATCTTACCGGCGCCGGAATCCACCTTATGAACGAGGCTGCTGCCACCGACCGCAAACGGCATGTGCAGGAGCTTTCCATCTTCCATGAAGTCGCCAAGGCCCTGACCTCCTCGCTCAATCTGGATTCCATCCTGCAAACCATCATGGAGAAAGTGGCGGAGTACTTCCGCCCCGACACCTGGTCGCTGCTGATGGTGGACGAGCCCGCCGACGAGCTCTACTTCGCTATCGCCGTGGGCGACGCCGCCGACGCGCTGCGCACCGTGCGCCTGAAGATGGGCGAGGGCATCGCCGGATGGGTGGCCAAGCACGGTGAGCCGCTCATCGTGCCCGACGTTTATACCGACCCGCGTTTCGCCAAGCGCATTGACGAAATGACCAAGTGGCAGACGCGCTCCATCATCTGCATCCCGCTGAAGGCCAAACACCGCGTGCTGGCCGTGATCCAGCTCATCAATGTGCCCATGTCGAGCTTCAGCGACAGCGAGATGTTCTTCCTGCGCGCCATCTGCGACTACGCCGCCATCGCCATCGACAACGCCCGCGCCGTGGAGCGCATCCAGGAACTCACCATCACCGACGATTGCACCGGCCTGTACAACGCCCGGCATCTCTACAAGACGCTGGAGTCGGAGGTCTATCGCTCCGCCCG
>DASWAR010000139.1:0-5511 GCA_036391015.1 Terriglobales bacterium
GCCAGTGTAGAACCGCTGCTGTACTTCGCGCGCTAGGCGTAACTGAAGTTCCTGCTCCTGCAGTTTGCGGAACTCCGTGATGTCCTTGAGCACGGAAACAAAATGGGTGATGACGCCTGCGCTGTCCTTAATCGGGGTTATTGTCTGCTCGGCCCAGAACAGTTGGCCAGATTTCTTGCGGTTCACGAGCGTTCCGCGGAAAGCCTCACCTTGCAGAATCTGGTTCCATAGGCGGCTGTAGAACTCCTTCGTGTGCAGGGCGGACTTTAAGATTCTGGGCGTCTTGCCAATGGCTTCCTCAGGACCGTAACCCGTGGTGGCCTCAAACGCTGGATTCACATACTCAATTGTGCCCTGGCGGTCTGTGATCACGACACTATCGGCCGTCTGTTCCACTGCCCGGGAAAGCAAGCTAATCTTGTTCCGCAAGTCGAGTGCTTCCTGGGCACTCTGCTCACGTATGAGTTGCGCTCGCTCCGCGACCACGGCCGCCAAAACCATGCCCGAGACCGAAATTACGCCGAGAAATGACTGCAGAAGGATTGCGTTTTCCAGGGGGTTGCCTTTGATTAACGGGACGAAGCCATGTGCTGTTCCCAACACGGCGATGACAGAAATCAAGAAGCTCACGACTGCTGCCCCCGCCGCTTCGAACCGTAGAGCCCCCCAGAGCACGAAAGGGAAAACGCCGAACGCGAACACCTCGGCGCGCATCAATCCAAGCCGCGGATCGAACATCACCAACGCGCTGCCGACAGCCCCGAGTAGCAGGCACGCCAATTCGACCAACTGGCGCCCTTGCCGGATTGACATCAGTCCCGTGAAGGTCAGCACGAGCGGGGTCACGATCAACACCCCCATGGCGTCACCCAACCACCACATCAGCCACGCAGACGGGAAACCAGACCAGGCATTTACGCCCGTGAGGAACAAAAAGCCAGTGCCGACGGTCGCACTGACCGCAGTGCCACAGAATGCGCCAAGGATGCCGATTCCGAGTACGTCTCGAAGCCGAGTTAGGGAAAACTGAAATCTCGGGAGCTGCCGCAGGGACCAAGCGCCGCACAGCGGCCCAACGGTGTTACCCACAGCGATTCCGGCCGCGGCGACATGCGGGATCTCGGTAAAGAAATTTACGATGAATGCGCCCAAGGCGACTGCCGGCCAGATGCGAGAGCCAAAGATGAGCATGGCGGCCAACGCTACTCCTGCTGGCGGCCACAGGGGGGAAACGTTTCCGCTTGTAAAAGGGACAGCCAGCCCGATTTTGCCAGCCAGTACGTAAGCGGCAAAAACGCCGAACAATTGAAAGGTCCGGCGACGCTTGCGACCACGCTGAAGGAGGTTCAACGTCCCATGCACGAAAAGTTTCACCGATCGCTCCGGCCCTCGAATTTTCGGAGCGCCTCCGCCAGTGTCACCTGCCCGTCCATGCTCTTCCTCTGCGCACCTCTGCGGCCTCTGTGGTTACGATTTCGCTTTCGCCGCCGCCATCGCCTCGCGCCTGGCCTTGACCCAGCCATCCTTGTTGACCTGGCGCGAGCGCGCGATGGCGAGGGAGTCCTCGGGCACATCGTCGGTGATGCACGCCGCGGCGCCGACGTAGGCATTGCGCCCGATCTTCACCGGCGCCACCAGCGTGCTGTCGCTGCCGATAAATGCGCCGTCTTCGATGATCGTGGTGTGCTTCTTCACTCCGTCGTAGTTGCAGGTGATGGTGCCGGCGCCCACATTCACCTTTTCACCGATGATTGAATCCCCCAGATACGTGAGGTGGTTCGCCTTCGATCCCCGGCCCATTTTCGTTTTCTTCAGCTCGACGAAATTCCCAATATGCGCCTGCGGGCCGACATCGTTGCCGGGACGCAGATGCGAGTACGGCCCCAGGCTCACTTCCGGCCCGATCCGCGAGTGCTCCAGCACGCATCCGTACTGCACCAGCGTGCCATCGGCAATCTCGCACGACTGGATGGCGGTGAAGGACTGGATGCGGCAGTCCGACCCGATCCGCGTGCGCCCGAGCAGGTGCACGAAGGGTTCGATGATGGTGTCGGCGCCAACCTCGACCTCGGCATCGATCACGCAGGTTTCCGGGCGGAAAATGGTCACGCCCGCGGCCATGAGCTGGGCGCACTTGCGCGCCCGTATCTCGGCATCCAGTTGCGCCAATTCCGCGCGGTTGTTTGCCCCCGCGACTTCGTGCTGATCGGCGGCCTTTTTCGCCAGCACCCGGGCACGCTTGCCGGCCAGGATACCGGCGATATCGGTCAGGTAATACTCGCCATGCGGATTGTCGGTACGCAATTCGTTGAGGTGCTCGAACAGCGGCTGGGTGGCGAAGGCGTAGATGCCGGAATTCGATTCGCGGATTTTCTGTTGCTGCGGCGTGAGCTTCTTCTGCTCGACGATGGCTTCGACCTCGTCCGCCGTGCGCCCCGCCTTCTTCTTGCGGATAATGCGTCCGTAGCCGGTCGGGTCAGGAAAGTCGGCGGTCAGAATGGTCATGGCCGCGTTTTTCTTGCGGTGAAAGTCGAGGATCCCGGCAATGGTCTCGGAGCGGAGCAGGGGAACGTCGCCGGAGAGCACCAGCACGTCGTCGTACCCGGCCAGCGCCTGGCGCGCCGACATGATCGCGTGCCCGGTGCCAAGTTGCTCCGCCTGCACCACGAACTGCACGCCGGCGCCCGCCATGGCTTCGCGCACGCGTTCCGCCTCGTGCCCGATGATCACGAAAATATCCCGCGCCGGCAACACTGCCTTGGCCGCTTCCACCACGTAGTACAGCAGAGGACGTCCGCCGATCTGGTGCAGGACCTTGGGATGCCTGGATTTCAGCCGCGTGCCCTTGCCCGCCGCCATGATGGCGATGGCGAGGCGCTGCTCGGCTTGCGTTTTTCGGGCAGATTGCTTGCGCGGAGCCATGGCGTTCATCTTATCGCGAGAGATTGATAAATTTAAAATAACGAAAGCCTGACCTTCCGCTTTCCGGCCGCCGCACCTGCTCGCTTGCGCGTCCCCACTCGCAGAAGGTCCGCCGCGATGGCGTGGTACGCGTGCCGGGCGACGCCGTCTTCCTCAACCAGGTAGTCGCCGAAGATGGGCTGCACTCCGAGCTTCTTCAGCTCCTCGGCGTCCACGTGGATTTGTGAAGCCCCTTCCAGCGCGTACTTGGCTTTCATCGCGCGTGACGCCGGCGTGCGGTTCACCAGCGCGTAATCGAAGATGGCGCGTCCGGCGTGATGGTAGATGGCGCGAATGTGGTCGGCAGCCGACAGACCCAGGCTTTCGTTGGTCTGCGTCATCAGGTTGCAGACGAAAATCTTTACCGCGCGCGAACGGGCGATCGCTTCCGGAATCCCGTGCACCAGCACGTTGGGAATCAGGCTGGTGAACAACGAGCCCGGCCCAATGCTGATCACGTCGGCCTGCGCCAGCGCGTCCAGGGTTTGCGGCATCGGCTTGACGTCACCGGGCACCAGTTCCAGGCGGACAATGCGCTTCTGGCTGCGCGTGATGCTGGTCTCCCCCTGAACGCGCGAGCCATCGTCCATGACAGCTTCCAGTTCAACATTGGAGGTGGTGGCAGGGAAAATGTGTCCGCGGGTGGTCAGAATTGCCGACGAAACTTTTACCGCCTCGGCGAAGTCGCCAGTGACCGCGGCCAACGCCGCCAGGAACAGGTTGCCGAAGCTGTGTCCGTCCAGCGCCGATTCGCCGTGGAACCTGTACTGGAACAGGCGCGAGAGCAGCGCCTGGTCTTCCGAGAGTGCCACGATGCAGTTGCGGATGTCTCCCGGCGGCAGGATGTTGAATTCCTTGCGCAAACGCCCGCTGGAGCCGCCGTCGTCGGTGACCGTGACCACCGCGGTCAGTTCCGTGATCGCGGCGCCCCGCAGCGGTTGGCCGGGACGCTGGACATACTCGCGCAGTCCTTTGAGCAGCGTGGAAAGGCCGGTTCCGCCGCCAATGGCGACCATCCTCAACTCGCGGTTGCGTGCGGAAGTTGTTTTCGTAGCCGGGGTCTTCATCACTGCCTAGCGCCGCCCGTTTCCTCTGGGAGCTTCGTCCACCTCAGGATAGATCAATTCGGTGAAACGCGGGTCGTCCGTGAGGTTCTGAAAATCGGAGTCGTTCCGCGCCTGGAAACGGTTGCCCGGATTGAGGCGGATCGCCTCCGCCAGCCCGCGCAGCGAATCTTCAAAATGTCCGGTGAGGCAATTCAGCACCGACAGCCCATACAACGCATAGTCGGCCTTGGAATTCTGCTTGAGAATTTTTTCCAGGTGCTCCCGCGCCCCAACGTAGTCCCCGATATTCATCAGCGACACGGAATAGTCGTAATGTTCTTCCGGGGTCTTGAAGGTGGTCGTGTTGCGCGCCATGTGCTGATTGCAGGTGTTCAAGTGAACCGCGGTGCGGTCGGCCAGTTCCCGGGGGCCGGAGGCCATGACCTTCTGAAACAGGGCCTTGGCTTTCTCGAATTTATGCTCCTGCAGGGCCTTCAGGGCGGCCTGGTAGTTTTCCACAGCCTGTGCAAAACGTGGATCGTCCAATGGCGAAGTTTTCGCTTGGACCGGGATGCTCATCTTGACGACGCGCCGACCCTTAGTCGATTTCACGTTTTTCTTCTTGAGGTTAGCGGAAGAACGCCTAACCTTTGCTGCGGGTTTTTTCTTCATCGAGTTGCACCTGCGCAACTGCCGACGTGGACCGCTATGGGATAGCCTGTGGAAAAGGCTAAGCCAAGAGAGCACGTTTATATACGAGAAAAGGCAGTGCGCGTCAACCCGCTAAGTTCCGCGGCTGGTCTCCAGGTTATTTCATGGTTCAAGGATGACGACCACTACTGGATGGAAGCCGCCGTTTCCAGGTCAATTTTCTCCCACTCGCCGCGGATGATGCCGTCGCGGATTTGTGCTGGCGTCTTCTTCTGCCGGCTCATACCGTATGCGTAGAAAGCCTCTTTCATGCAGGCATCGCAATGGGCGGCATGGGTGGATTCAAAACAGCTATGCAGGCTGGTGTGACCGACCGAGCGGTCGCAATGGCAATAACACGGCTGCTGGTAGAGCACGTTGGGGATCTTGTCGGCCACTTCGTAGGCGCGAACCTGAACCGGGTGCTTGAAACTCGGTCCCCAGCGTTCGGGAGCGGGCAGCAGCGGCGGCACCTGCGCGCCCTTGGCGGGCGGGGCCTTGTGATGCGCCGGGACATCGCCTTGCGCGAACATCGCTATTGCTACCAGGGCGACCAATGGGAGGGACCAAACTCGTTTCATCGCACCATCCTCGCTCAGAATTGTACTTCAGATGCTCGAACCAGCGCACTGGCTTAAAACGTCCTATGGGCGCTGTATTGCTAACGGCTGAGAGCTAGTACGAACGGGAGACCCCCCGGCTCTGCCGGGGAGGCAGTAGAAGTTTGACAAATCCGGCAGGTGCGCTTTCCCCCGTTCTTGTGGTCCGGGTTACCACATCGGCGTGTGGAGCTTGTGGTTTTGACTTTGACCGG
>DASWAR010000140.1:0-3141 GCA_036391015.1 Terriglobales bacterium
GGGTTCATGTACCTGGTGTGGCTGTGGAAGCGCCGGCGAAGTCCGGAGCCGGCAGGCGCGGCCAGGGGTCCGGTACTGCCGAAAACGCCGCGCTGGGGGCTGCTGTACGGCTTCGCGCTGATCGCCGCCTTCAGCCATATCCTGCTCGACTACACGAACAACTATGGCGTGCGGCCGTTCGAGCCGTTTTCTTACCGTTGGTATTCCTGGGACATCGTCTTCATCTTCGAGCCGCTGCTGTACGTGTTTTTCCTGGCCGGCCTGGCGATGCCGGCGCTGTTTGGGATGATCAATGAAGAGATCGGAGCGCGCCGCAAGGGGCCGCGCGGGCAGGGCGGCGCCATGGTTGCGCTGGTGCTGATGGTCGCGCTCTGGGGCCTGCGGGATTACCAGCATCGGCGGGCGGTGGCGGCGCTGGATGCACGGCTCTATCACGGGGCCGAGCCGATCCGCACATCGGCGTATCCGTATTTCGTGAACCCGTTCAAGTGGTACGGCGTGGTGGAGACGGAAAAGTTTTACGAGCGCGTGACGGTGGATTCGCTTACGCCGGAAGTGGATCCGACGGCGCGCAGCGAGACCCGCTACAAACCGGAGGAGACACCGGTCCGGGAAGCGGCCAGTGATACACGCCTGGGGCGGGTCTATCTGGACTGGGCGCAGTACCCGATGCTGGAGGCCGAAGCGGCAAGCGCGCCGTTGCCGGGCTACGAGGGACCGGTTCGGGGCGGCTACCTGGTGCGCTTTTACGATCTGCGCTTCGAGTATCCCGACCTGGAGCGGCGGGGCGGACACACGCTGGGCGCGCGTGTCCTGCTCGACCAGAACCTGCACGAGGTGGCGGAGTGGTTTGGCTCACGCTCGCAGAGGCCGGATCTGATAGCACCGCCCCGCGAAACGGGGAAGTGATCGCAAAATGTGTAATTTGTAATTGGTAATTTGCAATTTAAACGGCGATCCCGCACAGCAATCCCTGCCGGAAATTACAAATTGCAAATTCGCAAATTACAAATGCCATCTTGACGATCCATCCTCCGCAGCCGCAGAATCATGCGTCGACCTCGGGGAGGAATTCATGCTGGCTTACCTGTTCGTAGCATTCGCCATTGCCGCCCGCTTTCTGGTTCTGCTGTTTCCTCAAATGTGGCTGAACTTTACCCCCGTGGGCGCGGCGCTGCTGTTCTTCGGCGCGCGCGGTCCGCGCAAGCATGCCTGGGCCGCGGTGCTGCTGCTGGCCGGTTCCGATGTCGTGCTGACGAAGTTTGTCTATGGATATCCGTACACGCTGGACCATTTCACGACAATCGCGTGGTACGCCGCCATCGTCGCAATGGGAACGCTGCTGCGTAACCATGCCGGCCCGGCGCGAATTGTGGGCGCGGCGCTGGCGACCTCGGTGTCGTTTTTCGCCATCAGCAACTTTGCCGTCTGGCTGACGTGGAACATGTACCCGCACAACCTGGGCGGCCTGGCCGCCTGCTACGCCGCCGCGGTGCCTTTCTTCCGCAACGATGTGGTGTCGAATCTTCTGTTCACCACCGTCATGTTCAGCGTGCCGGCGCTGATCGAGATGCTGCGGCCCGCGACCGCGAAAGCGTAGGCAGGGATTAGCACGGATCGAATACAAAGGCAGGGCAAGCGCCCTGCCTGTTTTGCTGCACCGGCGTCGATCGGTGTTGACCCGCGGCTAGACGGTTTTGTTGTTTCTGCTCCTCCACCAGAAGGCCAGGGCAAAGATCACAGCCAGCAGCAGCGCGACCAGCAGCCCCGTCAGGTGGGTACGGATCAGGTTGGCGGCCAGCGTCACCGCCCGCGGCCCGAACTTGATGACCAGCACGGAGAGGATCAGGAAGCGCGCCACGCGCCCGGCGAAGATGGCCAGCAGGAAGTGGAGGAAGTGCATTTCGAAGACGGCAGCGGAGAAGGCGAAGAGTTTGAAGGGAAACGGCGGCGGCATCATGGCGGGCAGCATGAGCGCGAGAAACTCGTGCTGCTCGAAGCGCTCGCGCATGCGGGCAAACTTCAGCGGCCCCATGCGCTTCTCCAGCACAAGTTCGCCGGCCTCGTAGCCGATGGCGTAAATGATCAGGCTGCCCAGGGAGGAGCCGGCAGCCGCCATCAGCGTGTAAAGCCAGAACTGCCCGGGATGCGTGTAGACGTAGCCGGCAACCAGCGGATCGAGCGGCAAGCCGAACAACGCCGCGTCGATGCCAGCGATGGCAAATACGCCCCACGCTCCGAGGGGCTTGAATAGCGCCCCGAGAAGTGCCGACCAGCGGGCCAGTAGATTGCCTAGCGTGTGCAAGGATAGAATTCTATCAGCCGGGGAAGGCGGGGATTAGCCACAGAGGACACAGGGGCAGGCAACATCATTGCCCGGTGCCGATTGTTAGTTGTCGATTGGTCCTGCCCCCTATCATATGGGCAATCGACAGTTCATCAATCAACAATGAATTTCTGCTTCTCTGTCTTCCTCTGTGTCCTCGGTGGCTAATGCGCTGTTTTTCCGGCCAGCAGTTCCAGCGCATGCGGCAGGATGTCAATCACCGCCGCCAGCGATTCGGTGGCGGCGGAGGGGCTGCCGGGCAAATTGAGGATCAGGGACTTGCCGCGCACGGCGCACATGCTGCGGCTGAGCGCGGCCAGCGGCGTTTTCTTGGCGCCTTCGGAGCGCATGCGCTCCCCAATACCGTCCACAATCTTGTCGGCGATCGTGCGGGTGGCCTCCGGCGTTACGTCGCGCTCGGCGATGCCGGTGCCGCCGGTGGTGACTACCAGTTGGGCCTGGTGGCACATGTCCATCATGGCGACTTCGATGTTGGTCTGATCGTCCTTGCTCACGCTGCTGACAATCACGTTGAAGCCCTTGGCTTCCAGCACGGCGCGAACGGCAGGGCCGGAGAGGTCGTCGCGGTGGCCGGCGGCGGAGGAATCGCTGATGGTGAGAACGGCGGCGGTGAAAGTCATCGGTGGAAGATTAATTGAGGAAGTGGCTAGTGGCTAGGAGCGTGTCCGAGTAATCACTTTTTCGCTGTTAGTTGTGCTTGAAAGTCACAGGCGAGGTGTGCCAGTTTCGGGGGTCATGGCGAAGACCTACCGTTCCTACCTTCCCGAACAAGACCTGCTGCTACCGCCGAGTCT
>DASWAR010000141.1:0-1565 GCA_036391015.1 Terriglobales bacterium
GGGGGTCTGCAACAGCAACCGGATGGAGTTATTACCAAATCGGTTACCGCACGCTTGGCCGGCGCTAATTGCCAACGTCCAATGGCCAAGCGCCAATCACGGTGCTATATTTCCCGGTCTGCGATTCCCTCTGTGAGGCGCCCATGACCCGCGACGAAATCATCGCCAAATACAAGCAGTACCTGTTTCCATCCGTTACCACGTACTTCACCGACCCGCTGGTGACCGACCACGCCAGCATGCAGTACCTGTGGGACACCGAAGGGAAGAAGTACCTGGATTTCTTCGGCGGCATCGTAACCATCTCGGTGGGGCACTCGAACCCGCGCGTCACTTCGAAGATCAAGGCGCAGATTGACAAGCTCCAGCACGCCTCCACCGTGCTGCCCAATGAAGCCATCGCGGCGCTGGCGGAAAAGCTGGCCCAGATCGCGCCCGGGGAAATCAGCAAATCGTATTTCACCAACAGCGGCACGGAGGCGGACGAGACAGCGGTTCAATTCGCGCGCACCCACACCGGACGCTTCGAAATCATTGCGCTGCGCCACGGCTACAGCGGGCGCTCGCAGATGGCGCAGTCGCTGACCGGCCAGCACACCTGGCGGGCGTCGTTGCCGGCGGCCTTCGGCGTGGTCCATGCCATCAACCCGTATTGCTACCGCTGCCCCTTCGGACTGAAGTATCCCGACTGCGGCGTGAAATGCGCCGAAGACGTGGAAAACGTGATTCAGACCTCGACCTCGGGCGCGATCGCGGGCTTTCTGGCCGAGCCGATTCAGGGCCTGGGCGGATTCATTACGCCGCCGCCGGAGTATTTCAAAATCGTTTTCAAGATCGTGAAGAAGTACGGCGGCGACTTCATCAGCGACGAAGTGCAGACCGGTTGGGGCCGCACCGGCAAGAAATGGTTCGGCATCGAGCACTGGGAGGTCATGCCCGACATCATTACCGCCGCCAAGGGTCTGGGCAACGGCGTGCCCATCGGCCTCACCATGGCCCGTCCGGAGATTGCCGGCAGCTTCAAGGGGCTGCAGATCTCCACCTTCGGCGGCAATCCCGTGACTTCGGTCGCGGCCAAGGCGGTGATTGACCTGATCGAAGAAGACAGGCTGATGGACAACGCGCACACTGTCGGCAAGCATTTTCGCGAAGGACTGGAAGGACTGAAAGACAAGTACGACTTGATCGGCGACGTGCGCGGCATGGGCCTGATGCAGGCTCTCGAACTGGTGAAGGACCGCAACACCAAGGAACCGGCGCCCCAGGAAACCAACCGCGTGCTCGACGAGGCGCGGCGCGCCGGATTGATCATCGGCAAGGGCGGGCTCTACGGCAACGGCATTCGCATGTCGCCGCCGCTGAATATCAGCAAGGCGGACGTGGATGAAGCCATCCGCATGCTCGACAAGGCATTTGCGGCGGTGACGGCCGCGCAGCCGGCGACAGCGGCAGCGAGGTAAGAATTATTAAGGAGTTCTTATTTCTGACTTCCAGTAAGTTCCGCCCCGAAACTCTTCGGGCGGATCATCGGGATGGCATAGCGCACGGCCATCACCGGGCAGGCG
>DASWAR010000142.1:0-22679 GCA_036391015.1 Terriglobales bacterium
GACGCGCAGATCGATGCGGCGCTGGAGCGTGCGAAATGGCTCACAACGAATGACCGTCGAGCCCTCAAGGCCGAGTACCTGGCCGGCGAAGATGCGGTGCGCCTGGTATTGCAAAACGGGGTGAAGGTTTCGATTCCACGCAGATACCTGCAGGGGCTTGAGCATGCGCGGCCGGCGGAGATGGCGAAAATCGAACTGCTCGGACACGGCACCGGCGTGCGCTGGCCGGCGCTTGACGTGGACCATTACGTTTCCGGCTTGCTGAGCAACGTATTCGGCACCAGGCAGTGGATGGCGCACGTGGGTAGGCTGGGCGGCGCGGCGCGGAGCACAGCAAAGAAAGCAGCCGCGCGGGCAAATGGAAGAAAGGGCGGAAGGCCGGTAAAGGCCACTACGAATCGCTAATTGGCTATTCCGTCCAGCGGCGGAAGATCAGGCACCCGTTGGTGCCGCCGAAGCCGAACGAATTCGACACGGCGAACTCGATCTCGCCTCGGCGCGCGTGTTGGGGAACATAGTCCAGGTCGCAGCCTTCGTCGGGATTCTCCAGGTTGAGCGTCGGCGGCAGCATCTGATCGCGCAATGCGAGGACAGTAATTGCCGCCTCCAGGCCGCCGGCACCGCCCAGCAGGTGCCCGGTGCTCGACTTGGTGGAGCTGACCGCCAGTTTGTAGGCGTGGTCGCCGAACGCGCGCTTGATCGCCTGCGTCTCCAGCTTGTCGCCCAGACCGGTGGAGGTACCGTGGGCGTTGATGTAGCCAATCTGTTCGGGGCAGAGCTTGGCGTCCTTGAGCGCGTTCACCATCACGCGAAATCCGCCTTCACCTTCGGGCGCCGGCTGCGTGATGTGGTTGGCGTCGGCGCTCATGCCGTAGCCCACCACTTCCGACAGAATCTTTGCCCCGCGGTTGCGCGCGTGCTCCAGCTCTTCCAGGATCAGGATTCCCGCGCCTTCGCCGATGACAAACCCGTCGCGTTCCTTGTCCCAGGGACGGCTGGCGCGCTCCGGTTCGTCGTTGCGGGTGGAAAGCGCGCGCATGGCGGCGAATCCGCCCACTCCCATGGGAGTGATCGCTGCCTCGGCGCCGCCGGCGATCATGACGTCGGCGTCGCAGCGCGCGATGATCTTGAACGCGTCGCCGATGGAGTGCGCGCTCGAGGTGCACGCCGTCGAAGTGCACTCGTTCGGCCCCTTGGCGTTGAAGCGGATGCTGACCTGCCCCGCGGCCAGGTTGGCGATGGCGCCCGGAATGAAAAAGGGCGAGATCTTGCGCGGGCCGCCCTCGAGCAGGTTCCTGTGTTCGCGCTCGATCACGTCGAACCCGCCGATGCCGCTGCCGATGTGCACGCCCACGCGACCGGCGTTCTCGCCGGAAATCCCCAGGCCCGCGCTCTTCATCGCCTCATCCGCCGCCGCGATGGCGAAGTGGATGAAGCGTCCCATTTTCTTGATCTCTTTTTTCTCGATGAATTGCAACGGGTCGAAGTTGCGGACCTCGCCGGCGATTTGTGAGGCGAATTGCGAGGCATCGAACTGCTGGATTTTTGCGATGCCGCTCTTCCCGGCCAGCAGGTTGCGCCAGACTTCCTCGGTGCTGTTGCCGGTGCCGCAGAGGAGACCGATGCCGGTGACTACCACCCGCCGCCCCAACCTATTTCCCCTTTGCGTGCGAACCGATATAGGTGATGGCGTCCTGGACGGTGCGGATCTTCTCCGCGTCTTCATCGGGAATTTCGATGTCGAAGGCCTCCTCGAACGCCATGACGAGTTCCACGGTGTCCAGCGAGTCGGCGCCGAGATCGTCGACAAAGGACGCGTTGGAGGTGACCTCGGCTTCTTCCACTCCCAACTGCTCGACGATGATTTGCTTCACTTTCTCGTCCACGGCTGCCATCGGGGTCTCCTTGCTCGGCTTCCAACGTCGGCCCTGCCCTGGCGGGCGGCTTGCTGCCGGCTGTCGCCTCAGCCTCCTCGCCGACCTCCATCGTCCAGGGCTCCACCTGAATCCCAGGCTGATCGGCGGTGCGCTCCTACTGCTTGCTCACCTTGGCGTTCTTGGTGATGTAGTCCACGGCATCATGGACGGTGCGGATTTTCTCGGCGTCCTCGTCTGGAATTTCGATGTCGAAGGCTTCTTCGAACGCCATCACCAGCTCGACCGTGTCGAGGGAATCGGCGCCGAGGTCGTCCACGAAAGAAGCGTTGGAGGTGACTTCGGCCTCGTCCACGCCGAGCTGTTCCACAATGATCTGCTTGACCTTCTCATCTACCTGCGCCATCTGGGCGGCCCTCCCTGCACTCGTTAAACCCACTAGTCTAACTGGCGGTCATTCTGCCTGTAAAGCAATTGGCGATGGTACATGGCGGGATGCGCAGCGTCAATTCAAGGTCTGGAAGGGAGCGGGTCAACTTGAACTTACTAACTTACTCAGCTCTGCGCCGGGCTTTCGATTTTCGGGCGGGCTCGGTCACCAGCTACCAGCTACTGTCAGTTGGTACCGCCGCCGCCGGCGCTTGCGGAACTGCCGGCTCCCGATTGCATTTCGGCAACCGTCTTGGCCTCGTAGCCGCTGTGATAGATCTCCACCACGGCTTGGCCCACCAGCCGAGTCTTGGCCACCGAATGGGTGTGCACCGGCAGGCTGAACGGGCCGTATTCCGCATAGTCCTGCACGAATTCGATTCTCTTGACGAACAGCGATGGCGACTTGACCATCGTGCCCTCGGCGCGGCGCAGGCGTCCGCTCGCCGCGTCCACCAGGATGCGCCCCTTGAACAGTCCCGGCCCCTTGTGCCGCGGCTTCACGTGGTACACGTACGCCACGCGCCCATCCACCGTGTCCGTGCCCTTGAAACTAAACTTGTAGTTGTCCGCGCTGATGGCGGTTTGCGCGCCTTCGCCCTTTTGCACGTGCTCCACCTCGGACTGCAGCAGCTTGGTGATGATATTGGTCTTCACGAAACTGTCGCCGGCAAAGTGGATGGTGGCAAACACCAGCGATCGCGGCGCCTGGTACATGCGCCGCAGTTCGTACTTGCCGTGCTGCGCCGTTGCCGGCAGGTCCGCTTCGACCACCGTCGCATCGGTGTACGCGCCCAGCTCAGCGAGCTGCCGTTGCGCGCCGTTCAAGTACGCTACCAGCGCCTGGTCGGGCGACATGCGTGCGCTGGGAACGGGGGCGGCCAGGTTGAATTCGTGCAGCCGCACGGGCGAGCCGCTGTCATCTGACGCAGCAACGTCACCGAGCACGGCATGAATGCTCGCCACGCCGCTGACGCGGTTCTCGAACGGGGCCCGGTCCTGCGCCGGCGCGGCTAAGGCGGCGAGCAGAAACAGAAAAGCCCCTATGATGGCAATACAACGTCTCATGTAAGATCCGCACCCCGAACAACAACCTGACTAGGGTACCGCAATTTTGTCAGGCTGTGAAGTTTCTTAGGTAACTAGAAGTGGTCCCGAGCTCACGCCCTTCTTCTTCCTAGCCTGATTAGATGTGCGGCATTGCTTTTAGTTTCAGGCAGGCATCGCACCGCACTTCAGCACCGCCAATACAACGCCTGTGACTCCTGCGTCTTGTGCCTGCAGCCTGCAGCCTGAAGCCTGCTATGATTCCGCCGCCATGTCCGACGCGAACCGCTCTCATCTGCCGCAGACCTCCGCGGCCCCGGCTATCGAGGTGTACGCCATCTACGGCGCCGAGCCCGAGGTCCAGGCTTATGCCATGGCCAAGTATTCCCGCTCGGCGCTCTCCATGAAGGAGTCGCTGCGGGAGATCAACGAACAACGCGCCGAAAAATTTCTCAACACATTTTATTTTCAGTACGGCCATCGCTCCATCGCCGATTTGGCGCATCTTGCCATCGCAGTCGAAAAGCTCTCCATCCTGGCGGCCATCGCGTTGGTGGACGAGCAGCGCTGGGACGGCCAGGAGCGCTCCACGCGCTACCAGGACTTCAAGCGCGCCGGATACTTTGTCCCCGATTTTACCGGCCTGGAAATGTGCGAGCTGCGCTATCGCGACACCATCGCCGCGCTCTTCGCCGAATACGAGGCGCTGTCGGAGACCACGTGGCGCTATCTCGCCGGTCGCACGCCCAAACCCGCCGACATGAAGCAGGAGGCGTACGAGCGCACGCTGCGCGCGCGCGCCTTTGATATCTCGCGCTACCTGCTGCCGCTGGCGGCCAACACGTCCCTGGGGCAGATCGTCAACGCGCGCACTCTGGAGAGGCAGATCGCGCGCCTGCTCTCGCACACCCATCCCGAGATCCGCCACCTCGGCGGCTTGCTCAAGCAGGCCGCCAGGGAACCCGCGTACAACGTCAACGAGATGCGCTACCGCGAGCTGATCGAGGACGCCAAGGCCTACGACGATGCATGGGCCAAGCAGCTTCGCGAGGACATCCTCAAGCCGGTGCGCGTCGCGCCCACGCTGGTGAAGTACGCGGAAGCGAATCCCTACGAAATCGAAACCCGGCGTGAACTCAGGCAGGCGGCTGCGGAAATCATGGGCAGTGCCGCCATCGAGGATGCGCCCGCGGTGCACTTGCTGGACGACGATCCCCTGGAAATCGAAGTATCCACCACGCTGCTGTATGAGCACTGCCACCATCCTTACCGGCAAGTCCGCAAGCACGTGGAGGCGCTGGGAGAGCAACGCCGCCGGGAGATCATTGACCTTGGCGTGAAGCATCGCGGCCGCCACGACGAGCTGCTGCGCGCCTTCCATGTTGGGCAGAGTTTCCGCTTTGACATCCTCATGGACATCGGCGGCTTCCGCGACATGCACCGTCACCGGCGCTGCACACAAATCGGACAGGGGTTCACCACCGCGCATGGCTTCGAAACGCCGGACGAGGTACGGGCGGCAGGCGCCGAGGAGCGCTACACGGAAGCGATGAAGCGCGCAGCCACCGCGGCGCAGCACGTGCGCGAAGAGTTGCAAGGCGCCGGCCGCGACGACGCCGAGGCCAGCGCCCAATACCTGGTCCCGCTTGGCTTTCGCAAACGCACGCTGTTCAAGATGGATTTCGCCGAGGCGGTCTATATCGCGGAGCTGCGCACCGGTCCGGGCGGTCACATCTCCTACCGGCGTATCGCCTACCAGATGTACGAGGCGGTCGCGCGCCGGCACCCCGCGCTGGGCGCCCTGTTCCGCGTCCACGACGTCAACCAGCCCGTGGACCTGCTGCAGCGGTAGCCGCTCGCGTTATTTGTGGCGTTCCACCAGCTCCCACCACACCACCTTCTGCCATTCCAATAAAACGTTTTTGGCAATCTGGCGGTCCGTCCACCAGCGCGGCGCCGACAGCAATCCGCTGTTTGCCGCCGCCACCGACCAGGAGTAGCCCGGGTACACCTGGCGCGCAATCGCGAGCGCGCGCCGGGTGTGGTAATCGGAGGTGACCAGCAGGATAGTGTGCGGCGCGATCGGCTGCAGGCACGCCGCCGCCGACTGCAGCTCCTGCAGCGTGGATGTGCCCCGGGACGGGCAGACATGGACGGCCAGGCCACTCGCCGAGCGCCGAATGAAATCCTCCGTCAACTCGGCCGGCGAGCGCCCGTAGCTGACCCCGTCCACGCGCGCGTCCACCAGCATCCGGGGCGCGTAACCGGTGCGCAGCAGCTCGATTCCCTTCCAGTAGCGGGTATCGTCTTCATCCCCAGCCAGCAGCAGGATGACATCGGAGCGCTGCGGCTGGTTCACCACCAGCGCCTGGCCGGCATGATGCAACCCGAGCAGAATCAGAACGATGAGGCAGAACGCCAGTCCGGCCTTGAAAAGGAATCGCATCTTGCAGCGGAATCAAGAATATATACGGATTGCCGCAGCCGGCAGTGGCGGCCAATGTTCCACGTGGAACAATTGTGGATAATGCGCAAATTGTAGATATTCGCTTTTTATTCGCCTTCGGCGAGAAGAGCTTGTATACTCCGCAAAGTTTAGAATGGGAATCAGGCGGCCAGCAAACCAAGATTTTGGGGTCGATGAACGCGGTTCTGCGTTAACCTGCGAGGTTCTTATCAACCCGCAAGAAAGATTGGCAGTAGGGGAGTGGACTTATGGCGGACGAGAAGGCACGCGCAATCGAGTTGGCGCTGTCGCAAATTGAAAAGCAGTTCGGCAAGGGCTCGATCATGCGGTTGGGAAGCAAGGAGGCGATCGTTCCCATCGCGGTGATTCCCACGGGCTCGCTTTCCTTCGACGCAGCCCTGGGCGTGGGCGGCTTCCCGCGCGGGCGCGTGGTGGAGGTTTTCGGGCCGGAGTCATCCGGCAAAACCACCATCGCGCTGCAGGTGGTGGCCGAAGCGCAGAAGACCGGAGGCATGGCCGCGTTCGTGGACGCCGAGCACGCGCTCGATCCGAAGTATGCCAAGAAGCTCGGCGTGGACGTGGACAACCTGCTGGTCTCGCAGCCGGACTACGGCGAGCAGGCGCTGGAGATCACCGAGGCGCTGGTGCGCTCGGGCGCGATTGACGTGCTGGTGGTGGACTCGGTGGCGGCGCTGGTCCCCAAGGCGGAACTCGACGGCGAGATGGGCGATAGCCACATGGGACTGCAGGCGCGGCTGATGTCACAGGCGCTGCGCAAGCTGACGGGCACAGTTTCGAAGTCGCGCACCTGCTTGATCTTCATCAACCAGATCCGCGAAAAAATTGGCGTCATGTTCGGCAATCCCGAAACCACCACCGGCGGCCGCGCGCTGAAATTCTATTCCTCCATGCGCATTGACATCCGCCGCATTGCGGCCATCAAGGAAGGCGACGTGGTGGTGGGCTCGCGCACGAAAGTGAAAGTGGTGAAGAACAAGGTGGCGGCGCCGTTCCGCGAGGCCGAATTCGACATCATGTACGGCGAGGGGATTTCCAAGGAAGGCGACGTGCTCGACCTGGCGGCCAATCACAATATCGTGGAGAAATCGGGCGCGTGGTTCAGCTACAAGGGCGAACGCATCGGCCAGGGACGCGAGAACGCCAAACAGTTCTTGAAAGAGAACAAGGACATCACCGCCAAGATCGAGGCCGAGGTGCGCATGGCGCTCAACATCGGCGGCGCCGGGGAAAAGCCGCAGCCCGTCGCCGTTCCTACCGACGGCCGGACCGCGCCGCTGCCTCCGGTGATCGCGGCAAGGGCGATGGCACCGGGGAAGAAGTGAGCGCTAAGCTCGAACCACTGACTTCTGGCGTCGAAGTCAGTCGCGGCAAACTCCACATGACTTTGGTGGATGGCCGCGAATTGTCCGTGCCTTTGGGTTGGTTCCCGTGTTTGAAGAACGCTTCGCCATCGCAACGCAAACAATGGGAGCTGATCGGCGGCGGCATCGGCATTCATTGGCCTCTGCTGGATGAAGACATTTCTGTAGAAAATCTGCTCGCTCCTCCTCGCCGTGGGCGAAAGTAAGCACTGCACACGCGAGGGCGCGTGTGCCACACGTGGTCAGTATCCCTGCGGCGCACGGAATCCCCCGATCAGGTCCGCCAGGCGGCCGGCCAGGTCGATCGGCGTCGCATCCTCCAAGTACGGCCCGACAATCTGCACGCCAACCGGCAAGCCGTCGGGCGTAAGGCCCACCGGCGCGACCGTGGCCGGCAATCCGTTCAACGTCGCCGGAGTCATCCAGAACAGCAGGTCCATGTAGTTGCGCGCGCCTTCGAGCGTGGCGATACGGCGCGCGTCCATGGGCTCGCTGTGATCGTGCGCGATGGCCGCTGTGAAAGCGGTGGGCAGCAGGAAGGCGTCGTGGGTGCGGAAATAATTTTGCCACAGCGCCAGCGAAGCGCAACGGCGAGTGTTGGCCTCAAAGAAAACGGAATGGGGCGCGGTGATGGCCATCTCCATCGCCTTCGAGCCGGGATCTCCTGCCGCGGCTGCGGCGCGAATGTGCGCGACATCTTCCGGCCGCATGAAGCTCGCCATCACCGTGAACACCATGTAGCGATAGGTCTCGACCTGCACCGCGGGATCCAGACCGGCGGGCCAGCCTTCCTCCAGTTTCGCGCCCGCCTTGCGCAAGGCTTCAACGGCGTCGCTCAACGCTTTTTTCACCGGCGCCGACACCGGGCAGAGCGGATCGTCGAGCACATATCCGACGCGATAGTCGGCCAGGCGCGAGTGGCGCGGCTGCGGCATGGTCCAGCGATAGGCGACGGCGTCGTGCGAGTCGGGGCCTCCGAACACTTCCATGGCGATTTTCAGGTCGGAGGCGCTGCGGGCGAGCGGGCCGGCCACCGGAAGCTCCCCGACGCCCATGGCGAGCGGGTGTTGCGGTAATCCCGGCGGCGGCGGAATGTGCCCGCGCAGCGGGATGACGCCGAGAGTGGGCTTGTGCCCGTAGATGCCGCAGAAGTGCGCCGGAATGCGGATGGACCCGCCGATATCGCTGCCGATCCCGAGAAAGCTCAGACCGGCGGCGACGGCGGCAGCTTCTCCTCCGCTGGAGCCGCCCGGCGTGCGAGTGATGTCCCAGGGATTATTGGTCGTGCCGAAAACGGGGTTGTAGCTTTGCCAGTCCGCGGCCATCGGGGGAACATTCGTCTTGCCGACGATGACCGCACCGGCGGCCTTGAGCCGAGCGACTACCGGCGCGTCCTGCTGCGGCATGTAGTCAGCCAGGAATGGCGCGCCGGCGGTGGTGCGCACGCCGGAGGTCTCGAAGACATCCTTCACGGTACAGGGCACGCCATGGAGCGGTCCCAACCATGCGCCGCGCGCCAGCGCTTCATCGGCGTGGTGGGCGCGTTCCATCGCCGATTCGGCCGTCAGGGTTACCAGCGCATTGAGTTTGGGGTTGAACGACCCGATGCGCTCGAGCATGTGTCCGGTCAGCTCGACCGAAGAAATGCGGCGGGTACGGATGGCATGCGCGGCGCCTATGGCGGAGGCGAAGTGGAGGCCAGCGGCGGCCAAGAGTTTGGCGTCGGCGCGATCCGGATTCGGCATGGCTCTCCGTTCGTTGCACGGAGCGGCAGGCGAGGGCGCCCGCCGCCGCGGAACTTTCGGGCAATTCGAGGTCCAGCCCCGGCGAGGGCACCGGGGCCCACAATGGTAATAAAGTCCGCCTAGACTGTGAACTTGATTCCGGATTCGGACGCGGAACATCACCTCTTCTGGAGCTTTTCATTGCTCCCGGCATGTGTGCAGGCTTAGAATTTGCGGTCAACAGCAAGCCCACCGTTTGCGTCCCAATGGGTGGGCCGACCAATCTACACCGAGGCCAATTGAAGCGCGTCATCGCTATCTACCCGGGCACGTTTGATCCTCCGACCAACGGCCATCTCGACTTGATCCAGCGCGGCAGCAACATTTTCGACGAGCTGGTGGTCGCCATCCTGCGCAATCCGGAAAAAGAGCCGGCGCTGTTCTCCCTCGCCGAACGCCGGGCGATGCTCGAGTCGTTGACCAAGCCTTTCGACAACGTGCGCGTGGACACTTTCGGCGGGCTGCTGGTGGATTACGCCATGCGCACCGGCGCGCGGGCGCTGCTGCGCGGCATCCGCGCCATCAGCGACTACGAGTACGAACTGCAGATGGCCCTGATGAACCGCAAGCTCGATCCGCAACTGGAAACCGTCTTCATGATGCCGGCCGAGACCTATTCCTACGTCAGCTCGCGGCTGGTGAAGGAGATCGTGCAACTCGGAGGCTCGGTGCACGGGCTGATCCCCGACCTGGTGGAAAAGAAGCTGACGGAAAAAGTGAATGGCCGAAAACACAGTCTTCAATCTTCAGTCGCCGACCTTCAGGAAACCCCGACAAGAGACCGGCAACACCAACCGCGAGGAAGAAGGAAGTAATGACGGTGGACACGCAGGTGAAAACGTCGCTGACCGAGCGCATCAACCGCATCGAGATTTCTGCCACGCTCGCGGTGGTCAACGAGGCTGACCGCATGCGCCTGGCGGGCGCCGACCTGGTGGATTTCGGCGCGGGCGAGCCGCATTTCAATACGCCGCAGCACGTGAAGGACGCGGCCATTGCGGCCATCCAGGCGAATTTCACCAGGTACACGCCGGTGGGCGGCACGGCGGAACTGCGCGACGCCATCATCAAGCGCCACACGCAGGACTTCGGCTCCGCCTACAAGCGCGAGGAGTGCATCGCCTCCACCGGCGGCAAGCACGCGCTGTTCAATGCCATCCAGGTGCTGGTGGACCATGGCGATGAGGTCATCCTGCCAGTGCCGGCGTGGGTGTCGTTCAAGGACATCATCCGCTACGGCGGCGGCGAGCCGGTCTTCGTCGAAACCGACGAGGGCAAGGGATTTGCCGTCTCGCCGGCGATGATTGAAAGCGCTATCACCCCGAAAACGAAGGCCATCATCATCAATTCGCCGTCGAACCCGACCGGCGCGGTGCTGGCGCAGGAGGACTTCACCGCGATCGTGCGCATGGCCGCCGAGCGCGGCATCTGGGTGATCGCCGACGAGTGTTACGTCTACCTCGATTACAGCGGGCGGCGCTTCTCCGCCGGTTCGGTGACCGAGGCCAAGGAGCGGATGGTGATTATCGGTTCGCTCTCCAAGACCTATGCGATGACCGGCTGGCGGCTGGGGTACGCGCTGGCGCCGAAGGAGGTGGTGTCGGCGATGCAAAAGCTGCAGAGCCAGTCCACCTCGAACGCGACCTCGATCGTGCAGAAGGCGGCGGTGGGCGCGCTGAATGGCCCGCAGGAGTGCATCAAGGAGATGGTGGAGGAGTACATCCGGCTGCGCGACCGCATGGTGGGCGGGCTGCGCGCCATTCCCGGCATTCAATGCAACATGCCCAACGGCGCGTTCTATGCCTACCCAAACGTCTCGGCGTTCTTCGGGCGCAAGGGGATCAATTCGGCGAGCGACGTCGCCGCCCGGCTGCTGCGCGAAGCGGAGGTGGTCACGGTGCCGGGAGAGGCGTTCGGCACCACCCAGCACATCCGCATCTCGTATCCCACCTCGCCGCGCCAGATTGACCGCGGGCTGGAGCGCATGCGGAAGTTCTTTGGCGAACTGTAATTTTCAGTTCACCACCGAGACACGGCACTCGATCAACCTCTAACCAGAACCGCCGCCCGGCTTGGCCTTTCCGGGCCCATTCGCTCCACGATTCGTTATAGTAGCTGTCTGCCCGACGCTGGCGGGCGCCGTATTCCCCATGTCCGAACTTTATCCTTTGTTGTTAAAGCCGGAATTTCGCGAGCGCATCTGGGGGACGCGCGATTTGTCGCCGCTGTACGGCCCGGCGCCGGGCGAGGCGCCTATCGGAGAAGTCTGGCTCACCGGCGACGACAACCAAGTCGCCAACGGCGCGCTGGCCGGGGCGTCGCTCGGCGAACTGTGCCGCCGCTATGGCCGCGACCTGGTGGGCGAAACCGCGCCCGAGACCGAACGCTTTCCCTTGCTGGTCAAGTTCATCTTCCCGCGCGACAAGCTGTCGGTGCAGGTGCATCCCGACGACGAGACGGCACGGTGTGCCGGATTGCCCTGCGGCAAAACCGAGTGCTGGTACGTGTTCCAGGCCGAGCCGGGCGCGAAGATCGGACTGGGCCTGAAGCCGGGCACCACGCGCGAGCAGTTCGCGCGCGCCATCGAGGAATTGCGCGCCCAGCAGTTCTTGAATTGGATCGATGTCCGCGCCGGCGAAATGTTTTACGTGGACGCAGGGACGGTCCATGCCATCGGGCCAGGGGTGATTCTGCTGGAGACACAGCAGAACTCCGACACAACCTACCGCCTGTATGATTACGGGCGCCCGCGCCAGTTGCACGTCAAGCAAGGACTACAGGCGCTGAAGGAGAGGACGAAGGCGGGGAAGGTGGAACCGGAAGGAGATGCGGACTTTGCAGTCCTGGTCACGTCGCCTTGCTTTGTCGTCAAGAAACATGCGTTGAAGAGTGACAAATCGGGGAAACGTTGCGAATTCATGACTGGCCCAAACGACGGAGAACTTTCCTGGCGAAGCGTCGAGATACTGGTCGGATTGAATGGCTGCGGAGTCGTCGAAGCGCAGGGTTGTGAGCCAGTGACATTGGGACGCGGCGATGCAGTCGTTGTGCCTGCCGCAATCGAGCAGTACTCAGTCCGCGGGCAGTGGGAAGTCGAGTGCTTGACTATCATGCTTCCTCCACGGGCCACGGTGGAAGAGCCGAACACGAGGTTGTGAGGTCCTCAGCAACACAGGGGTCCCTTCGACTTCGCTCAGGGCAGGCTCCAGCGGGCGGGTTGTGTCGCGCGTCCTTCGCTCAGGATGACAGATGTTAGGTTTTTTGGTTTCACGAGTGAATAGCTTGTGAGCAAAGCAAATTTCTATCCCGTGATTCTCGCCGGCGGACGCGGCACCAGGTTTTGGCCGCTCAGCCGCAAGCGCCGCGCCAAGCAGATGCTGGCGCTCGACGGCGACCGCACCATGATCCAGCAAACCGTCCAGCGTTTGCGCCCGCTCGCGCCTGAACGATGTTTCTGGGTCATCAGCAACCAGGACCTGCGCGACGAAATCGCCAGGCAGGTGGCGAAACTGGACAAGCGGCAGATTATCGCCGAGCCCGCGGCGCGCAACACCGCTCCGGCGATCGGACTGGCGGCGTTCATCCTGCTACGACGCGACCCGGACGCCGTGATCGGCATGTTCCCTTCCGACCACGTAATCGCCAACCCGGCAAAATTCCGCAAGAACATCAAGGCGGCGATTCGCCTGGCGGTCGAACCCGGCTGCATCGTCGTGATGGGCATGCGTCCGACGCGTCCGGAAACCGGCTACGGCTATATCGAGGCCGGCGAAAAATTGCCCGGCGGCATCCGGCGCGTGCGGCGCTTCACCGAGAAGCCGAACCTGGTCCGCGCCGAGGAATTCGTGGCCGCGGGGAATTATTTCTGGAACAGCGGCATGTTCGTGTGGAGCGCGCGCACCCTGGCCGACGCGCTGCGCGAGCACTTGTCGGAGACCGCACCCTACCTGGAGAAAATCGCCGCCGCGTACGGAACGAAGAAATTCGAGAGCACTTTCCGCCAGCTCTATCCCCGGTGCGAGAACATCAGCGTGGATTACGCGGTGCTGGAGCCGCGCTCCGCGAAGGGCGAGCACGCGTCCAACCTGTACTGTATTCCGGCCGACTTCGCCTGGAACGACCTGGGCTCGTGGGCGGCGCTCTACGAGCACCAGGCGCGCGGCGGCGAGAACGTCAACGTCATTCAGGCGGAGAACAGCTTCGCCCTCAACGCGGACGGCAACTATATACATGCGCCCGGCAAATTCGTCGCCGCCGTGGGCGTCAAGAACCTGGTGATCGTCGAGACCGACGACGCGCTGCTGGTAACCACGCGCGAGCATGCGCAGGACGTGGGCAAGGTGGTGCAGTACCTGGACGAGAAGAAGCTGTCCAAGCTGGTCTGATACAGTTCCTATGGCAGAAATCAAGTTCGGCACCGATGGCTGGCGCGGCGTTATCGCGGATGACTACACCTTCGAAAACGTGCGCCGCGCGGCGGGCGCGATCGCTTCTTATATCCTGAAAAATGAAGACCCGCGCAAGGGCGTGGTGGTCGGCTACGACACGCGTTTCGGATCGCGCAACTTCGCCCGCGCTGCCGCGGAAGTGTTGGCGGGCGCGGGCATTCCCGTGCGCTTCTCCAACGACTACATTCCGACCCCGGCGATTTCCTACATGGCCAAGCACCTCGACACCGCCGGCGGCGTGATGATCACCTCCAGCCACAATCCCTGGAGCTGGAACGGAATGAAGTTCAAGGAGAAATTCGGCGGGTCGGCGCGTCCGGCGATCATCCGGCAGATCGAGGCCGAAATCGCCGCCGGCGCCATGCCGCGCGGGGCTCCCGCCAATATCGAAGAAGTGGATTTCAAGGCGCCCTACGTCGCGGCGATCACCAAGTTCGCCGACCTGGAACTGATCGGCAGCGCCGGCTTCAAATTTGCGATTGACTATATGTACGGCGCGGGGCGATTCGTGCTCGGCAACATTCTGCGGCAGCGCGGCGTGGACGTGGTGGAGATCCGCAGCGACGTCAACCCGCTGTTCCCCGGCATTAACCCGGAGCCGATCGAGCCGCACGTGCGCATGCTGCAGGACACGGTGCTGAAGGAGCGCTGCCACGCCGGGTTCGCCAACGACGGCGACGCCGACCGCATCGGCGCCGTCACCGAGGACGGCAGCTTCGTGGACGCGCACAAGTGTTACGCCATCCTGCTGTGGTGGCTGCTGGAATACAAGAAGTGGCCGGGCGCGGTGACGCGCGCCTTCAACACCACGCGCATGCTTGACCGCATCGCGAAAAAATACGGGCGCGAACTCATCGAGCACGGCATCGGATTCAAGTACGTTTGCGACGTCGTGCTGAGCGGCAAGGAAGTGCTGATCGGCGGCGAGGAATCGGGCGGCATCGGCATTCCGCGCCACCTGCCGGAGCGCGACGGCGTGCTCAACGCGCTGCTGCTGGCCAACGCCATGGCGGAATCGCACATGACGCTGGGCGAGATTGTTGCCTACCTGCAAAAGGAATTCGGGGCGCATTACTACGGGCGTCGCGACCTGCACATTGACGAGGAGATCAAGCAGGCGGCCATCCGCCGCGCCGATTCCGGCGAAGTCCGCCGCCTCGGGCGGTACAAAGTCTTGCGGAACGAAAATCTGGACGGCGTGAAGTTCTTTCTCGACGCGCCGACCAACGGCAAGGGCGCCGAGGCCTGGGTGCTCATGCGTGCTTCCGGCACTGAGCCGCTGATGCGCATCTACTGTGAGGCGGCCTCGCCCGAGCTGGTCACCGAAATTCTGGATGCGTCCGTCGGCTTCGTCGAGGAAAAAGCCACCGCGGGCTCCAGGCTTTAGGCTTCGGCTTCAGGCGGATAAGATAGGACCATGATAGCGACGAACGCGTGGGGCGTTCATCCGCTGCACATTGCGAATCTACTGTGACCCTCGCTGCCACCATTTCCGATCAGCATCCTGACACGCCCGAGGCGCGCGCCTACAACCGCCTTCGCCGCCGGCTCAGCGTCGTCGATTTCCTGCTCGGACTGGCCTTCCTGCTGGTGTTGCTGTTCGTCACTACGTCGCTCGGCGCGCGCTGGAGCGAAGTGCTGCGCGACTGGGCGTGGCTCGCCGCGCGGCAGAACTACGTTCTCGCCGTGTTCCTGTACGTCGCCATGTTGCTGCTGATCGGCAAGCTGCTTGGCCTCCCGCTCGACTTCTACAGTCTCCGCCTCGAGCACCGCTACAACCTTTCCAACCAGAAGCTGCGCTCCTGGGCGTGGGACCAGGTCAAGGGCTGGCTGGTCGGCCTGGTGCTGGGCGGCATCGTGGCCGAGCTGATTTACTGGACCATCCGCCAGGCGCCGCAGCGCTGGTGGCTGATCGCGTGGGCGGCGTTCACTGCGCTGGCCATTTTTTTCGCGCAGATCGCCCCGGTCGTGCTCTTCCCGCTGTTCTACAAATTTCAGCCGCTGGAGAACGAGGACTTGCGCGAGCGCCTGGTCCGGCTGAGCGAGCGCGCCGGCACGCGCGTCCGCGGCGTCTACGAGTGGAAGCTTTCCGAGAAGAGCAAGAAGGCCAATGCCGCGCTCACCGGCCTGGGACGCACCCGCCGCATCATTCTCGCCGACACGCTGCTGGAGAACTATTCGCCCGAGGAAATTGAATCCATCCTGGCCCACGAACTCGGCCACCACGTGCACCGCCACATCGTGAAAGGCATCCTGGTGCAGGTCGTGATCACGTTTTTCGGCTTCTGGGCGACGTCCACCATCCTGCGCTACGCCGTGGAGCAGCGGCACATGTTCGAAACCCTCACCGACTTCGCCAATCTTCCGCTGCTGGCGCTGGTTTCCACCGTCATGTCGCTGCTGCTGATGCCAGCGCTCAACGCGTATTCGCGTTACAACGAGCGCCAGGCCGACCGCTATTGCTTTCAGTCGGTCCCCGACGTCGCCCCGTTCATTTCATCCATGGAAAAACTGGCGCAGCAGAACCTGGCCGAGCGCCGGCCGTCGCCCGCGGTGGAGTGGCTGTTCCATTCGCATCCCGCCATCTGGCGGCGCATTCGTGCCGCCGAGATGTTTCGCCGCCAGTGCGGCGCCACACCCGCGCGATAATCAGGCCGAGACGTCGTTGGTCGGTAGTCGTTGGCCGAAAGCAGATTCCTCGCTGCGCTCGGAATGACAACCCTTAAAGGCGGTTACAGCAGATTCCTCCCCTTCGGCTTCACTCAGGGCCGGAATGACAAGAACACATACCATCGCTGGAACCCGGGCCAGCGCGTCCGCAACGACCAGCGTTTAGCGCTCCCGCAGCGGCTTTTCCACGCGGCGCAGGTCTTCCTCGGTGTCCACTCCGATGGTGTCGTGCGGCGTTTCGGCGACGTGGATGGCGATGCCGTTTTCCAGGAACCGGAGTTGTTCCAGGCGCTCGCTACGCTCCAGCGGCGATTCCGGCAGGCGGCAGAAGCGCGCCAGTGCCTCCGGCCGGTAGGCATAGAAGCCGAGGTGCTTGAAGTAGCGGGTTGCGCCGGTGGCGTCGCGGTCGAAGGGGATGGTGGCGCGCGAGAAATACAGCGCCCGCCCCGCCGTGTCGGTCACCACCTTCACCGCGTTCGGGTTGTTCACGTCGGCGGCGCTGGCCGGAGTCTTCAGCGTGCCCACCTGCACGACCGCGTCGCGCATCAGCGCCAGCAGCGCGGCGATGTGTTCCGGGCGCGTCATCGGTTCGTCACCCTGGATGTTCAGGTACACGTCCGCCGCCATCCTGCCCGCCACCTCATTTACCCGCTCGGTGCCGCTGCGGTGCCCGGCCGAGGTCAGCATGAATTTCCATCCGCAGGTGCGGCACAGATGCGCGATCTCTTCCGCGTCGGTGGCCACCACCACATCTTCGGCGCGCAGCAGCGGCGAGGACCGCACCGCTTCATAGACGTGCGCCAGCAGGGGCCGTCCCGCGATCTCGCGCAGGGGCTTGCGCGGCAACCGCGTGGACGCCAACCTCGCCGGAATCACCGCCAACACACGCATGCGATACAGTTTCGAGTTTCAACTTTCAACTTGCAAGGTGAATCGCGCAGGCGCCTGCGACCTCGGCGCGTCAGCGGCGTTTCTTGCTATGGCCCGCGCGAGCAGAAGTTTTCTTCCTGGCGGTGGTGCGCCGGGCGCGCCCGCCGCCGTCGCGCGCGGCGGCCTTGGATGCCGGCGCGGGGCGGTCGCCGCGGCACGGCCCGAAGATGACCAGCACCCCGTCCTTGCCCGCTTCCCCGTGGGACACAGGCGCAAAGTGCACGTCGTAACTGTCGCGGCCGTTTTCCTTCACCCGCTGGTTGCGCAGCACCGACGCCTCCTGCCACAGCAGGACTGCCTGGCAACGGCGCAGAAATATTTTCCGCAAACTTTCCGGCAAGGGCATTTGCCGGAAATCGACGCCGACCACCGAGCTGCTGCCGATGCCGAGCAGCTTTTGCGCCGCTGAATTCCACAGTTGGACCTTTTCCTTCCCGTCCAGCAGCATGACCGGAAACGGCAGGCTGCGGAGGCTCTCGGCATAACGCTCGGTGTGCTGGTGCATTTCCTTGGTGCGGTGCTCGAGCTCCTCGTTCATGTTTTCGAGCTCTTCGTTCAGCGACTGCAGCTCCTCGTTGGCCGTCTCCAGCTCCTCGTTGGTGGACTGCAGCTCCTCGTTGGTGGTTTCCAGCTCTTCATTGGTGGACTGGAGCTCCTCGTTGGTGGTTTCCAGTTCCTCGTTGGTGGAGTGGAGCTCCTCGTTCGAGGTCTCCAGTCTTTCATTGGCGGATTTTAGTTCCTCGCCGGTGGACTCGAGCTGCTGTGACGTGTCGCGCTGCGCGTCTTGATGGGTAACGTCGTCGCAGTGCATCACCGTGCCGGTGCGCTGGCGGGATTCGTCCAGCATGGCGCGCAGGTTGATGACGATGACATGATCCCGGCCGTCGGCCTGGTTCCTCAACTTGGCCCGGAACACGACTGTCTCTTGGGGGTTGCGGCGCGACTCCTCCAGGCGCGAACTCAACTCAGGACATTTTGCCGCGATTGGGGTGCTGTGGATGGGCTGACCTTCAATGGAATCCACGCCCAGGCTCCAGATACGGGTGGCCCCGTCATTGTGGGTCAGGACGACATCGGCAGCGTCCAGCAGGATGAGCGCCGATTGAACGGATTCCAGGATGTAGCGCTCCTGGAGACGGCGGTTGCGCAATTCGCGTTCGATCTCGTGATTCTTGCGGGCAACCATGCTTCTCACCTCCCGGCCGCCGGCCGCGCGCGTTTCTCCGTTCTGGCCCGGCGCCAGCTTGCGGAAAATCCGCCAGCGGGCATTGATCGACTGAAATACCTGCGAATCGCTGAGCTTCGATTCCGCCTTTCCCAGGAACAACACACCGTCAGGATCAAGAGCGTAGTGCAAGCGCTTCATGATCTCGCGCTGCGATGCGGCATCAAAATATATCAAGAGATTACGGCACACAACCAAGGAACAATGGGAAATGGGCGCGTCCGTCAGCACGTTGCTGCGCCCGAAGATCACCATTTTGCGGACCTCGCGAACAATGCGGGCGGTGGCGCCGGATCCGGTGAAATACTTCTGCCGCCATTGGGGCCGGACACGCCTGAGGCGATCCCACGGATACTCGCCGCGGCGAGCGCTGTTTAGAGCTTCTTCATCAATGTCGGTGGCGTAGATCTTGATCTCTTGCTCGGGCAGGCGCTTGCCGAAGTGCTCCGCCAGGAGAATGGCGAGCGAATAGGGTTCTTCGCCGGAGGCACAGGCGGGGCACCAGGCCCGGAACGCGTCGCCGGGCTGCAGCCTCTCAAGCAACGAGGGCAAGACACTGGTGCGCAGCGCCTCCCATGCCGGCGCGTCGCGAAAGAATTCGGTGACATTAATCAGCACCGTGCTGAGCAATTCGTTGGCTTCGCCGGGAGTCCTGCGGATGAGGTCCAGATAATCGTAGTAGCTCGACACGGAAAGCCGCTGCATGCGTTTGTGCATGCGCCGTTGCAGGGTGCCATGCTTGTAGCCCCGCAAGTCGAGGGCGCAGCGGCTGGCCAGCTCTTCCACGATCTCCGCCAAAGAAAGGTCCTGCTTCGGTTTCTGCGAATCAGACATGGCTGACGTTACATAGATCTACCAAACTGGCGGCCAGCTTGGAGAGCGGCAGGACAATGTCAACGCAGCCCGTGGCCACCGCCGCATAAGGCATGGCGCTGAACTCCGCTTTGCTCGGGTCTTCCGCCATGGTCACGCCGCCGGCCATTTTGATGGAACTCACGCCGGAGGCGCCGTCGCGCCCGCTGCCACTCAGGATGATCCCTACCGAGCGGGCCCCGAAACTGACCGCTACGGATCCGAACAGCAGATCGATGGATGGCCGGGAATAATGCACGGTCGGGGTTTCCAGGAGGCGCACGCGCGACGGCTCTGCCACCAGGTGCCGGTTGGGCGCGGCGACGTAAACCGTTCCCGGCGACATCAGCTCGCCGTCGCTCGCCTGGCGGACCTTCAGCGCCACTTTGCGCCCCAGGACTTCCGCCAAGTGGCTGGGATGCTCCGGGCTGAGGTGCAAAACCACGAGAATACTGACGGGAAACGCCGCCGGCAGCGGTCCCAGCAGCTTGAAAAGCGATTTCAATCCGCCGGCGGAGGCGCCGACCGCGACGACACCGTACTTGCCGGGCGCGTCCTCGGCAGCGGATGCGGTGCTCGTACCGGGACTGCGTCGGAGGGTCATACTTACATCCACGCGCGGGGCGGACTTGGGGAACTTGGGGCTCGCGCCATTCTAGCAGGGCCATCGGCCGGAGTTATCAGGCGCCGGCGCGCGGCGGAACTCAAGTTGCTGGTGGCTCACAAGTGCAGTTGACCCAGGTCACAGCCAGCGCCGCAGCGCTCGACTAGGCTATTAGTGGTCCGTCGGATGAGGCTCTCATGGGGACCAGAAGGCAGGCACGATTCATGCGCAAGACGGTATTGTTGATTGCGATCACAGTACTAATCCTCGGCACAGCCGCAATGGCGGCCAATCAGTTTGGAATCGCGGAGAAGCGGGCTGTCACGTTCTATGACACAGTCCGCGTGGGCGATACCTTGCTGCCCGCGGGCGACTACGTGGTAACCCACCAGATGCAAGGTGACGAACACATCATGGTGTTTACCAAGCAGGGCCGCAAACCGGCTGAAGCCCGCGTGAAATGCACGCTAAAGCCGCTGAGCGCGCCGGTAGCGCAGTCCCAGGTCGAGTACAGGCTGAATGCGGCCAAGGAACTTGTTATTGCGCGCATGGTGTTCAAGGGCGACCGCGCGGAACACATTTTCCAGGCTGGTAATTAGGCTCCAGGCTTCAAGTTCCAGGCTTTGGGCTTTCGGTTGTCGGTATTCGGATCATTGCCGATCGCCGATTGTTCGTCTGGAATGAAAAAAGGGAGCAGGCCAGCGGCCATGCTCCCGGTTAACTTCCCCCACAAGCCGGCAAAGTTCTGCCCCACGCAACCTGACGCGCTCGCGTTACTGCGGAATCGTGACCGTCACCGAGGACGAGTGCTGCAACGTCCCCGAGGTACCGGTCACCGTAATTGTGACTGCCTTTGAACCCGGGGTTGACGGGGACGACGAGGACTGCGTCTGGGTTGTGCCTCCGCCGCCGCAGCCGACGTGCGACGCCACCAGGACCAGCAACAGCATGAGCAGCACCGCCATCTGCCACTTCTTGCGGCGGCCGGCGGCGAGGAACACCATGCCGAAGACCGGCAAGGTCCCTAGCCACAGCGCGAAGTAAGCGGGCATGGACCGGCCCGGCGCACGCGCCGCGGTCGCCGCCGCAGTAACGGTCAGGGTGGCGGTGCTCGCGGTCGCTCCCGGCGTGACGCTCGCCGAGGAGAACGAGCAGGTCACCTCAGCGGCGCCCGGCGCGCACGATAGGTTGATGGGCGCGCCAAAGGCGCCGTACTGCGGCGTCATGGTGATGGTGAAGCTGGTGGACTGGCCGCGGGTGAGGGCCACGGAACCTGCCGGTGCGCTCACCTGGAAATCGGCGACGGCGAGGTTGAGGGCAACCGCGGGCGAGTCGGCCTCGCCGTCGTTGACCACGAGTGAGACCTTCGACACACCGAGCGGCAGCGTGACCGTGGGGTTGATTCCCGTGACCGTGCCGCCGCCTTCGGGGAACGGACCCGACCAGCGATAGGTCAGCGGGTCGCCGTCAGCATCCACGGAAGCGGAGCCGTCGAGCGTGACACGGGCGCCGGCGGCCATGGCGCCGGGCACGGAGCGGTCAGCGCCGGCGTTGGCCACCGGGATGGTGTCCACCGGTTCCAGCAGCGCGAACGGCGACAGCGACATCACTTGGCCGGCGATGGTGCCCGAGGCCACATTCAGGCCCATGGTGCGATCCACCCACGCTCCGCCTTCGAAGTGGAACAGGCGGACGAGCGCGGGATGGCGGAAGTTGGCGGGCAAGAAGTGGATGTTGAGAGCGATTGCGCCGACGAATTCCGCGTTGGTGCTGATGTCGAAGAAGGTCGGTTGACGCCCGCTGCGGAAGCCGGCGGGCAGGCTGGCGGCGGACATTGAAGTCATCGTCGTGCTGCCGGTGCGGGTGACGTTGCTAAAGGTCAGCGAAGCAATCAGGTTGTCCGCCGGATCGGAGGCGTTGATGGCGACGTTGCTCCCCACCGGCGTGTTGAAGCTGTCGAGCGTCGGGCCGAGGCGGACTCCGTTGTTGCCCAGGTTGGGATCGGGTTGGATGGCGCTGCCGTGGAAAGTGTTGGCCGCCCACCCGGCATTCGGCGCAGTGACGACGACGGTTACGACGGCGCTGGCGCCATTGGCGAGCGCACCCAGGCTGCAGGTCAGCACCGGCGCGCTGAAGGTGCACGAGCCCTGCGTGCTGGAGTAGGAGACGAAGCCGTAATTGTCGAGCAGGTCGGTGAGCACGACGCCAGACGCATTGGACGGACCGTTGTTCGTGACTGTGGCGGCGTAGGCCGGGAAGCCTCCCACCGAACTGGGCGCGCCGGCGGCGGAGACCGCAATGTCGGCGGCGACGGCAAAGTTCTGCAGGGCGAAGGAGTTGTTGAGGAGGTTCTGGTCAGCTTCGTTGCCGGCGACGCTGGCGGTGTTGGTGAGCGTGGCCTCGGCGGTGGGCGTAACCACGATGATGAAGGTCGCGCTTTGTCCGACGCCGAGCGCAGAACCGCTGCACGTCAGGACGCCTTCGAGCCCGCAACCGGACGTGGCGCTCACGAAAGTCACGTTCGCCGGGATCGTGTCGGTAAGCGTGTAGCCGGTGGAAGCGGCGGGGCCGTTGTTCGTCACGGTGATGGTGTAGACGAGGTTGGAGCCGGGCGCGACGATCGTCGGGGCGGCGGTCATGGTCACCGCGAGATCGGCGGCGACCACCGTGACCGAGGCATTCGACGTATTGCCCGCCCCGCTTTCGGTGGCAGTCACTTGCACACTATTGTTCTTCAACCCGGCCGTTGTGCCGGTCACGTTCGCCGAAATCGTGCAGGAGGCGTTCGTTGCCAGAGTTGCCCCGGCCAGGCTCAAAGAAGAGGCGCCCGCCACCGCAGTGGCTGTTCCGCCGCAAGTGCTGGCCAGCGCGTTGGGCGTGGCTACCACAAGTCCGGCCGGCAGGTTGTCGGTGAACGCCACTCCCGTCAGGGCGATGGAGTTGGCTACCGGATTGGTGATGGTGAAC